>NZ_JBDSNT010000056.1:0-25524 GCF_039915195.1 Gaiella sp.
GAGCCTTTCCACAAGTTCGCCGTAGTCCAGAGCCTGGAGCTTGACGAACTCGGCCCGCAGCATTCCCTTCGCTTCCTCGTCGCTCATTTTGAGTCCTCTCTTGTTGAACCTGCCGACAACTCCCACAGGGGCGATACCCCGCCTCTCGTCGTCTCAAACTCGCGGCGCGCATCCCGTGCGAACGAGTCACTCACGTACGCGCTCGGACCTGTTTGGGAAGCGTTGGAAACGGGAATCCGTCCCTTACTCGTACTGGTCGACAATCGAAAGGACCACCAATGTCCGTGTTCTGGATCATCGTGATCGTCCTGCTCGTGCTCTTCGTTCTCGGCGGATTCGGGTACTCCCGTCGCTAGCCCAACCCGGAGCTCGAGGTCGGCTAGCGATCGCCTGCTCGCGGAGCCCGGTGTGAACCGGACGACCGCTCGATCCTCGGACTCGAGCCGCTCGCGTCCGCGCTCACCGGTAGTCGGTGTCCTCGCGGCGATCGGCGACACACCGTTGGTCGCCCTCGACCGCTACCTCGACCGGAACGACATTCGTGTCTGGGCGAAGCTCGAAGCGGCAAACCCCGGCGGCAGCGCCAAGGACAGGCCGGCCGCTCGAATGATCCAGGACGCCCTGGAGCTCGGGGTGATCACCACCGACACAACGGTGATCGAGTCGAGCTCTGGAAACATGGGCGTCGGCCTCGCTCAGGCGTGCCGGTACCACGGGATCCGTTTGATCTGCGTCGTCGACCATCGCGCCCACGAGACGAACGTGCGGGTCATGCGTGCGCTCGGCGCCGAAGTCAGGGTCGTCTCCGAGCCCGATCCAGTGACAGGCGACCTCCTCACGGCCAGGCTCGATCTGGTCGCCGAGCTCCTCGAAGGCACTCCGGATTCCTACTGGCCGGATCAGTACGGGAACGCTTCGAACCCGGCTGCCCACGCGGAGGGGACGATGCGCGAGATCGACGAAGCGCTCGACGGGGACCTCGACTACCTGTTCGTAGCAACGAGCAAAGCCGGGACGTTGCGTGGTTGTTGCGACTACCTTCGGGGGCGGGAGCGTCCTACCCGGATCGTCGCTGTCGATGCCATCGGTAGCGCTCTGTTCGGTGGGGTTCGCGGGCGGCGGCTGCTTCCCGGCTTCGGGGCCGGGATCGCGACCGACCTTTCTACGGGGGCGTGGTTCGACCACCTCGTCCACGCCTCCGACCTCGACTGTGTGATCGGCTGCCGACGCCTCGTCGCCCGGGAGGCGATCTTTGGCGGCGCATCATCGGGGGCCGTCGCTGTCGCCCTCGAAGCACTAGCTCCGACGATGGCATCCGGAAGCCGTTGCGCTGCGATTCTTCCGGATGGGGGAACGGGCTATCTCGGTACCGTGTACGACGACCGGTGGGTGGAACGGGAGCTGGGCTGCAGCGCGAGGCAGCTCGATGAGAGAGTCGAGGGCCGTGGAATCCCGGCGCTTTCGACCGGGGCCTAGCGGTGCCGCCGGCTCTCCGGGTTGCCATCATCGGGCTCGGTCCGAAGGGCATGTTTGCACTCGAACGTCTCCTCGATCACGGCGTCGGGCTACCGAGCGAAGCCCGTATTGAGGTCGACGTCTTCGAGCCGCATTCCGTCCCGGGTGCCGGGCCGATCTACGACCCCGGTCAGCCTGCATACCTCCGGATGAACTTTGCCGCCGACAAGATCGACATGTGGGGGGCGACCAACGAAGCCGTGCCCAGGGAACTGCAACACTCGTTCGTTTCCTGGCACCAGCACAACCTGGGAAGCTGCGGCGGCGAGTTCTATCCGGCGCGAGCGGACGTCGGGCGCTACCTGGCGGAGGGGTTCGGAACGCTGCTCCGGCACACCCCGCCCTCGATCGCGGTGAAGGTGTGCCGGTTTGCGGCCGTCGCGGTGCGCCGAAACGACGACGGCTTGGTCGTCGAGGCCGCCGATTCGTCGGGTAGGTACGACGAGGTGCTGATTGCGACGGGTCACGCGCAATCGTGGGACGGCGGCCTCGCAGAGGCGTGGCAGCACTCCGCGCCTCTCGTACCCGCCGTGTTCCCGGTCGAGCAGTGGCTCGCGCGGGAGCGGGTGCCTGCGGGAGCGACGGTTGCGATTCGCGGATTCGCCCTCACGTTCGTCGACGCGGCTCTCGCGCTCACCGAGGGTCGAGGCGGTTCGTTCGAGACTCTCGACCATCCCTATCGGTTGCGGTACGTGCCGGGCGATGGTGATGCGGGAACGATCATCCCGTTCTCGCGCACCGGACGACCGATGCTGGCCAAGCCAGGCAGCGAAGTCGCCGCAACGACGGCACTCGAGGAGATAGCGCAACGTGCGCGAGCGGCACTCCAGGCACTTCAAGCGCCCCTCCACCTGCGCGACGATGTTCTGCCGATCCTCGTAGCGGCGACCTGTTCGAGCCTCCGGTGCGTAGGCGGCAAGGAGGACAGTTGCTCGGAGCGAGCTCTGAGCACCTGGCTCACGACTGCCATGAACGGTGCCTCCGCTGCCGGCGGTCCCGGCGTCGTGCAGAGGCTCACGCGCTCGCTCGACGTTAGTGCCGGCCTAGAGCCGCCCGACCTCGCCTGGGCGTTCGGACACTGCTGGCGGTCGCTCTACCCGGCGATCGTCGCACGGCTCGGCGGAGTTGGCCTTGCCGATCGTGACTGGCCTCCATTCCGTTCCCTCGCAGGCGAGGCGGAACGGGTTTCGTTCGGACCCTCGCCACTGAATGCGGCGAAGCTGCTCGCCCTGATCGAGGCGGGCCGAGTAGACGTGTCGTGCGTCGCTGCGTCGCGACTCGTGAGCGACAACGGGAGCACCGTTCTTCGCTCCGAGATCGGTGAGCGGGCCGTCGACGTTGTCGTCGACGCGGTCCTCCCCGGCCCAGGGGCGCAGGGCAGACACACCGGGTTGCTCGCCCAGCTTCTCGCTGACGGCGACGTGCGCGTTCTTCCTGGCCGTCGCGGCATCGATGTCGACACGGATGGCGGCTGCCGCGGATCCGGCGGCACTCGCACTCCCGGTCTTGCCGCCATCGGGCGACCAACAGAAGACGCGGTAATCGGTAACGACACCCTCAGTCGCACGCTCCACCCGTTGGCTGACCGCTGGGCCACTCGGATCGTCCAGCGGAGCCTCTCCACCTCCCGTGTCGCCGTCGGTGCTGGTGGGCGGCTGGGCTCGGACGCCTCGTGAACCGCCGCATCGGCGACCCTCACGTTGACGACCTGCGCTCCCGTTGTGCCGGAGTCGTCGCGTTGCCCGCTCGGCTCGAGCCCTGGCAGACGAACGTCTGTCGGCAGCCGATGATGCTGGCGGGATGGCTCGATCGCTACGGCTCGCCACTCAACCTGCTCGACTCGTCCCCCGTTGCCCGCAACGTGGGCGAGCTCATGGACGCGGCAGCGAAGGCGCGCGTCGACCTCAAGATCTACTTCGCGCGCAAAGCGAACAAGGCCCTGACGTTCGTCGAGAGAGCGCACCAGCTCGGGCTCGGAGTCGACGTGGCAAGCGAGCAGGAGCTCGGTCAGACGCTGGATCTTGGCGTCTCTGCTGCCGACATCGTCGTCAGCGCCGCGGTGAAGCCGACCGCGTTGCTGGATCTCTGTGCCTCCTCAGGGGCCACTGTCGTGATCGACAACGAGGACGAGTTACGACTGCTGATCGATGCGGCTCGCCGCTTCGGCCAGAACGTACCTGTGGCGCCCAGGTTGGCTCCGCAACTGGCTGGCCGACAGACGCGCTTCGGCCTCACGACCGGTGAGATTCTCGCGATGGTCGATCGTCTCTGGGCAGCGGGCGTGGAGCAGCCACTCACGATCGTCGGTGTCCACTTTCACCTCGACGGCTATGACGCTGCCGAACGCGTGTCGGCGCTCGCCGAGTGCGTGCAGCTCATCGAGGCACTCCGGGCGCGAGGTCATCGACCGACGTTCATCGACATCGGAGGGGGCATTCCCATGAGCTACTTCGACGATGCTCGCGACTGGGATCGTTTCTGGTCGGACCACCGAGCTGCGGTGCTCGGCCGACGAGAACCCCTGACGTTCGAGGGGCACGGCCTGGGGCTAACGGCTCACGCCGGCGAGGTCCTCGGCCAGCCGAATCTGTACCCGTACTACCAGGATCCGATCCGAGGCCCGTGGCTTACCGAGGTTCTCACCGGAACGCTCGGGCTGCCGCGGGGAGCCGAGATCGCCGCCGATGCACTACGGATACGCGGGCTGCAGCTCCGCTGTGAGCCCGGACGATCGCTGCTCGACGGGTGCGGCCTGACAGCGGCGCGAGTCGAGTTCCGGAAACGTTGGCACGATGGAACGTGGTTGATCGGCCTGATGATGAACCGAACCCAGTGCCGGTCGAGCTCCGACGAGTTCCTCGTCGATCCGTTGCTTCTACGCGCGGGCGGTCGGGGCGACGACGACGTGGAGGTCGGTCCAATCGAGGGCTACCTTGTTGGTGCGTACTGCATCGAACGAGACTTGCTCTCGTGGCGACGCATGCGTTTCCCGATGGGGGTCGATGTTGGCGACATCGTCGTGTTCCCGAACACGGCGGGGTATCTCATGCACATCCTGGAGAGCACGTCTCACCAGATGCCTCTCGCACGTAACCTCGTATTCCGACCCGGGGAGCAGCCCCTTCTGGACGCGATCGACCGTGTCGGCCCCTATCGAGCGGGTCACGGTGGCGGGGCGGTGTGAACGCGCCAAGGGCGGGAAGGATGAAGCCATGAGCCCGTTACTCCCTATCAGGAGTGTGGTCGGCTGTGCACGCGGGGCGCTCCGATCGTTCGGGGGAATGTCGAGGTGAGGGTTCGCCTGCGCGACACACCGATGGTATCCCGCGCCGCAACAAAGCCCCGTGGGATGCCAGGCCCTTTCACGCACTTCGGCCTCGCCATGAACCAGAGGCTCCTCCCCTGGGGCATCCCGGTTCATGGCGAGGCCTGATCAGCCCGATCGACCGCGCGACCTAGCGGGTGACGCGGAACGAAACCAGCCGTCGGGTTGAGATCCCACCGAGCAGATTCTCGCCGGTCTTGCGTGCGCGAGCGAACATCACGAGCAGCGTCTGCTTCTGGCTTGCCGGGAAGCCGCCGACCTGGCGGAACTCGAGCGTCGTCCAGCCGTCTGAACCGGTCGCCTGCTCATTGGGAATCGAGAACTGGTTGTAGGGAACCGCTGTCACGTAAACGTCACCGCCGTCGTGTTTGCCGCGCCGCAGCCACGGGTAGATCTCTGTTGAACCGTTCAGATACCCATAGGAGGCCTTTCCCATGCTCTGGATCATCGTCTTGCTGCTCATCGTGTTCGCGGTCGCCGGCGGTCTGGCGCTGTCGAAGTTCATCTTCCTGTTGCTCCTCGTCGCGGTCGTGGTCGCACTTCTTGGTGCACGAGGGAGCCGAGCATGAACGAAACCGCAATCCCCGCTCGGAAGGGTGCGCGAGATGGCGGCAGAAGGATCCTGGTTCTGAGCACGGTCGAGAACGCGGGCGACAGGCTCGGCCAACACACGGGGCCGAACGACACGATCAAGGTCGTCGTTCCTGCGGTTCGTCAGGGCTTCCTGGATTGGCTCGCGAACGACCAGGAAGCGTTCGCCCACGCCGAGGAAGTTGCGGCCGAAACCGCTGCAGCGCTCCCCGGGCACGCGGTCAGCTCGAGCGCCGGCGAGGCAGACGTGGCTCTCGCGATTCGCGATGCGCTCGCCACGTTCGCTGCAGACGAGATCATCGTCGCCGTCAGGAGCGATGACGACGCGGGTATCGTCGAGCACATGGCAACGAAGGACGCTCCTCATCGAAGCGTCGAAGGAGTGCCCATCAGGTTCATCATCGTCAACGAGTCGTGAGCCGCTCGCCGGATGTCCGTGCCAGGATTCACGCACGAGCCCCGCTCGAAAGGGGCTCGGGTCGTCGGTCGAGTAGGCTGCCTGGGTGTCAGGCGAGGAACGAGAGAAGCGGGCCGCTCGCAACGAGGATCTCTTCCGTCAGGTCAACGAACGTCTGCACGATCTCGCTGTCATTACCGGTTCCTCGGAACCACACGAGAAGTTCGTCTGCGAATGCGAGCAGACGAGTTGCTCGTTGCTCGTGGAGCTCTCTGCGGGCGAATACCAAACGGTGCGCGCGAACGACAGGCGATTCGTCGTCTTCCCCGAGCCCTGGCACACGAGCCCCGAGCTGGAGGCCGTGGTCGAGCGCCGCGATCGCTACTGGGTCGTCGAGAAGCGAGGCGCGGCCGGTGTCGAAGCGGAGGATCTCGTCGAACGGGGTACCAACCTGCTCTAGAGGGTCTCTCCCGCTCGCCCGTCGTTCGATGTCGGCTACGGTGAGGGGGAACCGGCGGTGCTGACCTCACGTGCCGCGCCGGAATCTCTACGGAAGGGACGCGGGCACTTGCGTACCGCGATCGTCTCCACTTACCCACCGCGGGCATGCGGCATCGGGTCGTTTGCAGCCGACGTTCGTTCGGCTCTGCTCGGCCTGGACGAGATCGACCGTGTCGAGAAGGTCGTGATCGTCAATGAGCCGTCGCGCCCGCAGCGGCCCGGGGTGACAGCGACGATCGCCCAGGCGGCTCGCGGCGACTACACGCGTGCGGCTCGCCTCCTGGGACACCTCGATGTCGACGTCGTGCTCCTCCAGCACGAGTACGGCATCTTCGGGGGTCGCGACGGCGAGTACATCTCGTCGCTCGTCGAGGAGCTGACCCAGCCGCTCGTCGTGACGTTGCACACGGTTCTGTCCGAGCCGACCGATCACCAGGCGAAGGTGCTCGCGGCTGTCTGTCGCGAGGCGGAACTCGTGATCGTGATGACCGAGGCGGCGCAGCGTCTCCTCGTCGACGGAGGTACCTGTACGGCAGACAAGATCCGGGTCGTCCCACACGGCGCGCCACCCGTGATCAGGCAGCGCGCGGATACCTACGCGCAGGAGCGCGACCGTCGCGGTAGAGAGTCGATGCGGACGACGTATGGCGCCGACGGCGGGCGGTTCCTGCTCTCGACCTTCGGCTTGATCTCGGCTGGCAAGGGACTCGAGACGGTTATCGAGGCGCTGCCCGCGATCGTCGAGCGCCATCCCGATGTCCTGTACGTGATCGCCGGCCGGACGCATCCCGATATCGCACATCGGGAGGGAGAGCGCTACCGCCTCGGCCTCGAGCAGGCAGTCCTCGATCTCGGTCTCGAAGACCACGTCGAGTTCGACGACCGCTTCCTCAGCATCGAGGAGATCGCCGGCCTGCTCGCCGAAACCGATGTGTTCGTGACGCCGTACAGAGGACGCGAGCAGATCTCGTCGGGTGCCTTGACCTTCGGCATAGCCGCCGGTTGCGCCGTCGTCTCGACTCCGTACTGGTATGCGCAGGACATGCTCGGCTCGGGTGCGGGCACGATCGTGCCCTTCGCCGATCCGGCTGCTCTCGCGGATGCGGTTTGTCGGTACATCGAGGAGCCGGAGCACCTCTCCGCGGCCCGCGCGGAGGCACGGAAGATCGGGAGCCAACTCGCCTGGCCGTCCGTTGCCGCGGCAACTGCCGTCGTCCTCCAGGAGGCGGTCGATCTCGCCCCGCGCCGGCGTCGGTCGGTTTTGAGCATCGACCAGCGGCTTGTCGGGTTGCGGAGCGATCATCTGTTCACGCTCGTCGACGACGTCGGGATCATCCAGCACGCGAACGGCGTGATCCCGAACCGTCACAGTGGGTACTGCGTCGACGACGTGGCGCGACTTGCGGTTGTCGCGCTCGAACTCGCCCGCCGCGGCCAGGAGCAGGTGTGGACATCGACCCTCTACCGCTCGCTCGCGTTCCTGCAGGATGCAACCGACCCACTCGTCGGCATGAGGAACTTCATGGGGTACGACCGGCGCTGGCTCGATGAGCCGCACCTGGGGGATCATGTCGGCCGCTCCGTGTGGGCGCTTGGCGAGATCCTCTCGACGGCGTGGGTGCCCTCGGTCGTTGCTCCAACCGAACGGTTGCTCGATACGATCGTGCATCTGATCCCCGAGGACGCCTCGCTTCGAACAGGCGCCTACGCAGCCCTTGGCCTCGCGCGCCTCGACCCCGATCGGCGTGGGCCGGAAGCCCGGCAGCTGTTGGAACGCGTGATGAGCCAGCTGATGGCTGCGTACGCAGCCAGGGCAGGTGACGGTTGGCACTGGTTCGAAGATGCCCTCGCCTACGACAACGCACGACTCCCACATGCTCTGATCGTCGGGGGGGCCACTCTCGGCCGAAGCGATCTGACCGAGACAGGCCTTACCACGCTCCGGTGGCTCGGGGATGAATCGGGGCTCCGGGAAGGAACCCTCCGCCTGACGGGCCATGGAGGCCGCCACCGCGACGAACCGGCTCCGGGCGCGGGCGACGAGCAACCGCTCGACGCATCGGCATTCGTCGAGGCCGAACTGGCGGCGTTTGCCGTCAGCGGCGATCCCGAGCACGGGCTCCGCGCGCAGCGGTCGTTCGACTGGTTCTTCGGCCGCAACCACCTCCACCGGCCGCTGTACGACTTTGCCACGGGGGGTTGCAGCGACGGGCTCGGCAGCGAGGCGACGAACGACAACGAGGGAGCGGAGTCGACGCTTGCGTTCCATCGTGCGGCGCTTCTGCTCGACATCGCAGGGCTGCCCGCCGTTCTCCGTCATCGCACGCGCGCAGCAGTGGCGGCATGAGCAGCCGCGAGCTCTTCGAGCGTCACCCGGCGAATCCGATCCTGACCGCCGCTGATTGGCCGTATCCCGTCAATACCGTCTTCAACCCCGCGGCAACACAGGTCGACGGTGAGACGGTCTTGCTCGTTCGCGTCGAGGACCTCACCGGCGTTTCGCACCTTACTGTCGCGCGCTCGCCGAACGGGTTCGACGGGTGGACGATCGACGCGACCCCGTTGCTCGCGCCGACCCCGGGCATCGAGAGCGAGCTCTGGGGCTTCGAGGATCCACGCGTCGTCTACGTCCCCGAGCACGAGCGGTGGACGATCACGTGCACCGCATACGGCCCCGCAGGCCCCGCGGTGTTTCTGGCAACCACGGAGGACTTCCGCACGGTGCGACGCCACGGGATCATCCGTCAGTCCGACGACAAGAACGCAGCGTTGCTCCCCTGTCGCGTTCGCGGCAAGTGGATCCTGTTCCATCGCCCGAAGACCGAGTCGGGTGGGTCTCACGGCGAGATCCTTCTCTCTCGTTCCCCCGACCTCCACAACTGGAGCGCCCCGGAGCAGGTGCTACAGCCCCGCTTCGGCGCCTGGTGGGACTCACTCCGGATCGGGCTCGGGCCGCCGCCCTTGCGAACCGAGCATGGCTGGCTTGTGATCTATCACGGCGTCAAGGAGACCCTCGGCGGCGGCATCTATCGCGTCGGCCTCGCCCTCGTCGACCTGGAGGAGCCAACGCGCGTGCTGCACCGCCTCCCGCAGTGGATTCTCGGCCCCGATCGTCCGTACGAGCGCGAAGGGGACGTACCGAATGTCGTCTTCCCCTGCGGGCTCGTCCACGACGAGCCGAGCGGTCAAGTCAGGCTGTACTACGGCGCCGCCGACACCTCCGTCTGTGTTGCGACCGCGCAGCTGGACGACCTGCTCGCCGCGGTGCTCGCCGCGCCCGCGTAACCCGGGGTATCGAACCACACGGAGATCTCGGCGAGAGACTTGCGCTCGATCTTCGGTACGAGCGCGTCGTCTGCCGGGTAGCCGACCGGGAAGAGCAACACGGCCGTCTCGTTCTTGGGACGCGCAAGCAGGTCGCTCAGAAATCGCATCGGGTTCGGGGTGTGCGTCAGCGTCGCGAGCCCCATGTGATGCACGGCGGCGATGAACAGCCCGGCGGCGATGCCAACGCTCTCCGAGACGTAGTAGTTCTTCGCATGCGAGCCATCCTCCATGATCTCGTAGTTGTGCTTGAAGAGCACGACGACCCATGGGGCATCGGTGATGTGGGTCTTCACCCAGTCGGTGCCGAGCGGCGCGAGTGCCCGTCGCCACTCGTCGGGCATGCGTTCGGTGTACGTGCGGTGCTCCTCGCTCTCGGTCGCCTCGCGGATCTGCGCCTTCAACGCGGCATCGCTGACCGCGACGAACGTCCACGGCTGCCGGTGTGCCCCTGACGGGGCCGTGCCGGCGCTCTTGATCGCGAGTTCGATCAACTCCCGCGGCACCGCGTCGGGAGAGAAATCACGGGTCGTCCTGCGCCGGTCGAGTTCGGCGAAGCCCTCGGCAGCCCGGGCGCGCATCTCCTCGGGGGCGAGCCGCTCGAACGCGAGCGACTCGAACACAGCCTCCGGCAGGTCAGGGAACAGCCGGCGGTACTCGCCGGCAGCCTCGGTTTCGCGGTGCCCGCTCATCCAGGCGGCGCCCTCAGGATCAGACGTCCATCGTGCGAGACATTTTCGCAGCGGCCCGCTTGTCGGCCTTCTTCTCCTTCATCGTCTTTTGCGGCGCCTTCTTGCCCGTCTTCTTCGGCTTCTGTGAGCCTTTCATCGTCGCCTCCCGACTGCCGCAGTTGCGGCATCGCCTTCAGTACCGACCCACGCCCTGCGTGCTGGAACTCCGACGTGCCCCGCAATTGTCGCACAGTCGCGCGACGCCGAACGCCCGCGTGCCTGGACGTTCCGAATCCAGGCGACCCGGGAGGCGCTCGCAGGCATAGGCCCAGCCTTCACAGCACCCGCCGGGCTCCGACCCAGTTCGCGACGTAATACGAGTCATAGATCGACGAGATCTTGACGACGTCGCCAGTCCGCGGAGCATGGATCATGTTGCCGCCGCCGATGTACATGCCCATGTGGCCGAGGCCGCGGAAGAAGACAAGGTCGCCGGGCTGCAGCTGATCCTTCGAGACGGATGTGCCCATGCCGAACTGGGCGGCAGCGTAGTGCGGGAGCGAGACGCCGACCTGGTTGAAGACGTACATCGTCAGTCCCGAGCAATCGAAGCCGACCGATGGAGACGCTGCTCCCCACACGTACTTGATTCCGAGGTACTGCATCGCGATGGAGACGACCTGCGCACCCTTGCTCGCGTCGGCCGGAGGCGCGACCGAGATCACCGGATCCGCCTCAGGGGTGGGCGCCGCGTCGCTCGGAGCGACCGGATCGGGCGTCGACGTCGATGCGTCGGCCGCGGAGGCCTCGGCACTCTGCAGCGCCTGCTGCGCCTGCTGCGCCAGAAGCGCCGCTCGCTGCCGCGCGGCCGCCGCCGCGGCCTGCTGCTGCTCTGCCTGACGCCGCAACGTGGCCTGTCGCGCCTGTTCCTGTGCGACGAGCTTCTGTACCTCCTCCTGTACCGACGACAGAAGTTGCTTGCGTGTCGCGAGCTTTGCCGCGATCGCTGCCCGCTCCGCCGTCCGCTTCCGGACGACTTCGGCCTGCAGCGCCCGCGCCCGGGTCAACTGCTCGTTGCGCTTCGTGACCCGGACACGATACGTCTCGAGCTCCTTCGCGATCCGCGCATCCTGCGCCGTGACGCGCTCCCTCGCATCGAGGACTTCAACGATCTCCTGCAGGCTCGTGGCACCAAGGAGCACTTCGATCGCGCCGGCGGAGTCGCCGTTCACGTACAGCTCCCGCAGCCGCGCACCAACACGCGCCTGCGAGGTCTTCACGCCACGCTTCGCACGCACCAGATCGGCCTGCGCCGAGGTGAGCTCGGCGCTGATCTGCCCGAGTTGGTAGTTGGCGCCGTTCCAGCGCTCTGCAGCGTCACCGACCTCGTCGTCGAGCACCTGAACCTGTTCGAGGATCGCCTGCGCCTGCGCGCGCTTCTCCTGGATCGACGGGTCGGCTCCCGCGCCAACGGCCGTGACGAGAGCCGCAAGCACGCTCACGACCGCGACAACGGGAAGTGTGGTGCTGAGCCTGAATTGTTGAGTGCGGGTTCCACCGCGAAAATGCGAAAACGACATGCGACCTCCGGTACGAGCGACAGGGACACGGCTGGGCGCCCAGGGGCGCTCGCATGTCAGATTCGGAGCGGAGGCGCGCTGCCAGGAAGAGCAGCGCACGGTGAACGCGGCAGGAACCGTGCAACGGGGGGAGCGCGGCCCGGGCGTCCGACAGCAATCTGGACGACGACCCGCCAGCCGAGCCTGATCAGCACGATCAGGCTGAACATGATCGTCAGACCGACGCAGAACGGGCCTAGCTCTGTCCCCACATCATGACCGTCCTGCACCGCGTGCATGAACAGCAGCGCGAGCATGAGGCAGAAGAGGAGCACGAAGAGCGGGCCTAGCCAGCGCCGTCGCATTCCACGCTCGATGGTCTGACGAAGCAAGATCATCGCGAAGGATCGTACACGCCCGTGCCCACGGAACTCACATTTGGCCTGCAATTCAGAGGAAACTGCTTCATTGCTGTCACGAGGGATTCATGTCCTGACCCGACCGGAGGGTGCGGACCCGGAGTCCGTACCGGTGCATCACGCATCCTCGTCGCCCGTTCGTTCCCGATGTGGCATCCTCAGACGTTTCAGGGAGAGCGCGTTGAGCGCGACGAGTACGCTCGAACCCGACATCGAGATCGCGGCGATCTCTGGCCGCAGCGTGAAGCCCCATTTCGAGAACACGCCCGCGGCGACCGGAATCGCGAGCGAGTTGTAGCCGATCGCCCAGCCGAGGTTCTGCTTCATCTTGCGTACGGTTCCGCGACCGATCGCGATCGCGGTGGCCACATCCAGTGGATCGGAGCGCATCAGCACGACATCCGCGGTCTCGATCGCGACGTCGGTGCCGGCGCCGATCGCAATGCCAACGTTCGCCTGAGCAAGCGCAGGAGCGTCGTTGACACCGTCACCCACCATCGCGACGGCGTTCCCTCGTTGCTGAAGATCCTTGACGACATTCGCCTTGTCGCCCGGGAGAACGTCGGCGATTACCGTCTCGATTCCGAGCTCGGAGGCAATCTGCTCGGCGGTCTGGCGATTGTCACCGGTCAGCATGACGGGCCGGATCTGTTGCTCTTCCAACGCTCCGATCGCGGCGGACGCGGTCTCGCGGGCAGCGTCTGCGATCGCGATCAGCGCCACCGCCTTCCCATCCTGCGCAACATGGACGACGGTGCGGCCCTCGGCGGCAAGGGCGCGGGCTCGAGGGAGCAGCTCGCCAAGGTCGATCCGCTCCCTCTCGAGCAGGCGGGCGTTCCCGACCGCGAGCTGCATGCCGCCGACGGTGGCGAGAACTCCGTGGCCCGGAACCGACTCGAATCCCGACACCGCAACCGTGCCCAGTCCTCGTGACTCGGCCTCACTGACGATCGCCTGCGCGAGCGGATGCTCACTCTCACCTTCGACGGCGGCGACGAGCTTCAGGATCTCGTCCTCTGCAATACCCTCGCCCGTTTCGATTGCAACGACCTGCGGCTCGCCGCGCGTCAGTGTGCCGGTCTTGTCGAGGACGACGGTGTCGAGCTTTGCTATCTGCTCGAGCGCCACTGCGTTCTTGAACAGGATCCCGCGCTGAGCGCCGAGGCCCGTGCCCACCATGATCGCCGTCGGAGTCGCGAGTCCGAGCGCGTCGGGGCAGGTGATCACGACGACCGTGATCGCATAGACGAGGGCTTCCTGCGTGGAGGCGCCGATGACGAATTTCCAGACGATGAACGTGGTGAGGCCGCCGAAGAGTGCGACGAGGACGAGCCAGAACGCTGCCCTGTCCGCGAGCCGCTGCGCCGGCGCTTTCGAGTTCTGCGCCTCCTGGACGAGCTTCAC
Source organism: Gaiella sp. (assembly GCF_039915195.1). Lineage (GTDB taxonomy): Bacteria > Actinomycetota > Thermoleophilia > Gaiellales > Gaiellaceae > Gaiella. The sequence goes on from NZ_JBDSNT010000056.1 coordinate 13,707, forward strand.
GATCTGCGCAAGCGCCGTATCCGCCCCCACGGCGGTCGCACGGGCGCGCAAGGTTCCGTTCTTGTTGATCGTGGCGCCGATCAGCATCTCACCGGGATGTTTCGACACCGGCATGCTTTCGCCGGTCACCATCGACTCGTCGACCGAGCTCTCACCCTGAACCACCTCCGCGTCGACTGCCACCTTCGCCCCCGGGCGAACGAGAAGCAGGTCGCCGACGACGACCTCCGCGGTCGGCACCTCGAGCTCGACCCCGTCGTGGAGCACCGTGGCCTTCGGCGGCGCCAGATCGAGCAGCGCTCGGATCGCCTCGTTTGCCCCACCGCGGGCCCGCATCTCGAACCAGTGGCCGAGCAGCACGAACGCGGCGAGGAACGCAACCGCCTCGTAGAACACCTCGCCCTCGATCACGAACGTCGCGGCAACCGAGTACACCCAGCCCGTGCCGATCGCGACTGCGACGAGCACCATCATGTCGAGGGTTCTCGCCCGCAACGCACGCACGGCACCAACGAAGAAGAGCTGGCACGAGTAGAGGATCACCGGCAGGCTCAGCAGGAACTCCCAGACGTCGACCCGGATCCGAAACGGCGTCGGCGGAACGCCACCGAACACTCGATTGCCGAGCTCGGACCAGACTGCGATCGGAATGGCGAACGCGACCGCTACGAGGAAGCGGTTGCGCATATCGCGAACCATCGTCGCCATCGACATCCCCGCGTGCCCCCCATGGCCGTCACCGTGTCCGCCATCGGCCCGCTCCATCGCCGCGTGGTCGTGAGCAGCCGCCTCTATTGCCGGCGACGCATGCTCGTGCCCGTCGGCGGGGGCGACCGCAGCGCTCCCCGGCTCCCGCATCGGGTCGCAGACATGACCCGGCACCGACTGGCCGGAGCAGTGATACCCACACTCCTCCACGAAGCCGCGCAGATCATGGACAGAGGTCAGCGCCGGGTCGAACCTCACGGTCGCGGTCTGGGATACCGCGTTGGCCTCGACTGCGAGCACTCCGGGACGCCGAGCGAGCGTCCGCTCGACAACAGCCGTTTCACTTGCGTAGCTCAGGCCGCCAACGTGCAGCGTCACGGTCAGCGGGTGCAAGCCGTCATGGCGCCCGTGGCCGCTGTGACTGTGAGGGTCGCGGGTGGTTTCAGAATCGGTCATCGGCATCGCTCGGGGTGACGGGTACGGTGAAGGTGGCGCGTGAAGAGCGTGTGAAGGCTCACCGGTTGTTGGGACGGTGCTCCTCCGGCACCGCGCCCTGTTCCGGCACAACTCCTTTGGGGGGCGCCCTTATCTCTCCGTTGCGCCGGCCGTCGTCATTCGCTCATCGAGAGAAACCGTCCGTGCCACCAATGTGACCAGACGGCACCCGTGTACGCGTTCACCGACAGCATCCCAGCGACCCGTTCGCCCTCGAGGACGTGCAAGGTGTAGTAGCCGGGGAAAGCGTCGGCCGTATCGGCACCGAGCTTGCTCCCTTCGCGCGCGAGCCAGCGAGCGGCGACCGCTTCGGCCTCCTGGGCCGAAATGCTCGGCCTCGTGGTCTCGGGCGACGGCGCCCAGGTCGGGTCTCCACGGTACTCTCGTTCCATCATTCCGCCGGATTCGGAGTCGCCGCCCATCATCATCCCGCCCGCCCCAGCGTTTCGGCTCATCATGCCGTAGCGCGTGTTCCACATCATCGCCGGGCCGTACTCGAGGAAGACTGCGCCCGTCGCCGGGTTGACGAGCACCTCCGTCGCCCTCGCGCCGTTCCGCTGGACGAGCTCGGCATAGTAGTTGCTCTCGAACCGCATCACCTCGCCGACGCGCAGGTCGAGTCTGTCGGCGAAGCGCTGCGCCTGGCGCTTCGCGCCAATCAGGTCGTCGACCGGCGCTCCGCTCCCGCTCGCGGCGTAGCCCATCATCCCCGGGCCGATACGCGACATGCTCCAGCCCCGGTCGCCACCCTGGCCGAACGCCCACGCGACCGACCCAGCAAGGACGGCGAGCGCAACGACGAGTACCAGAGCGGCGGTTCGCTTACCCAACACGACTCCCGCCCGCCTTTAGAGCGTCACGCGAAGCTTCTCGCGCAGCGCATCGTAGGTCTCGGCGTCGATCTCCCCATTTGCGAGGCGCCGTTCGAGGATCTGCCTCGGCTGCTCGTCCGCCGGGGCGGAGTGCCCGGCCGGGCCTGGCCGGGCGACGAGCCGAACTCCCGCCCAGGCGATCGCTGCGATCAGGACGACCCAGAACACCATCATCGGGATCCACCAGCCCCCATTCATGCCGTCGTACCAGCCATCCATCATCGCGAATCTCCTTCGTAGGTGAACTTCCTCACCGTCAGCCTTCGAGGTCTGCAAGCACTATCACTGCGGTAGGGCCAGTCAGCATCCGCATTGCTCCCGCGACCGGGTGCGGGAAAACCACGGGCTGCGCAATGGAGCCGCGCTCGCGGCCACCACGGCGAGCGCCATCCCGCTCGGCCTCACGTGGTACGCGATCCCTCTGCATCCTCGGTTGAGCCCTACGACTGAGGCTCCTCCACCACGGAGGGCTCAGGGCGCTACTTGCAGTCGGCCGGGGCTTCCGGAACGTCGGGGTCGTCGACCTGGATGCCGTCGCCGGGATCCTCGCTCGCGGTATCCGTGGCGACGGCCTGACCGCCGCCGGGCGCGCACGGTTCGCCCTCCGTCGGGTATGTGAGAACCACGGCGACGAGAAGCACGGTCGTGGCCGCGGTGAGCCCGATCATCCCGCGGGAGCGGGAGCGCGCCGTGACGAAGACGACGACGGCGACAGCGACGATCGAGAGCCCGAGCGCGATGTACCACGCCGAGTCAGCACCTTTCGAGACGGCTCCGACGAGCTCGAGGGAGACCCAGAGCACTCCGGCAATCCCGGCGGCCATGCAGAGAACGATCGCGAGGAGTCGGGCAATCACGCTCGGAATGGTACGTGAGCGCGAAGGGCCGTGCCGACCGACTTGCATCGACGAGGGCCGTAGGCCGGCTTCCCCGGGACTAGGGGCCATGACTGACCGGGCGCCGCAGTGAAAGTGCGACGCACGCGCAGATCGCAGCGCATCCGGCTGCGAAGAGCGCAGCGCTGACGATCCCCGCCAGCTCGTCGACCTGACGGAAGAGAAGCCACGCGAACGCTGCCGCTGCAGCGGCACCGAGCGGTGAGCCCCGTAGGCGCACCTCCCACCACGCGAGCGCGAACAGCATCGGCGCCAGGTAGTAGAGAAGAACGGTGCTGTCGAGCACGACCCGCAGAACGAATGAGATCGCGAGGAGCGCCATTGCTTCCTCCTCCAGCAGCCTCCACCGGCGCCGCCATGCGACCACGAGGACGAGCGCTGCGCAAACGCCCGGGATTGCGAGGCTGATGTCCTCGCGCGAAAGACCGTGCGGTAGCCGTCGAATCGCGTCGAGCGTGTCGCCGTCGGGGACGGTGATCTCGGCGCTCGACGAAACGAGATACCAGGCGCTGTAGCGCGAGACGATCTCGGTCTGCCCGAGAGCGTGCGCCTTCTCTCTGTAATCGCTCCAGTCGGCGAGAGGGGCGCTGAGCGCGAGCGCGACTCCGACGACGCCGCCGACCACGCCGATCGTCCGCCGGGTGCCGGGCCGCGCGGCGAACAGCGCGGGCATCACTGCGAGCAACGTCCACTGCTTCGTGCCGATCGCGAGGCCGAGAGCGACGGCTGACTCGAGCGACCTCCCTCGTGCGGCGCAGATGACGGCGATGACCGCGAGCGCGCCGCCGAGCACTTCCTCGGGATGCCCGGCCCTCACCGCATCGAGCGTGATCGGGTTCACAACGAGGAGCGCACCAAACGCGATTGCTTCGAGCCGCGGCCGATCCCGCATCTCGATCTCCCTGGCGAGCCACGCGCCGAGGATCAACGCCGGAATGAAGCAGAGGAGCGCGCCGAGTCGGTAGCCAAGGAGATGGTCGCCTCCAAGCGCGTCGGAGATGGCAACAACCGGGGCGCGGAGTAGCAACGAGAAGCTCCCCATCACGGGGTGCAGGTCGACGAAGCGCTCGAGCGAGCCGTCGGCGAGGGCCTGGATCGCGGGCGCCGGGTTCTGGACGGCGGGGGCGCGAACGTAGTCACCGACCTGCGGCGATGCGAACACGGCGACGGCGACGGCCACGACGCCGATCAGCGCCGTCATGGTCACCACGCGGTGCCTCATCAGGTGATGCTTCGCCCCATCGTCCGCCTGACCTGCATCGCGCGTCGAGTCAAAGCCTGGTCGGAGACCGCTCGTTTCCACGCACATCCGCCTCTGTCGGGCATGCTGGCTAGAGGTACCGCCGGTGCCCTGCAGCGAAGATTCGACGAGATGGGTGAGCGTTGAACAGGAACGTCGTGGTCATCGACGACGAGCAGTCGGTCAGGGATGTCGTGCGGGGCTACCTCGAGAACGACGGCTTCGTCGTCTTCACTGCTGAGAACGGCCGGGAGGGCCTCGCCCTCACGGCCCGGGTAAGGCCCGCGTTGGTCGTTCTCGATTTGATGCTGCCCGACGTCTCGGGCGAGGAGATCTGCCGTGACATCCGCACGCGCTCGGACGTCCCGATCCTGATGCTGACCGCGAGGGCGAGCGAGGACAACCGCGTCGACGGTCTCCGCCTCGGCGCCGACGACTATCTCACGAAGCCGTTCAGCCCGAGGGAGCTCGTCGCCCGGGTCCACGCCGTCCTGCGACGCACCCGGGGAGCGGACGTGCCGCTTGTCGAAGTGCTCTCGTTCGGCGAACGCGAGCTCGAGATCGACACGGTGCAGCACGAGATCCGCTGCGACGGCATCGTCGTTGACCTGACGCCGAACGAGTACAAGCTCCTCGTCACCCTGGCGCGGTTTCCCGGCCGCGTCTACACACGCTACGAGCTCGTCACGCATGTGCAGGGGATCGACTTCGACGGGGACGAGCGGACGATCGACGCGCACGTCAAGAACCTGCGCAAGAAGATCGAACCCGATCCTCGCCGTCCACGGTACGTCTTGACCGTGGTCGGATCGGGCTATCGCCTGGCAAAGGCGCACGGCCGATGAGCAGGGTCGGCCTTCGCGCGAGGCTCGCCGTCGCCCTTTGCTCGGTCGCCGTGCTCGGGATCGCGCTGACGACGTTGTTCGCGAACCAGGGAGTTCGCCCGCGGCTCGACGAAGCCGCGCAGGGACGGCTCGAGCGCTCCGCCGGTCACCTGGCCGAGATCACGGCGGCGGTGTACCAGAGCGAGGGCGGTTGGACGCCTGTAGCAGTCGAGACGCTCGGCCATCTCGCTGCTCTCGACGAACTGGCCCTCATAGTCACGCGACCGAGGGGCGGCGACATCGTCGTGGCACCGCTTCGTGGGTCGTGGGTCGCCGAGAGAGAGGTGCGTGTGGACAACGCACGCATCGGCACGGTGCGGGTCACCACGCAGAGTGGCGCGTTGTTGAGCCCGGAGGAGACCGACCTGCTCCACTCGCTCGACCGCCTTCACCTGATCGCTGCCGTCGTGTCGGTGCTCGCGGCCTTCGTGATCGCCCTGATCCTTGCCGAGACGTTGTCCCGGCCACTGCGGCGGATTCGCCGGACGGCAGAGGAGATCGAGCACGGCGATCTCGAGGCACGCGTGACGCTCAGTGGCGACGCCGAGATGCGCGCTGTCGGTCACGCGCTGAATCGCCTCGCTGAGACGCTCGACCAGGAGGAGAGCATCCGCAAGCGGAGCGTCGCCGACCTAGGCCACGAGCTTCGCACCCCCGTGCACGGACTGCTCTCGCGGATCGAGGCCGCCCAGGACGGAATGGTTCGAGACAGCGAGGCGAACCTCGCGGCGATGCACGACGAGGCGCTCCGCCTGACCCGGTTGCTCGAGGGCCTCTCGCAGCTCACGGACGCCGAGCGCCCCGGGCTCCTCCTCGAGAAGCAGGCCGTGGATCTCGCCGAGATCACGAAGTCAGCGGTGACCCGGCTCGCGCCGCGCTTCGCAGAGGCCGGACTCGCGCTCTCGTTCGACGGAATGCCCGCGATGGTCGACGGCGACCCCGATCGGCTCGGCCAGATCGTCGACAACCTGCTTTCGAACGCGCGGCGCTACACGGAGCGAGGTGGTTCGGTCGTCGTTCACGTGGAACGGGACGGCAAGGCCGCCGTTCTGGAGGTCTCCGATACCGGCATCGGGATAGCCCCCGACGATCTCAAGCACATCTACACGCGGTTCTGGCGCGGCGAGCGGTCGCGTGCGCGCGCGACGGGCGGCACGGGGATTGGCCTCGCGATCGTCCACGAGCTCGTGCGCGCCCACGAGGGCCACATCGAGGCGGAGAGCGAAGTCGGACGAGGAACGCGTTTTTGCGTCTACCTTCCGGCGGCAAGAGGCGGGGTCGTGTCGTCGGAGGAGATGCGGGGCCCGGCCGTGAGCGCGTAGCGACTCAGGGCTTTACACGTCCTTCGCACGAGCCCGGGCCACTCTGGCCGGTCGGATCACGGACCGCAGATGAACCGAGCCCGCCGACGAGTGCGCGCCGGAGTCACGTCCGGCGGACGTACGTCAGCTACCCATGTCCCCCATGTCATGGCCGCCGCCGGCGAACTGTTGGAGAACGCTCATCTCGCTCTGCTGAGCCACGATGATCGCCCTTGCGACGTCGGAGATCTCCGTGCGCTCAGCCTTCTCGCCGGCGAGCTCGGCCATATCGATCGCTCCCTGGTGATGATCGGCCATCATCGAAGCGAAGGCGCCATCGACGTCGTCCTCGGCACCGAAATCCATCCGGGTGTCGCTCATGCCCATCTCGTCCATGCTCATCCCGAGCGCGTCTGCGCCAGCCGGGTCGATCGTGGCGGAGCCGAACCACTCCTCGCGCCACGCCTTCATCTGGTCGATCTCCTGCTGCTGCGTCGCGATGACGGCGTCGGCGATCTGCACGAGGGCCGGTTCGGAGAGCCCGGCGGCCTTGGCATCCATCGCCATCTCGATCGCCTGCTCGTGGTGCGGAACCATCGCGTCGATGAACGCCTGATCGAAGGGAACGGTTCCCTTCCCGGACGACGCACCCGAGTCCGAACTTTCACCCCCACAGCCTGCGCCGACCAGAAGCGCTCCGAGGGTAAGAACGGCGGCGAGTGAGGTGACGCGGCGATTCACGAGTTCTCCTCTTTGGGGATGGGCGAAGGTCGGTTCGAGCTGCGCGCAGGACGGAACCTGCAGCTGCACACCTCAGGTTGGCTGCCGCGCGTGAAGATGGCGTGAAGACCGCATCGCCGCCGCGCGCAAACCCCTACTCCTGCTCACGGGCTCTTGACCCCCGTACGTTGTCGCGGGTTGACTCTTTCGTCGAGGGCGTCCATAATCGCCGACATGAGACGAGCCCCGCTCTGGATGGTTGTCGTCGGCGGCGTCCTCGTGGTGCTTGCAGTGCTGTGGCAGGCGTTCACGATCAGCGCGTACGTCCGTGGTGCGGGCGACGGCGCCCTCGATGCCCACGGAATGGGATCGTTGTTCGTCCATATCGGCCAGTTGCTCGTCGTGATCGGCGCAATCTGGGCCTGGTGGGGGAACTGGAAGGTTGTCGGGGCGGCTGTCGCGTTCCTCGTACTCTCGGTGGCTCAGCTGGCATTCCTCGGCGACACCGAGAAGACGGGCGGATGGGTGAACGGATTGCACGGCTTTCTCGCCCTCATCGTCCTGATCTCGGCAGCGACCTTTGCTTTGCGTGCCAGGCAGGCGCTCGGGACCTCCTCCCCGAGCGGCACACCGACCGCCGCGACGTAGTTCGGTGTCAGGTCTTGCATCGCAGCATGCGGCCGCTGCCTGATCGCAAGACCTGCACCTTCGTATAAACGTTTGCAGCCTTGCGAGAGGAGCCGGGGCAGCCCGCGCAGGCGATCGCGATCGAGGTGTCCATGATCACGAGGAACTGCGCGATGCCGAGCAGGCCGAGGGCTTACCAGCGTCTCGAGCCGGGTTGACGAGGTTCATCGTCCTTTCTCCTTTCAGGGGTGGTTGTTGCTCGAGGTCGTGTTGGGTCGTCAGCTCATGCCCGCGTGAGTGACCGGGGTTGGGCTGTGCTCGTCGCCACTCTCGAGGAGCACCACCGCGCCGACGGTGATGGCGAGCGTGGCCACGACAGCCGCGAGGCCGACGAGGACGAACATCCGGGGTGAGCTGTAGCTCGACAACTCATGATGTTCATCAGAGCCGTGGCCGTGGTAGGCGTGGACGACGGCGTGCCCCTGGCCGCGGGCGATCAGGTAACGGACGAGCGGATAGGCGAATGCGAAGGCGACGACCAGCGCCAAGGCGAGCGCGCCCCAGAACAACGAGTCGGATAGGCCGGCATCCATGGCGCCCGGCACCGTCATCATGATCCCGTTGTCGACGAGCTCCATCAGCGCGATCGAGAGGCTGTCCGAAGCGAACGCGAGCGGCAGTGCGATCCCGAGGGTGAGCCCCGCCCGCAGTAGCGGCAGCATCGTCAGCGAGTAGCCGAAGAGAAATGCCAGCGAAACTGCGAGCGCGACCGTGGCGGCGTTCCCCCAGCCGAGCGCTGTGCCGATGATCATTCCGAGCACCTCGCCAATGGCGCAACCGGTGAGGCAGTGAAGCGTCGCCATGAAGGCAGTCCTGTTCAGCGAAGTGTGCGAGTGCATCGAATGTGCTTGAGTGGACATATCCATTTCTCCCTCCTATATACCCTATAGGGGTATGTGTAGAGAGACACTAGCGCATGTCCATGCGTCAGTCAAATACCCCAATAGGGTATGTGGATCGACCCCTCTGCCGAAGAGCGCTACGCCGTCCGAGACTCGCCCGCTGTCAAGCGAGTCGCGCAAGATAAGCCCCCTCGCGGACAGTCCAAGCCGGCCTCGCCTGGGTCGCTTGTTCGTCGTTCCTGAAACGGCGGCTAACCTCGCGTGGTGCCCGCCACAACCGAAGATCACGAGCACGATCACCCGCACAGCCAGGGCGAGGACGATCCTTCGGATCTCGGGCACGGGCACGACGACCACGATCACCCCCATGGCGGCCACGGGCACTCGCACGGACTCGTAGATCGCTCGATCACTCGCTCCCGGGATGGGGTGCGCACCGTGCTGATCAGCTTCGCGGTGCTCGGCGTCACGGCCATCGCGCAGACCCTTATCTACGTCGCCTCCGGCTCGGTCGCTCTCCTCGCTGACCTGATCCATAACTTCGGCGATGCACTGACCGCCGTTCCACTCGGAATCGCGTTCTACGTTCGTTCCTTCCGCGCCGAGAAGGCGGCAGGTCTGTTCGTCGTTCTAGCGATCTTCGTCTCCGCCTGCGTCGCTCTCTACGAGACGATCCAACGCTTCATCCACCCCCAGACGCTGACGCACCTGTGGGTGCTCGCCGCCGCCGGGCTGATCGGATTCGTCGGCAACGAGATCGCCGCCCAGATTCGCCTGCGCGGGGGACGGCGGTTGCAAAGCCCGGCCCTGATCGCCGACGGCAACCATGCGCGCATCGACGGCTTCGTGTCTCTCGGCGTGATCGCAAGCGCCCTCCTCGTCGGCCTCGGCTTCCCGCGTGCCGACCCGCTGATCGGCCTCGTGATCACGGCCGTGATCCTCAAGATCACCTGGGACTCGTGGCGCGTAATCCGCGCGACCGAGCCTGGTGATAGCCCACTGTGATCGCCGGTCGCTACGTACGTCCGCGCTGTGGCCTGAAGCCCCTGAGCCGAAGCGAGTTCGAGACGACGAAGACGCTCGAGAGCGCCATCGCGGCGCCCGCGATCAACGGGTTCAGGTACCCGGACGCGGCCAGCGGGATCGCGGCGATGTTGTAGGCGAAGGCCCAGAAGAGATTGCCCTTGATCGTCGACAGGGTGCGCCGGGAGAGGCGGATCGCGTCGGCCGCCGAGCGCAGGTCGCCGGAGACGAGCGTGAGGTCGCTGGCCTCTATCGCGACGTCGGTGCTGGTCCCGATCGCGAGCCCGAGGTCGGCCTGTGCCAGCGCCGGCGCGTCGTTGACCCCGTCGCCGACCATCGCCACGACCGCGCCCTCCTCCTGGAGCCGGGTGATCACCGCCGCCTTGTCCGCGGGCAGCACGTCCGCTATCACGTCGTCGATGCCGACGGAGACAGCGACGGAACGGGCCGTCTGCTCGTTGTCGCCCGTCAGAAGCATGGGCCGCAGGCCCAGCCGCTTCAGCTCGGCGATCGCCTCGGAACTCGACGGCTTGACCGTGTCCGCGACGACGAAGACTGCGCGCGCGTGCCCGTCCCAGGCCGCAGCGATTGCGGTCTTGCCGCCGGCCTGTGCGGTGGTCACCGCGGCAGTGAGATCGGCGTCGAGGTCGAGGGCCCACTCGGCGAGTAGTGAGGGCCGACCGACAACGAGGGCGTGACCTTCGACGACGCCCTGGACGCCGAGGCCCTCCCGGTTGGCGAACGACTCCACTTGCGGCAGCACGCCCCGCTCCCGGGCCGCTTCCGCGATCGCGCGGGCAATCGGGTGCTCGGACGCATGCTCGACGGCGCCGACGAGCCGGAGTGCTTCGTCGGGGTCGACTCCGGCGCCGGTGACGACGTCGACGAGCGCCATCCGGCCCTCGGTGACCGTGCCTGTCTTGTCGAGCACGATCGTGTCGACGCGACGGGTCGACTCGAGGATCTCCGGGCCCTTGATCAGGATCCCGAGCTGCGCTCCGCGGCCGGTGCCTACCAGGAGCGCTGTGGGGGTCGCGAGGCCGAGCGCGCACGGACACGCGACGATCAGGACGGCGACGGTGGCGGAGAAGGCGAACGTGAGTCCGGCGCCGCTTCCATACCAGTAGCCGAAGGTCGCCACAGCGATCGCGATCACGACCGGTACGAAGATGCCCGCGACCCGGTCGGCGAGCCGCTGGACGGGCGCCTTGCCGGTCTGCGCCTCGGTCACGAGCCGAGCGATCTGGGCCAACGCCGTGTCGGCGCCGATGCGCTCTGCCCGAAGGAGCAGTCGGCCGCCGACGTTGACCGTGGCGCCTGCAACCGCGTCGCCGGGGGCGACCTCGACGGGAACGCTCTCGCCCGTCAGTAGCGACTGGTCGACCGCTGACTGGCCCTCGACGACGACGCCATCGGTAGCGACCTTCTCACCGGGACGCACGACGAAGAGGTCGCCGACCTGGAGCTGGTCGATCGGGATCCGCTGCTCGCTGCCGTCCGGCGAGAGGATCGACGCGTCCTTGGCGCCGAGCTCGACAAGGGCCCTGAGAGCTGCTCCCGCGGTGCGCTTCGCCCGCGCCTCGAAGTAGCGGCCGGCCAGCAGGAAGGTGATGACAACGGCTGCGACCTCGAAGTAGATCTGGTCGCCGCCCGCGGTGCGTGAGGGAACGAGCTCGAACGGCATCGTCATCCCGTTTACCCCGGCTTCGAGGAAGAAGAGCGCGATGACAGACCAGCCCCAGGCCGCGAGGGTTCCCACCGAGATCAGCGTGTCCATTGTCGCAGCGGCATGCTTCAGGTTCTTCCAGGCGGCGACGTGGAACGGCCATCCGGCCCAGAGCACGACCGGCGTCGCAAGCTCGAAGGCGAGCCACTGCCAGTTGGTGAACTGCAGTGCCGAGATCATCCCCAACAACAGCACGGGAAGGGAGAGCACGACGGAGAAGATCAGTCGCTGCCGGAGCGCCGCGGTCGGATCCGTTTCGGAGACGGTCTCGGCGGTCTCGGCCAGTGGCAGCCGCGCCGTGTACCCGACCTGCTCGACCGCCTCGACGAGGGCGGCAGGCGTCACGTCGGCGGGGTCGTACTCGACGGCCGCCTTCTCGGTCGCGTAGTTCACCGTTGCTGTGACGCCCTCGAGCTTGTTCAGC
>NZ_JBDSNT010000064.1:0-49565 GCF_039915195.1 Gaiella sp.
TCGCGATCACCTCGATCCCGGCAGCCGACGTCGCGAGGCCGATCTCGCAGCCGGCGGCAGCGAGCGCCTGCAGGAGGCGAGCCGCATACGGCGCGCCCGAAGCACCGGTCACTCCGAGGAAGACGTGCATTCCCTGGAGCGTAGACGCCCAGGCTCGGGCGAGTGATCGGACACCCGCGCCGGACGACGGGCTCAGCCCCGGCGCCGCGCTACTTTTCGCCCTTGGACGCCTCGAGGAAGGTGGCGATCTTCGTCAGGTTCTCGTCGCCGAGCGCCGCGAACGACGGCATCGGCGAGCCAGGCGTCTTGCTGCTCGGGTTCTTCAGGTGCGCGACCTGCCACTCGATCCCGCGCCCCTTGGCACCTTCCGCCGAGAGGTCGGGCGCCCCCAGGTTGCTGCTGCCGGCGCCGAGATAGACGTGGCAGTTGAGGCAGCCCGACTCGGCGAATAGCGTTGCACCCTCGACTGCGACCGGGTTGTCGGCGAATCCCTGCTCCTTGGCCCAGGTCGGAACCTCTGCCACCGCCTCCGATCCCTCCTTGGCGGTTGCCCCCTTCCACGTGAGCACGCCCATCGAGAGGACGACGAGGATCGCCGCGACGAAAGCCACGGGGCGGCGCAGGATCACGCGCTCCGGACGCCGATCGTAGAACGGAAGCATGATCAGGAGAATCAGGAGGAGTGTCGGGATCCCGACGGTACCGAGAATGACCGTCTCCGGCCACTTGAAGATGCGCAGGAGGTAGAAGAGGAAGTAGAAGAACCAGTCCGGCCGCGGGATGAAGTTCGTCGTGGCGGGATCGGCCTCTTTCTCGTACAGCGGCCCGAGCGCCCCCGGCTCGCCGTCTTCCACCGTGAACTTCCAGATCACTGCGAGGCCGATCGTCACACCGACGACGACGAGCGACATGACCGTGTCATGGAAGATCGCGTAGGGGAAGAAGGGCTTCCCTTCCTTCTTGACGTCTTCCTTGTAGCGCTTGAACTCGTCGCGATCCGCCTGAACCTTCTTGCTCGCCATGATCAGCTCGCCTCGTCCTCTTCTTTGTGCTCACGGATGAGCCCTTCGCGGTACGCGCCGTAGCCCTTCGGCTCGTCGTCGTCGCGCGGCCGGCCGGCGGCCGTCGGCGACCACGGCGGCGACGTGACGCCGAGGCGGATCACGAGGTACATGTGGAGCCCGATCAGCGCCATGATCCCACCGGGAATCACGAGCATGTGGAGCGAGTAGAACTTCGCAAGCGTGTCGGGGCCGATCTGGGCGCCGCCCTGGAGGAACTGGGCGAGGAAGGGTCCGGCGATCGGTGCCGTAGCGTTGATGTTGATTCCCACGACCGTCGCCCAGTAGGCCGTCTGGTCCCACGGGAGGAGGTACCCGGTGAAGCCCTCCGCCATGCCCATCACGAGCAGAAGCACGCCCGTGATCCAGTTCAACTCGCGCGGGTACTTGTAAGCCCCGAACAGGAACGTGCGGGCCATGTGGAGAAACATCAGGATGATGAACAGGCTTGCTCCCCATTTGTGCATGCCGCGCACGAGCCACCCGAGCGTGACCTCGTTCGTGATGTTCTGGATCGAGGCGTACGCGCTGTCGGGATCGGGCTTGTAGTACATCGCGAGGAAGACGCCTGTGGTCGCCTGGACAAGAAACGCGGTGAGCGTCGCGGCTCCGAGCGTCTGCATCCAGTTGATGTCGCGCGGCACGTTCCGGAACAGGAACCACTTCGTGTACCCGACGAGACCGGAGCGCTCCTCCACCCAGTCGACCGGGTACAGGGCGGCCTTCTCGATCTGCGCCTGGCGTGCTGACTTGGGCATCTAGGACCCCGCCCCCGGAACCGGCAGCGGATAGAGCCACTTCTCGATCCCATCGACGTGAACACCGGGGTAGGCAACCGGGTACCGCGTCATGACCGCGTCGGCAGCCGTGCCGTCGACCGTGCCCACGCTGAAGTGGTCACCGAGCACGAGGTTGCCGTCGACGATCGAGAACGCATAGCGGTCGAGTGAGCGAACCGGAGGACCAGCGGTGCGGTTGCCCTCGTTGTCATAGGCGCCACCGTGGCAGGGGCAGCCGAAGCCGGCCGGCTTGACCGGAGTGAGGGTGACGTCCTTGTAGGTCTTGGTCTCGTCCTCGAACTTCGGACCGTTTGGCTGCACGGGGCAGCCGAGATGGACGCAGCGGCTGTAGATGATCGTGAAGCTCGGTTCCTTCGACGCGCTCGCGCCGTTGTTGCGGATGTAGGCGGTTCGGCGCGAGACGTCACCCTGCCGCTTGCTGCCCGTGAACGACGCGATCACGAACGTCCCTTCGGGGAAGTTCTCGAGCGGGCCGAGATCGACCGGGTTCGTCTCGATCCCTTCGCCCGTGAACGAGGGGAGAACTGCGAATCCGAGCGACGGCAGGACAATACCGGCTCCGATGACGCCGCCGAGACCGACTGTCGCGAGCGTCAGGAAGCCCGCGCGGCCGTGCGTCTCGAGGTGCTGCTCCTCGGCGGCGAGCTGCGCCTCCGAGGGCGTCCCGTCGACGAGCGCGTGCGCCGGTGCCGAGTCGACGGGCGCATGCGTCCGGGCCGTGTCGCGGATCCAGAGGACGCCGAAGACGATCGTGATCGCGGAGCCGAGAACGGCAGCCGGCCAGCTGATCACGAGCCCGACGAGGGTGCACGCAATCCCGATCGCGAAGCCGATCGGCCACAGGCTCTGCCCGGGCGCTTGATCGTGGTTCTCGGTTCCGTCGCTCACTCGTTGCTCTCCATTGTGTGATTCAACCCTGCAGCATGCTCACGTGTCAACGTCGTAACAATCGATTGATCGCGCCCTCGCGCGTCCCATTCTGCACATCTCTGCCGGAGGGTGCGTCAGAAAGGCCGAGATCCGGCCAGCGGGCATCGACCCGCGCCCGGATCTCGGGGCTCATCTCGATCTCTGGCGGCCACTCGCGACGCCCTTCGTACGGGCCTTTCGAGGTCGCATCGAAGCCGATCTTGCCCCCGTAGGCCTGAATCGTCGTCGCGTGGTCGAGCTGGTCGATCGGGCCCTCGCTGAGCAGGACGTCTCGGGCCGGATCGACATTGGCGCACACATAGAAGAAGACCTGCTCGTAGTTGTGCACGTCGACGTGCTCGTCGACGACGACGACCGACTTGGTCAGGCTCATCAGGCCCAATCCCCACATCGCGTGCATCACCTTCCGCGCGTGACCGGGGAAGCGCTTCCTGATCGAGACGATCACGCAGTTGTGGAAGGTGCCCGCGGTCGGGAGGTCGTAGTCGACGATCTCGGGGACGCTCATCCTGATCGCCGGCAGGAAGATGCGCTCGGTCGCCTTCGCGAGCCACTCGTCCTCGGCGGGCGGCTTGCCTACGACGATCGACGGGTAGATGGCGTCGCGACGCATCGTGATCGCGGAGATGCGAAAGATCGGGAACTCCTCGGGGGGTGTGTAGAAGCCTGTGTGATCGCCAAACGGCCCTTCGATCCCCACGTCTGCGCGGTCGACCCAGCCCTCGAGCACTATCTCCGCGTTGGCGGGAACCTCGAGGTCGACGGTCTTGCACTTGACGAGCTGTACCGCGGAGCCCTTGAGGAAGCCGGCGACCATCAACTCGCCGATGTGCTTCGGTAGGGGCGCGCTCGCCGAGTAGGCGGTGACCGGGTCGAGGCCAAGCGCGACGGCAACGGGGATCCGTCCGTCCGGCGCAGCGCGAAGGTCGGCGCGGCCGTCCTTGTGGATCTGCCAGTGCATGAAGGTCGAGCGTTGGTCGATCTTCTGCATGCGGTACATGCCGACATTGCGCACGCCGGTCGCCTGGTCCTTCGTGATCACCGCGGGCAGCGTGATGAACGGGGCGGGATCGAGCGGCCAGCAGCGCTGGATCGGGAACAGATCGAGGTTCACGTCGTCTCCCGTGAGCACGACCTCCTGGCACGCGGCCTTCGACACCTCCTTCGGCATCGAGTCGGCGATCGACTTCAGCTTCCCGAGCGAGCGGACCTTGTCGACGAGCCCCTGCGGCGGCTGCAGCTCGAGGATCTCGCCGAGCTTGTCGGCGAGGTCGTCGAGTTTCTCGACGCCGAACGCCATGCACATGCGCCGCTCGGTACCGAACTGGTTGATCAGGAGCGAGTGCTTTGCGCCCTTCGGGTTCTCGAACAGGAGGGCGGGACCGCCGGACTTGACGACGCGGTCGACGATCTCGGTGATCTCGAGATCGGGGTCGACCTCGGCCGAGACACGCACCAGTTCACCCTCCTTCTCGAGGAGGGCTATCCATTGACGGAGGTCGGAGGCCGGGCTCGCCATGCACCTTCAGTCTAGGGGCGCGAGGGGAATGCCGGACTGTCCAGAGTTGGCGCGGTGTGGAGCACTTGTCGACGAACGATCTCGAGGTGCGGGCCGACAGCCTGTCACCGATCCGACTGTCTAGAGCGTCCTCGAGGGTGTGCGGGCTTTCCGCTTCACAGCGAGGTAGTGCGTCAGTTCGCCGAGTGCGATCACGGCGATGAAGATGAGCCCGACCACGAGCATAGCGAGGACGACCTTGCGGCCTTCTTCTGCGGCATCCGCCAGGATCAGGAGCGAAGCGAGCATCGTGCTCGTGACTTTACCCCACCAGACGGTCGTGCGCACGACATGCGGTGTCAACGGCGTCTACACCGGCAGCGTTGCGGGCTGCCGCGCCAAGCGCCGCGGCATCGCCCCGGTCGCGCAGGTCGGCCCGCGCGTCGACGAGCGCGCCCTGACCGAGCAAAGCCGCGGTTGCCGCCCATGCCTCGGCCTCGCCCCCACGGTGATCCGCGCGGGCCTGCGAGCACAAGGAGATCAGCTCCGCGAGATCGTGCACGGCCTCGATGCTTCCGGTCGCGCCGATGCGAACGAGTCCGTGTGCGTAGAGGTAGTCGCCGAGGAGGAGTGCGGTGTCGGGGTCGGCCGGCCCGAAGAGACGGGAGCGACCGTAGTGCAGGAGATAGCCCTCGTAAATCGTCTCAACGCCAAGCGCGAACAAGGGGTGGCAGAGGCGGGAGAAGATCGCGGTTCGATCCTGCTCGTCGCGCGGACGCAGAGACGCTCCCCAGAGCGGGCTCTCTCGAGCTGCCTCGGATACGAGCGTCTCCCAGACGTCGACCTCAGCTGTCGAAGAAGTCGCCAACGGCCTCGATCGTCCTGTCGATCTCCTCGTCGCCGTGGGCGAGCGAGACGAACATGCACTCGAACTGCGAAGGGGCGAGGTAGATGCCCCGGTCGAGGGCGTGACGGAAGAGTGCCCCGTAGCGATCCGTATCCGAGCGAACGGCGTCGTCGTAGTTCCGAACCGGGTCGTCCTGGCAGAACAGCGTTAGCATCGCACCGACCCGCTGCACGGTGCCGAAGCGCTCGAGGCCGGCCTCGAGACGGGCGCCGCGCTGCTCGAGTCCGTCGTACACCGCCGGGTCGCGGAGGCGCCGCAACACCGACGTTCCCGCGGCCGTCGCGAGTGGATTGCCGGAGAGCGTTCCTGCCTGGTAGACGTCGCCGACCGGGGCGAGCCGCTCCATCAGGTCGGCCCGACCACCGAACGCTGCGGCCGGAAGGCCCCCACCGACGATCTTGCCGAGGATCGTCAGGTCGGGCGCGACGCCGTAGCGCTCCTGGGCTCCCCCTCGCGCGACACGGAAACCGGTGATCACCTCGTCGAAGACGAGCAACGCGCCGCATGCGTCGCACAGCATCCGCAGGGCCTCGAGGAATCCGGGCGCGGGCGGAACGACACCCATGTTGCCGGCGACCGGTTCCACGAGGATCGCCGCGAGCCCCTCGCCGTACTGCGCGACGGCTGCAGCCACGGCGTCGACGTCGTTGTACGGCAGCACGATCGTGTCACTCGCGACACCCGACGGGACGCCTGGCGTGGACGGGATCCCGAGCGTCATCATTCCCGAGCCGGCGCTCGCGAGGAGCGCGTCGACGTGACCGTGGTAGTTCCCGGAGAACTTGATCAGGCGGTCGCGGCGCGTCGCCGCACGGGCAAGCCGCACCGTGCTCATCGCTGCCTCCGTGCCCGAGGAGACGAGGCGCACCATCTCGACCGACGGCACTGCATCCACGATCTCGGCGGCAAGATCGACCTCGCCCTCGGTCGGAGCGCCAAACGTCGTTCCCCGCACAAGAGCGTCGGCAACGGTGGCGAGCGTCTCCGCGTCGGCGTGCCCGAAGAGGAGCGGCCCCCACGAGAGAACCCAGTCGATGTAACGGTTGCCGTTGACGTCCTCGATCAGTGCACCCGACCCGCTGCGCATGAACAGCGGCTCATCGAGGCCGACGGAGCGCATCGCGCGGACCGGCGAGTTGACCCCTCCGGGGATCAGCCGCTGCGCCCGGACATAGAGATCTGACCTCGTCAGAGCCATCGAGCCACATCCTTCGCCTGTAGGGGCGAGGCTCGCCTCGCCTGACCCGGGTCAGAGATCAGAGCCATCGAGCCAGATCCTTTGCCCAATAGGTGAACACGAAATCTGCGCCTGCACGCTTGATCGAGACGAGCGACTCGAGCGCGGCCGCCTTCTCGTCGAGATGCCCCGCCGCTGCGGCCGCCTTGACCATCGCATACTCCCCCGAGACGTTGTACGCGGCGACGGGGCAGTCGAACCGCTCGCGCACGGCTCTGATCACGTCGAGGTAGGCGAGCGCCGGCTTCACCATCAGCACGTCGGCCCCTTCGTCGAGATCGAGCTCGCACTCCCGGAGCGCCTCTCGGACGTTCGCAGGGTCCATCTGGTAGCCGCGGCGATCACCGGTCGCTGGCGCCGACTCGGCCACCTCCCGGAAGGGACCGTAGAACGCCGAAGCGTACTTCGCGGCGTAGGAGACGATTGGCGTGTGCGGCAATGCAGTGCGAATCGCACCCACGCGGCCGTCCATCATGTCGCTCGGCGCAACGACGTCAGCGCCCGCTTCCACGTGGCTCGCGGCAGCACGTACGAGCAGGTCGAGGCTCGCGTCGTTAGCGACCTCTCCGTCCTCGAGCACACCGCAGTGCCCGTCGCTCCGGTACTCGCAGAGGCACACGTCCGTCATCAGCGTCAGCTCTGGCACCTCGGCCGCGAGCGCCCGCAATGCTCGTTGGACGATTCCGTCGGTCGCCCATGCGCCAGATCCCTCCGCGTCCTTCTCCTCCGGGATCCCGAAGAGAAGGACGGCTCGGATCCCGAGCGCCGACAGCTCCGACCCCTCACGCACGATCTCGTCGACCGATCGCTGCGCAATGCCCTCTAGCCCCGGAACGGGCCGCACGACACCCTCACCGGGGCACGCGAAGAGCGGCATCACGACATCGTCGAGTGACAACCGAGACTCGCGCACAAGCGCACGGAGCGTTTCCGTGCGACGAAGGCGACGCAGGCGGGTAACCGGGAAGGAGCTCATCCGGGCAAGGGTACGTCAGAGCCGCGGTCGGGCGGTCCCTCGCCGTCCACACCAATGTTCGGTGCACCGTCATCCCATCTGTCGAACTGCACGCGCTCGGAGAAGAACTCCCAGATGGCGCGTGCCGCAGCCATCGTCGGGAGTGCCATCAGGATGCCCGCGATGCCGTACAGCTCACCCCCTGCAAGGAGCCCGAAGATGACGAGCAACGGATGCAGCCGCAACGCGTTCGCCATCACGTTCGGCACGACGATGTGACCCTCGACCTGGTAGATGAAGATGAAGAGTGCGATCACCCAGAGCGCCGACACTGGGTCGACGACCAGGGCATAGATCGTCGGAGGAATCGCCGAGAGCCACGGGCCGATGTAGGGAATGACCTCGATCACGCCCGTCCAGACGCCGAAGAGGAGTGCGTACTTCTCTGCACCCGGCACGAGGCCTGTCGTCCCGAGAGCCCACATGCCGATGCCCGCACTGGCGCCTATCACCGTGGAGAGGATCAGCTGGCCCCGCACGTAACCGGCAAGGGCCTTCTCGATCCGCCGGGTCAGCCGCAGGCCGTCCCCCGGGGGAAAGCGCCGGTCGACGAGGCCTTCGAGGCGCTCCATGTCGAGCAGCATGTAGATGGCGATGACAACGATGAGGACGAGGTTGAAGAGGGCCACGACGAGAGAGAACGCCGCACCCTGGGCGAACGAGATTGCGTCCTGCGTGTACCCGGAGATCTCGCCGGCCCCGAGATTGTCGGCCCAATCGGTCGCCTGCTCCTGGATCTGGATGCCTTCGAGGCCGTGCGTATCGAGCCATCGTTGCAGCCGATCGATGTCCTGATCTGCGCCCGTGCTCCCCGACGCGTTCTCGAGCGTGACGTAGTCGTCGATGCGCTCGGCGGCAGAGCGCGCCTGATCGACCACGACACTGCCAAGGGCGAGAACGATGAAGCCGACGGCCGCGGCGAAGACGAGGAAGACGAAAGCGACCGCGAGTCCCCGCGGCAGCCGCAGCCGCTTCAGGTCGCGCACGAGTGGGTTGAGGAGAAAGGTAATGACGCTCGCCGTAAGGAAAAGGAACAGGACGTGCCCGAGGAGGCCCGCCAGCATCCAGATCACGAGCAGCCCGACCGGTAGGCCCACGAGTTGAATCCATCGAGGCACCCGGATCGTGGGCGCTGTCGGGCCTGCAGGCGTCGTCATGGGCCGGATCGTAGCCGGGTCACGGTTCACCATCGAGAGTCGACAGCCGCTACCGTGGACGCGATGGCCACGCCGCGCTCCCGGCGAGCGGCCCGTCACCGTGAGCGACGGCGGCGCGCGCAGAATCGCGCCCGTCGCCTTGTCGTGATCGGGATCGTCGCCGCTCTCGCACTCGTCACGTTGATCCTGACCGCCATCGGCTCGAGCTCGCCCTCTCCGGTCGGGACGGCGACGGCGCCCGCAGCCGTGACCGACGTGCCACCCGAGCCGGATGTGCTCGCAACTGTTGGAAATCTCCAGATCAAGCTGCCCGTCGCGGGTGACGCGGTCACCGCGATCGGCTTTCATGGGGCCGGCGCAGGAGCCGTCGAGCTGAGCCCCGTCGGTCGTCAGCTCAACGAGGGGCTCCTTGCGCGCCTCTGGCGACGGATTGCCGGGGCGCAGCAGAACGGCCGCGTCTGGGTTCAGCTCGATAGCGGCACGTCCACGGACGTCATGGATGTAGGGGCGATGCCGGGAACCGACGTGTATGCGCCGGTCGCCGGAACCGTCGTCTCGATCGCTGATTTCGTGATCGACGGCACGCGGTACGGATCCCGGGTCGACGTGCGACCGAGCGCTGCCCCGTCTCTGATCGTCTCCCTGACGCACGTCGAGCCCGATCCAGCGCTTACCGTCGGCAGTCTCGTCCTCGCGTCCTCGTCCAAGCTGGGAACCGTCGTCGACGTTGCCTCGGTCGAGCAACAGGCGCTCGCCAAGCACGCCGGAGCTCGAGGCAACAACGTCGCGATCGAGGTTCACCCGGCGGCGGGATCACTGCCGTGAACATCCTGTTCATCGGCGACGTCGTGGGGCGGCCCGGGAAGGAGGCGATCGAGAATCACCTCGCGGTGCTCCGCGTCGAGCTCGACGCTGCCGTGTGCATCGTCAACGGCGAGAACATCGCGGATGGCGCGGGCATCACGCCGAAGCTGGCCGACCGCATCCTTGCTTCGGGTGCCGACGCGATAACGCTCGGTAATCACACCTGGCGGAGGCAGGAGATCGCCCCGTATCTCGCGACCTCCGGCCGGGTGATCCGGCCCGCAAATCTCTCCGCGGACGCACCGGGCAAGGGCATCACTGTCGTGACCGCAAGCAACGGATCAGCGGTCGCCGTGATCAACGTGATGGGATCACTCTCGCTCGACCCTGCGCGAAGCATGTGGGAGCTGATCGACGTCCTCGTGGACGAGGCGCGCGCCGCCACACCGATCATTGTCGTGGACGTCCACGGCGAGGCGACGAGCGAAAAGGTCGCGCTCGCCCGGTGGCTGGATGGCCGCGTCACCGCAGTGATCGGAACGCATACCCATGTGCAGACCTCGGACGCGCGCGTCCAGCCTGGCGGAACTGCCGCGATCACGGATGCGGGGATGACGGGCCCGCACGACTCGGTGATCGGCGTCAAGGCGGAGCTCGCCACTCATCGCATGCGAACGGGGATGCCTGTGCGATTCGAGGTCGCAACGGGAGGCGTCCGGATAGAAGGTGCCCTCGTCGAGTGCGTCCCGTCGACGGGACGTGCTGTCTCGATCAGCCCTTTGCGGGTTCCCTGGCCCTGAGCCGGGCGACGAGAACGGCGAACACCGCTACGAGCACGAGATCCCGGGCAAGGACGAGCCAGGACGCCGTGGGGTCGAACTGCTTCACGAGGTCCCAGTAGCCGTGGGGAAACCACCCGCGCGTCAGAAGGCATGCGACGAGGAGCAGGATGATCGCTATCGCCCCCCGAACGCCCGGAACGAGCACGACGATGGCGAGGAGCCAGACGAGGAACTGCGGCGACAGGACCTTCCCGAAGGTGACGAAGGCAACGGTCGCCGCCGCCGCGTACCGCACGAAGCGTGCTGCCTCGTACGAGTCTCCGCGCTCGAACTTGACCCAAACGAATCCGAGGGCAGCAACCCCGACGACGGTCGTCACGGCCGATGCGACGCCGGACACGGCGCCGGTGAGGTTCTGGGAGCCCGACCCGGAGGCCCAGTCGAGCGGCATCCCGGCGGCGTGATGAAGGGCGAGTAGCACCGCCGACGCAAGGCTCTCGATCTGGAGTGGTCGACCCACCTGTCGCCACACGCTCTTGACGACGCCCTCCGGCGCGAGGAGCGCAAACGGCAGGTAGAGAACGAGAACAGCGCCGATCGTGAGCGCAATACCGCGCATCGCGGCGGTCGGGCCTTCTCGCTTCCAGGTCCGGACTACGAGTAGCGGCAGCATCACCGCCGGATAGATCTTCGTCGCAATCGCCGCTCCGAGCAGAATCGGGCCGAGATACGCGCGGCGATGCAGGATGGCGCAGATTGCAGCGAGGCAGACGGCCGCCGCGTAGAGGTCGAAGCGAGTCAGCACGAACGGGCCGAGCAGAATCACCCCCGTCAGGAAGGATGCGACGGCGAAGACCACGCGGCGGGGCGAGGCCTCGAGCGCCCTCAGCGAGACCACGATGAGGCACGAGGCGACCGCGAGCGCGACCACCATGAGCGTCTCGAAGAAGTCGTCGTATCGGCTCTGCGTTGAGGACACGAGTGCCGGAACGACGAACGGGACGAGCGCTCCGGGCGGATACTCGACTTCGAAGTCCCGATACGGCATGTCTCCGGACGCGATCCGCTCGCCGTAGGTTGCGTAGACCACCGTGTCCGAGATCCCGGCGTCGCCGACGAAGCCGGACGTGATGATCAGTCCCGCTGCGCACGCGGCAAGCGCTGCCGCGAGAAGGCTCGCGGCGAGCATCAATCGTGCATTCACGGCAACAGAGCCTCCGATTCTGGCTTGTCCCTGGGCAGGAAGAGCGCGACCAGCACGAACGGCAGGAACCACGGAATGTAGAGATACGACCAGTGGGTGAGGGCGAACTCGAAGCCGATCAGCACGGCGGCACTGAGTGCCGCGAGCTCGAGCGGGCCCTTGCGCGCCGGGATCACAGCGACGACCCCGGCGAGAACGAGCACGCCGATCTGGAGGATCAGCTGCACGGCGCCGAGATCGGGAATGCCGCGGGCGTGGTATTGACCCCAGTCCCACGGAGAGAACGGTGAGCCGCGGTCGAGCTGGTAACGCAGCGTGTGCTCCCCGAAGGTCCGCACGGTGTCGAGGAGGTTGGGCTCCAGGAGCAGGATCGAGAAGGCGAGGCCGGTCGCGACGGCGAAGGCGGCGGCGAAGCGAGCGACCGCTCGTCGCGACAGCCCGTTCGGGTATGTGAGCCAGAGGGGCGCGAGGAGGAGCGTTGCGAACTTCGTCCACCCCGAAAGCGCCACCGCTGCACCGCGCGCGACCGGAGAGGCCGAAAGCCAGAAGCCCCAGATCAGGATCGCGGGCATGATTGCGTCGTTCGTGTTCGAGTTCAGCGTGTACGCGGTGAACGGGAGGGCCATCCAGCCGAAGACGAGAGCCGCAGCGAGCGGCGGGCCACCGAAGCGCCGACCGACGAGGAAAAGGCCGACCACCGCAAGGAGATCGAAGGCAATCGCCGTTGCGTGAGCCGCCGGCAGCGAGTCCCACTTCCCGGACCAGGGAAACACGAGTACCGCAGGGACGTACGCGAGGCTCGCCACGGGACCGTACGTGTCCCCGCGGGGAAGGGCTGCCTCACAGCGGCCGTTGTCCTGAATCCAGTCGCGGATCGACCCGTCAGCATCCTTCTTGCCACAGGAGCGCTTCGTTCCCGACACCGGCATGTTGCCGTACGGAGCCCGCCCATCGAGGATCCGGTCGCCTCCGATCACGCCGGCGAGCCCGACGTCGATCACCCCCCGGGGCGTCTCGAGGTTGAGGCCGACGCGGAGGCCGCCGAGAAACACGGCGACTGCTGCAAGCAGCCAGACGGGCCAGAAGAGAGCGGGCGCGGGAGCACGGCCGCGAAACCCGATCCAGCACATACGGACGAGCAGGTAGGCGAGTGGCAGCGCCGCGAGCGGGGCACTGAGCAGGATCTCGCCCCGGTTGAAGTAGAGGAGCGAGAGGCCGAACGACAGCAGGGCGAGCAGGTCGAGGGAGTGCAAGCTCACAATCCGACGCCAATCGGCGAGACCGACGAAGAAGACGATGCTGAGCGGCACCCACATCCACCAGGCATTGAGGACCTTCCCGCCGAACGAGCCGACCCGACCCCGCGCCATTCCCCACGCGACCTGCGGCCCCGTCCAGGCCTCGGAGACGCGCCCGTCGCCGTCCTCGACCTTGCCGAGTGCAATCTGGCCCGCCCTGCCCGACCAGACCTTGACGGTCCAGCGGTGCGTCGCCTCGTCGAAGACGGCGTCGGTCGTCGGATCAGCGGGATACCGTTCGAGCCAGCGAGCGACCTTCGGAAACCGCACGAACGTCGCGACGGCCGACCGCTCGGTCATTCTCGGGCCGGCTGTCTCGGGAGGAAAGGGCTCCTCGAGCGGGTTCGTGCTCGTCGTACCTGTTGCGGCGGTCGTCGGCTCTGCTGCGGTCGCCGCGGGCGCGATGAGGACGGCAAGGGCGACGGCGAGTACACCCGCAACCGCCAACTGCCTCATCGCTGCCGGAACGACCAGAGCTTGTTGCCCACGAAATTGAGCGGCATGACGAGGATGATCGCAACGGCCTGCGCCGGAAGTGCCCCTATGCCCGCCTCGACGAGCAGGTAAAGGACGAGGAGATTCGCGCCGAGCGCGATCGACGAGACCACGAGGAACCTGATTCCCTGATAGGCGACGCCACCGCGCTGGCCCCGGAACGTCCAGAGACGATTCCACATGTAGTTATTCGCAACGGCAACGAGGAATGATCCGACGGCGGCAGGGAGATAGTGCACTCCCACCACTTTCACCAGGGTCGCATAGACGGCGAGGTTGACGAGATAGCCGCTTGCGCCGACGACAACGAACTTCCCGAGCTGCTCCCAGTTGCTCCTACGTCCAAGTGCGCTTCCGACCCGTTGCGCGGCGCCCTGGCCGGAGGAAGGTGCGGGAGGGCCAGCCATGCTCGGCTGAGGGTACCGGGTCAAGCGGCCCGCCTGAGCGCATACCCGGGGATCTCAACGCCGAAGTGGGCGAGGATGAGCGGTGCCACATCGACGATGCTCACGCGCTGGTCGGAACCGGGCGGCGCGTCGAGCCCCACCGTCAGGAGCGGTACCTCACTGTCACCGGTGACGAGGGAGCCGTGTGAGCCGCCGCCAACGTGATGTCCTCCTCCGAGGTCCGCGAACTCGTATCCCTCGGCTGCCGACACGAGGACATCACCGGCGTTCGGGTTGGCGAGAGCCGCCCAGGAGCGTGCGAGCCCATCGGGGTATCCGAGAATCGACGTGTCACCGGAGCAGTCGAAGCCAGAGCGACCGTCGGGGGCGAACGCGAGCTCCTCTCCCTCACGCCGGGCGACCGCGTGCACCCCTTCGCGGAAGAGCACCACTTCCGCCGCAGCGAAGCTATCGAGCCTGTCTGCAACGCGCCGGGCGTCGAGCTGGCAGGCGGCGGAGAGGTAGAGCTGGGCCGCTCGATTCGACGCAAGTGGCAGCACACCCTCGATTCCCACAACAGCGGCACCGATCGATGCAGACTCGCGGACTCGCGTCTGGCCGTGGTCAGACATGACGACGACCGCATAGCGCTCGAGGAAGGACTCGATTCCCCCGCCGGCCTCCACGAGCGATGCAATCGCCGCATCGCACTGCTGCAGCGTCGGCAGGGCCGAATCGGGCCCGTGCTCGTGCGACGCGTAGTCGTAGTCGGAGAGGTAGAGAAGAAAGAAGTCGAAGGCGTCGCGCGTCACGAGCCAGCGGCCCACCGCAGTCGCATACGCGTCAATCGACCCGGCGGATCGGTTGCGCCACGAGAGCGGCGCTCCCGTGCGATCGGAGCTGTAGAGGTTGTAGAAGAAGAAGCGCTCCGGCCCGCGGACGTCGGGAAGAAACGGCAGCGACGAGCGATGTCGGGTGCGGCCGCGGTAGGCGGTGAAGTTGGTCGCCGCCGTGCGGAGACCCGCGTCGGCCAGCGCTTCGAACACGGTGACCGCATTGGCACCGAGATGATGCGCGTTCAGGTTGACGAGCGTGTCCTGCAGCGTCTGACCGATCCCGGCGGCTCGAACCGCGCCGAACGAGCTGCCGTACTCGACGACCCGACCCTCTCGGCGGTCGTACCAGACGAGATGCGGAATCTCGTGGACGTCCCCATGACCCCCGGTCGCGATCGACGAGAGGCACACCGGTGTCAGCGACGGAAAGACCGATGTCGCCCGCCTGTAAGACCCGCACTCGGCGAGAGCGGAGAGCATGGGCGTTTCACCCGAGCCGATCGTTCCCTCGAGCATCGACGGAGTCAGGCCGTCGATGACAACGAGAATCAGCCGGCGCGGCGTCACTTCGCGAGCGAGCGCAGCCCGGCGTACTTGTCCGGGCCTTGCCGTGCTCTGCGTGCCGCGATCAGCGGCATGAGGAGTGCCTCGACGTATCCGACGACGGGAATCAGAGCCAGAAGGCCGACCACGATCGCAGCTCCGATGAGAAGGAGGGCCGTGCCGCTGACGGTCGCGCCACGCCGACTCGCACCGCGAACGATCGAGGCGGCAGAAACGGAGCCGATCACGGCGCCGACGACCCCGCCTCCAACGCCGATCCAGCCGTTGATCAGCATCCCCGCGACCACCCCGACGACGACGGCTCCGAGCACCGTCGATGCGAATCCGAATCGGAGCCCGGCGAGCACCCCGGCGAACGCGACCCCGGCGGCAACGCCGATACCAACGGTCACTCCGATCTCGTACCATTCGCCCATCTCGGTAGGTCAGTGTACGGATCGCCGCTCGAGGCGAGCGATCAGATCGAGAGCGAAACCGCCGGCCCGAACACCGTCGACGACGCGATGGTCGAACGTGACGGAGACGTTCCCCATGTCGCGGACGACGATCTCGCCGTCGCGAACCACCGGTCGAGGTCCGATCCGATGGAGCCCGAGAATCGCAACCTCCGGATGGTTGATCAGCGGGGTCACGAGGAGGCCGCCGAGCTTTCCGGCGCTCGTCACGGTGAACGTCGAATCGCGCAGATCGTCGGGCTGGAGCGAGCCGGCGCGGGCCCGATCGGCGAGCCTTCGGATCTCGGCATCGATCTCGGCGACGGAAAGCCGGTCGCAGCCGTGGACGACGGGAACGACGAGCCCGGCCTCGGTGTCGACGGCCACGCCGAGGTCGTAGCGATCGAGCAGGACGATGTCGTCGTCCTCGATGCGCGCGTTCAGCTCCGGATACTCGACGAGCGATGCCGCTACGGCAGCGAGAGTCGTGGCGACGAGCGTGTCGAGATCGACGCCCGTGAAGTCGCACTCCTCGACGAACGTGACTGCCGGGATCTCGCGGTGCGTGCGCTCGACCTGCTCGACGATCGCACGCCGGATGCCACGCACGGGAACGCGCCGGCCCTCGCCGGGCATGACCGCCGCACGGATGTCCGCCTCGGTCACCTGTCCTCCCGTTCCGGTTCCGCGAACCGTCGAGAAGTCGACGCCGAGCTCACGTGCAAGCCGGCGGAGTGCGAGCACCTCGAGCGGCTCGGAGTCGACGACCGCGATCAACGGTTCGGCGACCGGCTCGTCGACGGGCAGGGACGTGACGGAGTGGAGGAGCTGCTCGCCTCTCTTGCCGATCATCGCAAGCGTGGCGCCGATGGAAGCAAGCTCGCCCTCGCGGGCGATGATGCGCAGAACGACCCCGGCCACCGGTGCGCCGATCTCGACCGTTGCCTTCTCGGTTTGGATCTCGACGATCGGCTGATGCTCGTCGACCGCCTCCCCTTCGGCAACGAGCCAGCGGGTGATCTCGCCCTCTTCGAGACCCTCACCGAGATCGGGCAACGTGAAAGCGTGCGCCATGACTGGGCAGCGTAGTGGGGAATGAGATTCGCGGTGAGGCTGCGTCAGCAGAGCACGGTCAACGCGTCCCGCTGCGCGACGATCTCGGCTTCGACGACGTCGCCGATGTCCTCCCCGTCGACCTGCACCGGCATCGGCCGATCGCAGCGGAGCAGAATCCTGTCGAGGTCATGACCGACGAGCACGTCACGCGACCCATGCCCGCCGCGCACGGCCTGCGTTGCCAGCCGTGGAATGGCCCGCATCCGAACCTGTCGGGGCGCAACGACGTCCAGACCTCCCTCGAACGATGCCTCGGGAGCGATGCGTAGCCCGAGGCGGCCGGCGTACGTGTAGGGCGAGCAGTTCGCGACGAGTGCGAATGCTGCCCTTCCGAGGCCCTCGATCTCGAGTACGGCGTCATAGCGAAGCCGGTGCTCCGCGAGCGTCTTCACGACGGTGAGGGCGAAACGGACATCCCCGGGGCGCTTGCCGTCGAACCGCCGGCCGAGGCCGTCGACCTTGCGGACGAGCTCGGCGTCGAACCCGATCCCCGCGTTGAAGGCGAACCGCCGCCCGTTGATCGCCCCGAGCGAGATCCTCCGCTGACGCCCGGATGCGATCAGCTCGGCCGCGCGCGCCGGATCGCGCGGGAGTCCGAGCGCTCGCGGCAGCACGCTGGTGCCGCCACCCGGGACGAAGCCGAGTGCGACGTCCCGACCGATCCCGTTGATCACCTCGTTGTAGGTGCCATCGCCGGAGAAAACGTAGATCGCGTCAGCGCGTGATGACCACTCCCGCGCAAGCTCGGTCGCATCGCCCTGCGCCTGCGTGAGGATCGTCTCGGTCCCCGACGGCAGGGCCGCCTGGACGGCGGCGAGTCGTCGCTCGTCGACGCCGCTCGCGAACGGGTTGACGATCAGCACGCGGGTTGTGGCGGTCACGAGATCGGCTCCGTCCGGGGAGCAAGGACGAGCACGGTCTCCGAGCCGGGGGCGATCTCGGTGAGGCCCCCGTCCCTGACCACGGCCTCCGCCGACGCCGCGAGCGCTGCCCACCCCTCGGCCCCCTGGCCGACGACCCGGAGGTCGAGGCCGCGGTCGAAGCCCGGGTCGAGCCTAGCCATCAGGGCGGCGTGTCCGATCTGCGCGATCGTCTTTCCCGAGCTCATACCGAGATCCGTGGCGACGACGAAGGTCAGGTCGCCGAGGTCTGCGCGATCGAGCGCGGGGAGAGCGCCGGGCTCGTCGCTCAGCGTCTGCATCCGGACGAGCACTCGATCGCGCAGCGAGCGGCGAACCGGCGGGAGGCAGGCAACATCACCGACTCGCTCGTGATCGAGGTCGCGAAGATCGTCCCACTCCCGCGGCTCGGCCCGAAGGCACACCTTCCGGAACGAGTGACGCCACCAGTCCTCGAACCCGTCGCGCCAGCTGTCCTCGTCACGGAAGCGATAGGCGCAGCGTCGCGTCGCGAGAGCGGCTGCACTGGCGAGCTCGACGAACGGTCGGGTCGTCCGTCGCCGCACGACGAGGTACATCACGAGCGTATCGTCTTCCGTCTCCACCCGGGCAGAGTACGGAACCCGCGTCAGCGCAGCAGGAATCCTTCGCCGAGCGGATCGTCGGGGTCGAGGACGAACGTTGATTCCCCAGTGCGATACGCCGTTCCCGAGACCTCGGTGATCACCGCTGGGCGTCCCGCCACGGCGACCTCGTCGACGACCCGGCCGGTGAACGACGACCCGACAATCGAAAGGTGATTCAGCTCGGCGCCACGAGGAAGACTCCCTTCGGCATCGAGCAGCGCGAGCCTCGCGGACGTACCCGAGCCGCAGGGGGAGCGGTCGACCTCGCCGTCGGCGAAGACCGTCACGTTGCGCTGCGTGAAGGGGTTGTCTCCTTCCTCTTGCCAGAAGATGACACCGTAGACGTCCCGCAGCTCGGCCTCGAGGGGATGCACGATCTCCTGCCAGGCCTCGAGCTCACGCTTGATCTCGCGCCCGAGCTCGATCAGCCGCGGCAGCTCCGCCGGCTCCACACGCTCGGGGAGAGCCGCGTAGAAGGCTCCGCCGAAGGCAACGTCGACGCTCCGTCCGGCGACCTCCACGCCCGTCGCCCAGACGAATGCCGGCACGTTGCGGAAGCAGACCGAGCGAACACGACCGTCGCTGACCGTAGCGACGGTCTCGAGGCGTCCGGACGGGACGTCGACGACGACGCGATTCTCGCCCTCGCGCCGCTCGACGATGCCCTCGTCGAGCGCCCACGTGACGATCGCGATCGTCCCGTGCCCACAGGCGGTCGAGTAGCCGGCGTTATGGAAGAACACGACGCCGAGGTCGGCGCCGTCGTCGTTCGGCGGAACCACATGGCAGCCGTACATGTCGGCGTGACCCCGCGGCTCGTAGACCAGTAGCCGGCGAATCTGGTCGAGTCGCTCGAGAGCGTCGCGACGACGTTCGAGGATCGTGGTGCCCTCCGGGATGTCGGCGCCCCCGACGACGATGCGAAACGGCTCGCCGCCCGTGTGGTAGTCGACCGTGCGGATCCCGGTCACAGCGCGATTCGTCCGAGATCGTCCGCGACGACCGGGTTGATCGGGTGCGCCGCCTGGGCGCTCCCATCGGGGATGGCACGTTGCTCGAACATGGCGCTCCTTCGGGGGTGCTCGGGCGCTAGGTGCCCGTGAACCTCGCGGGCCGCTTCTCCAGGAACGCGGCGACTCCTTCGGCGAAGTCGGCCGTGCCGATCGCACGCTCCTGGAGCTCGGCCTCCAGCGCGAGCTGGTCCTCGAGCGAGGCCGCGGCTGCCTGCTCGAAGAGTTGCTTCGTCATCGCAACGGCAACCGTGGGAAGCGCCGACCAGCTCGATGCCAACTCGGCGACACGCGAGTCGAAGCTCTCGGCGGGGATCACTTCCGAGACGAGGTTCCAGGCGAGCGCCTCGTCCGGGGAGAGCTTGCGGTTCGAGCTCATCCACTCGAACGCGCGCGCGAATCCGAGGAGACGATGCAGGAACCACGTTCCGCCCGAGTCGGGCACGAGACCGATGCCGACGAAGCCCGGAACGAATGCTGCGGCCGTCGAGGCGACGCGCACATCACAGGCGCTCGCAAGCGAGAGGCCTGCGCCGGCAACCGGGCCGTTCACGGCGGCGATAACAGGCTTTGCGAGGCCACGGATCAGCCGGATGTTCGGATGGTAGGTCTCCTCGAGCGCCTCCTCGAGCGTCGTCCCGAGCTCCGAGAACTCCTTGAGATCCTGGCCGGCACAGAAGCCGCGGCCGGCTCCCGTGATCACGACACACCGGATCTTCGGGTCGGCTGCCTCCTCGAGCGCAGACCGAAGCGCGGCGTGAAGCGCTCGGTTGAAGGCGTTGAACACCTCGGGACGGTTGAGGGTGATCGTCAGGACGGCTCCATCGCGCGCTGTGAGGACCTCGCTCATTCCCGCACCCTACTCCGCACGCCAACCGCCGCTCCACCAGGTAGCGTCACCTGAGTGAGCTCGACCTCCGTGGCGGCATCGCTCGCCTTCGTCGCCGGCCTCGCAGGGGCCGTTCAGGTAGCCGTGCAGGGGCGGCTAGGCGAAAGGATCGGAACGCTCGAGGCGCTGACGTGCGCCGTCGTCATCGCGGCCGTC
This sequence comes from Gaiella sp., assembly GCF_039915195.1. Taxonomy (GTDB): domain Bacteria; phylum Actinomycetota; class Thermoleophilia; order Gaiellales; family Gaiellaceae; genus Gaiella. The sequence continues at coordinate 20,105 of NZ_JBDSNT010000064.1, forward strand.
ACCGCTCTGACCTTGTTGCTCGTGGCGCGCCGCAGCCTCGACGGCATGCGCGAAGGCTTCGGCGCGCCGAAATGGATGCTCGTCGGCGGGTTGATGACAATCGTGATAGTGATCGCGATCACGGTCGCAGGTCCGAGAATCGGGATCGTCGCGACGACGGCCTTCCTCATCGTGGGTCAGTTCGGTCTCGCGACGTTGATCGATCGGCTCGGGTGGTTCGGCGTCGAGCCGATCGCGCTCGCGTGGCCGCGCATCCTCGGACTCGCTCTCCTCGCTGCGGGCGCCGTGCTGACGCTCAAGCGATGACTCCGCGCGCGTGGCTGGCGCTCTGGGCCGTGTACATCCTCTGGGGCTCGACGTACCTCGGGATCGAGCTCGCGGGCGAGACGATCCCGCCGCTCCTCTCCGCAGGGATCCGCTTCACAACGGTCGGCGTCCTGCTCACGAGCTGGATGCTCGTTCGGCATGGCCTCGCCCCCTTTCGGATCGGCTGGCCGGCCGCCGGTTCCGTCGTTCTCTGCGGGCTACTCCTCATCGGTGCGAACGCTTTGCTGTTCGTCGCAGAGCGTCGGGTTCCAATCGGGCTCGCTGCCCTGATCTTTGCTTCGGTTCCGCTCTGGCTCGTCGTCTTCCGATCGGTCACGGGCGATCGCCCGGCGGGTGCCTCGCTCGCGGGGACGGCGTTCGGGTTCATAGGCGTCGCCGTGCTGCTGCGGCCGGGCGCCGACGTTACGGTCACCGGTGTGCTCATGGTCGTGTGCTCGGCGCTCATGTGGGCGTTCGGGACGTTCCTCTCGTCCAAGCTCCCGATGCCACGCGACGCGGTGACGACCGCGGGAGTCCAGGGGCTCGCAGGCGGGCTCCTGCTCATTCCGGTCGGCCTGATGTTCGCCGACGGTGAGTCGTTCAACCCTGCCGACTGGTCGACGCGCTCACTGCTCGGGCTGCTCTACCTGATCGTGTTCGGCTCGATCATCGGCTACACGGCCTACGTCTGGCTCGTCACGAACGTCCCGCTCGGGACCGTCGCGACCTACGCGTACGTGAACCCGATCGTGGCGATCACACTCGGCGTGATCATCCTGCACGAGGTGTTGACCTGGCAGATCGCTGCCGGCGCCGCGGTGATCCTCACCTCGGTTGCCGTCGTGATCCGCAACGAGATGTCACGGCGGCCGGACGAGAAGCCTCCGCTGATCGAGACCTAGTTCTAGAGACCGACGATCTCGTCGGGCCTGACGGGGATCCGCGTCAGCGGCTTTCCGGTGGCGGCCCGCATTGCGGAGACGACGGCCGCAGCAGCGACGACGGTGGGCGGCTCGCCGACGCCCTTGGCGCCGTAGGGAGCGGAGGGCTCCGGCACCTCGATCAGCACCGATTCCACGGGAGGCATGTCGAGCGTGGTCGGAATCAGATAGTCCGTGAAGCTCGCGTTCGTGATCCGCCCATCGCGCGTCTGGATCTCCTCCATCACCGCGAGCCCGAGTCCCTGCGCGGTGCCTCCCTCGATCTGCCCTTCGAGGGCGAGCGGGTTGATGGCACGCCCGACGTCCTGGGCCGTCCCGATCCAGACGACACGTGTGAGACCGAGCTCGACGTCGACTTCCGCGACGACGCGCATGGCCGAGCACGCGAGGGCGACGTGGGCGCGCTCCCCGGTGATCTGCCCTGTCTCGGGATCGAGCGGCGTCGTTCGAGGGTGGCGGTGCACGCGCTCCACGTCCACCTCCGCTGAGCCGGTGCGCTCGCGCTCCTCGAGCGCCGCGCGGCACGCATCCTGAACTGCCCCCGCCGCCATCCAGGTCATCCGGGAGGCTGACGCCGATCCTGCCGAGCCGACCGTTGCCGTCGTGTGAGGCATCAGGGTGACCGCATCGATGCCGAGCTCCGTCCGCGCAACCTGGAGGATCACGCCAACGACGCCCTGGCCGACCTCGGCTGCGGCGCAATGCACCTCGGCACTACCGTCGGCGTGGAGAACGACCCGCGCGGCGCACGAATCGTCGAAGCCCTCGGAGTAACAGATGTTCTTGAAGCCCACGGCGAATCCGACGCCCCGCTGCACGCCTTCGCCCCGCGTCGTGTTGCCCGCGCCGCCCGGCAGCCGGATCGGGTCCCGTGGCAGTGCCTCGGCCGCCGGGATCGGAATCGCGGCCGCGGCACGAATCGTCTCGGCCACGGGACACGATCCGTCGACGACCTGCCCCGTCGGAAGCGTGTCGCCCGGCCCGAGGGCATTGAGGAGGCGCAACTCGATCGGGTCGATATCCAGAGCAGCCGCCAGGAGATCCATCTGAGCCTCGGCGGCGAAGCACGTCTGAACCGCTCCAAAGCCACGCATCGCCCCGCACGGAGGGTTATTGGTATAGACCGCTGTCGCCTCGATCAGGGCGTTGTCGACGCGATAGGGGCCGACCGCGAACGATGCGGCGTTCGACGCGACAGCCGTCGAGCTCGATGCGTAGGCGCCCCCGTCGAGCAGAATCCTCATCCGGACGTTGACGAGCCGGCCGTCGCGCGTCGCGCGATGCTCGCACCACATCCGCGCCGGGTGGCGATGGATGTGACCGACGAAGGATTCCTCCCGGTTGTAGACGATCTTGATCGGGCGGCTCGTATGCAGCGCAAGGAGCGCGCCGTGGAGCTGCATCGAGAGATCCTCACGACCACCGAACGCGCCTCCGACCCCGGCGAGGTGGATCCGCACCTGCTCGGGCTCGAGCCCGAGACACGGTGCCACCTGGTCACGGTCGACGTGGAGCCACTGGGTCGCGACGTAAATGTCGACGCCGCCCTCACCATCGGGGACGGCGAGTCCCGACTCGGGCCCGAGGAACGCCTGGTCCTGGATCCCGACGTCGTACACGCCGCTCACCGTCACCTCGCCCTCGATCTCCGGGTCGCCATGGCGGATCACCATGTGCCGGACGACGTTCGGGCGTGGGTCGTCGCGGTAGCCGTGACCCGCTGTGGGTCGGCCCTCATGGAGCGGCTCCATCTCTGTGGCTCGCTCCATGTCCGAGACGACCGGAAGCTCCTCGTAGACGACCCGGATCGCTGCGGCCGCGCGCCGCGCCTGCTCCGGGTGCTCGGCCGCGACGAGCGCGACGGGCTCGCCGTAGTAGCGAACGCGGTCGGACGCGAGCACGGGCTGGTCGGGGAACTCGAGGCCGTAGGTCCTGGCACCGGGGACGTCCTCGTGTGTGAGCACGGCGTGAATGCCCGCCATCGTCAGCGCCTGCGAGATGTCGATCTCGACGATGCGCGCGTGCGGATACGGGCTGCGCAGCGTGTGCCCCCAGAGCATCCCGGCGGCCTGGAGGTCGCTCGAGTAGGCGAACTCGCCCTTGACCTTCGGTGGACCGTCGAGTCGGAGGACGCTGTCTCCGACCCGGCCCACGGTGGGTGTCGCGGCAACCGTGCTCACGACGCGGCCGCCTGTCGCACCGCATCGAAGATCTTTGCGTATCCCGTGCAGCGACAGAGATTGCCGGAGAGCGCCTCACGGATCTCGTCGTCGCTCGGTGACGGGTTGGACTCGAGCAGGTCGACCGTCGCGACAACGAGACCTGGAGTGCAGAACCCGCACTGCACTGCACCGGCCTGCACATACGCCTCCTGCACCTTGTGGAGCCGGTCCCCGTCGGCGAGACCCTCGACCGTCGTCACCTCGTGACCGTCTGCCTGGGCGCCGAGAACGAGACACGAGCAGACGAGCGTACCGTCGAGCAGGACAGAGCACGAGCCGCACTCGCCCTGCTCGCACGCGTTCTTCGAGCCCGGGAGGTCGAGCCGCTCGCGGAGGACGTAGAGCAGGCTCTCGCCGCCCCATGCTTCGGTCTCGCGCCGCTCGCCGTTGACCGTCAGCGTGATCTTCATGCAAAGCACCTCTCGAGCGCGCGCGCGGCGAGGACGTGCAGCGCATGACGGCGGTACGCGGCCGTGCCGCGCACGTCGTCGATCGGACTCGCGGCGTCGGCCACGCGTGAGGGGAACCGTTCGGCCTCGTCGATCGGTGCTGTCACGAGACGAACGGTCGGCGCGGACGAGCCGAAGGCTGCGCGAATCTCGCCTCGCTCGCGATCGATCTCGAGCGCGAGCGAGCACACGGAGATAACCATTGCGTTGCGCGGCCCGACCTTCATGAACGTCTGCCGTGCGCCGCTCGGCTTCATTCGCACCGAGACGACGATCTCGTCATCTGCGAGTGCGTTCGTCTTGACGCCGAGAATGAACTCGCCGATCGGCACGCGCCGCTCGCCGCGAACGCTCGCGACGCAGACCTGCGCGTCACCGATCACGAGCGGTGGGAGCGCGTCGCCGGCCGGTGAGGCGGTGCCGAGGTTGCCGCCGATCGTGCCGCGGTTCCGGATCTGGGGTGAGCCGACGGTGCGCGACGCCTCGGCAAGGGCCGGGAGGAGCCCGGCAAGCGGATTCGCCATCGCCTCGGCGTACGTGAGTGCGGCGCCGAGGACGAGCGTGTCGCCGTCCTGCCCAGACCCGCGCAGCTCCTCGACCTCGTTGAGGTTGATCAGCGCCGGCGGCCGCGAGCGGTCGAAGTTCAGCTCGACGAGCACGTCGGTGCCCCCCTGGACGAACCTTGCTTCCGGGAGCTCCGCCTTGAGGGCGATCGCTTCGGCGAGCGAGCGAGGGGTGTGGACGTCGATCGCTAGCGCTCCTCACGAACGTACGGGACGCCGAGGCTCGCGGGGGCTCCGAGGCGCCGGCGGCCGATGCCGGATGAGACGATCACGAGTACGACGATAGTCATCACGTAGGGAAGCGCCTGGAAGAGCTGCGGCGTGACGGTGTAGCCCTTCGCCTGGAGGATGAGGGGCAGCGCGGAGAAAGCGCCGAAGACATATGCGCCGACGAGGCAGAGGTCCGCACGCCAGAACGCGAAGATGACGAGCGCGATCGCTATCCAGCCGGTTCCACCCGTGAGCCCGTCGACCCAGAGAGGGGTCAGGGCCAGGCTGAAGCAGGCTCCGCCGACGCCGGCGAATGCGCCTCCCGCGGTGGTATGGAGGTATCGATACTTCGCCACGCTGATACCCATGGCGTCAGCCGCGGCAGGCGCCTCCCCGATCGCTCGCACGTTGAGGCCGGGGCGGGTCCGCGACAGGTAAAGGCCGACGAGCAGGACGCAGACCCATGACGCGTAGACGAGCCAGGTCTGCCCGAACAGAACTGGGCCGACGACGGGTAGATCCTGAAGGCCGAACGCATTGACCTCCTCGAACGAGTAGCGCGCCGGGTCGGTTGCGAGCTCGAAGTCGTTCGCGATGTACGACGAGAGCCCCGCAGCGCCGCAGAGGATCGTCAACGCAAGCCCGGCCACGATCTGGTTCGCGCGCAGCGTAATCACGAGGAAGGCGAGGACGAGCGCAGCGACCGCACCCGCCAGGGCGGCGACGGCGACGGCGAGCGGCAGAACGACTCCTTTTGCGCCGTCGATCTTCTGCACCGCAAGGAAGCCCATCACCGCGCCGACGAGCATCATCCCCTCGACGCCAAGGTTGAGGACACCAGATCGCTCGGCCAGCAACTCGCCGAGCGCGGCGTAGAGCAGCGGTGTCCCGTAGGCGACCGCCGAGGCAAGAACGACGACGACGATGCTGTTGTTCACGAGGCCGGCTCCGTCTGCGTGCGCGTGTGGCGTACCGGGCGCGAAATCGAGATCCGGTACTGCACGAGCAACTCACCGCCGAGCATCGCAAAGAGGATCATGCCCTGCATCACGCCGACGAGCCCGGATGGGAAGTCGGCGCTCTGGAGCGTGTAGCCGGCGTTCTGGAGCCCGCCGAGGAGGAAGGCGGCGAAGACGACGGCAAACGGGTTGTAGCGGGCAAGTGCCGCGACAACGATGCCGGTGTAGCCGTAGTTCGCCTGCTGCAGGCCGCGGGCATCGAGGACATGGCGGAAGTCGCCCATCTGGCTTGCGCCGCCGACGCCCGCGATGGCACCCGAGAGACACATGATCGCGACGATCTTGCGTCTCGTCCGCATGCCGGCGTAGCGAGCGGCTCGCGGAGAGTCGCCGATCACCTGTGCTTCAAATCCAAAGCGCGTGCGCGTGTAGAGCACCCACACGACGAACGCAACGGCCGCTGCGACGAGGAAGCCGAACGGGATGGCGACCGATCCGATCGTCGTCACGGGCCAGGTGGCCGCGTCGGCGAGGGCCTTGCCCTGGGGGAACACGAGGCCAGTCGCCGATGTGTCGCGCCAGTAGGAGAGCGAGTCGAAGATGAGGTAGTTGAGGGCGAGCGCAGCGACGTAGTTGAGCATCAGCGAGGTGATGATCTCGTTCGTGCGGAGGAATGCTCGCAGGAGGCCGGGGATCGCTCCCCACGCCGCTCCGAGCACCGCGCCGCCGACGATCATCGCGACGATCAGCACCGGTGTCGACTGTCCCGCGAGGAGAATCGCGATCCCGCTCGCGCCGATCGCCCCGAAGTACAACTGCCCCTCGGCGCCGATGTTGAACAGCTTCATGCGGAACGCCACGGCGGCGGCGAGTCCGGTGAACGCGAGCGGCGTGGCAGCGATCAGGGAGTTCGTGAGGGCACCATCGGCGATGTAGGCGGCGTCGAAGAGGCGTCGGAACGTCGCAATCGGCGGATGGCCCGTGACGACGAGAAGGATCGCAATCGCGATGTGCGCGACCACGAGCGAACCGAGCGGGACAGCGACCATCAGCCAGCGCCTCTGCTTCAGGCGCTTCTCGATCCGGACCTGGGGCAGGCTCACGACTCGCCCCCGGCGCGCTCACCGGTGACGCCGGCCATCAGCAGACCGATCTCCTCGACGGTGGCGACCCTCGGGTCGACCTCTCCTGCAACGGCACCCTCGTACATGACGACGATCCGGTCGGCGAGCATCATCACTTCGTCGAGGTCCTCGCTGATCAGGAGGACGGCAACCCGGTTGTCGGCGGCCTGTCGGAGGTAATCGTGCACCGTCTCGATCGCGCCGACATCCAGTCCGCGGGTCGGTGCGGCCGCGACGAGTACCCTCGGATCTCCCGAGAACTCACGGGCGAGCACGACCTTCTGGAGGTTCCCTCCCGAGAGGCTGCGCGCCGCGGTCTCGGGGCCTGGCGTCTTCACGTCGTACCGCTCGATCATCTCCTCGGCGCGCTTCCGGATCAGCCCGAGTCGAAGGAACGGCCCGACCGCTTCGGTGCGATACGACTTGAGCGCGATGTTCGAGGCGATGCTGAGGCTCGGCGCGACGCCCGTGTGCATGCGATCCTCGGGCACGTGGGCGATGCCGGCGGTGATCGCCGCCCGCGGATCGCCGGTTTTCAGCCGGGTTCCGCCAACGGAGACCGTGCCGGCCGAGAGAGCCCTCATTCCGGTGACGGCCTCTGCAAGCTCGCGCTGACCGTTTCCCGCTACCCCGGCGATCCCGAGCACCTCGCCGGCACGGACCGAGAGCGAGACGCCCTTGAGGGCATCTCCGCCACGATCTCCGGGAGCCGTGATGCCCTCTACGCTCAACACGACCTCGCCGATCGAGGACTCGCTCTCGCGTCGTCGCGCGGCGTCGATATCCCGCCCTACCATGAGCGCTGCGAGCGACTCCGGCGTGGCCCCGGCCGTGTCGACGGTCGCGATCGAGCGTCCCCCGCGGAGCACGGTGACGCGATCGGAGACCTCGAGGACCTCGTGCAGCTTGTGCGTGATCACGATCACCGAGTGCCCCTCTGCGGCCATCGTCCGGATCGTTCGGAAGAGCTCGCGCGCCTCCTGCGGCGTCAGAACCGCGGTCGGCTCGTCGAGGATCAGCACCTGCGAGCCGCTCCGCACGGCCTTCATGATCTCCACGCGCTGCTGCTCGCCAACCGACAGCTGCCAGATCTTCGCGTCGGGGTCGACCGGCATGTGCAGCGCCTCGGAGATCAACTCGACCTCGCGCGTGCGGCTGGCACGGTTGAGCAGGAACGGCTCGGTCCGCGAACCGAGAACGAGGTTCTCGGAGACGGTGAGCGTGTCGACGAGGCGGAAGTGCTGATGCACCATCCCGATCCCCGCCGTGATCGCATCTCGCGGGCTGTGAAGCTCGACGACGCTCCCACCGACCTCGATCTCGCCCTCGTCAGGCCGATAGAGGCCTGTGAGGATGTTCATCAGCGTCGTCTTGCCGGCCCCGTTCTCACCGAGCAGGCCATGTACCTCGCCCTTCGCGACCTCGAAGGAAACGTTGTCGTTCGCGAGGACGCCCGGGAAGCGCTTCGTGATGCCGCGCATCGCAACCGCAACCTCACTGGGAGCAGGCGGAGCAGGCGGCGCGTGCGGCTCGGAGGAGCTCATCGGAGAGTTTGGGTCCATAGGGTGTGCGCGGCGGCTCGATGCCGGTGCGCACACCCCACGGCGTTCGTTAGCCCTTCGGGCTGCCTTCGATGCCCTTCACGAGCCAGTTGACGGAGAGGATCTGCGGCAGGGTCATCCGCTTCCCCTTCGGGACGCGAAGCTTCCCGGCCTGGTCGTAGAGCGGTCCCTGGAACTCGTAGAACTTCCCGGAGATGATCGCCTTCTGCTTCGCGGCGATGAGCGCCTTCGTCTTCGCCGTCACCTTCGGCCCGTAGGGCGAGAGCAGGGCGAAGCCGTCGGCCATCGAGCCCCAGTAGCTCCCGGTCTTCCAGGTGCCGTTGGCGGCTGCCTTGACGCGCTTCAGGTAGTACGGCTTGCCCCAGTCGTAGACGGCCGCAACCTGCCACGACGTCGGTGCGAACTTCCGCGAGTCACTGTTGTAGCCCACCCACGGAAGACCCTTCGACTGCGCGTACTTGCCGGCGGCCGGGCTGTCCACGTTCTGCCCGATCACGTCGGCCCCGGCGGCAACGAGGCTCTCTGCGGCCTTCTTCTCCTTGGCCGGATCGAACCACGACTTCGTCCAAACGAGCTTGACCTTCGCGTTGGGCTTCACGAGCTGCACGCCGAGCGCAAATGCGTTGGCATGACGGATGATCTCGGGGATCGGGAAGGGCACGATGTACCCGACGACACCCTTCTTCGTCGCTGCACCTGCCGCGATGCCGGAGAGATAGATCGCGTCCTCGCCTGCGCCAAAATAGTTGGCGTAGTTCTTGGCGGACTTGTAGCCGGTCGCGTGCTCGAAGTACACGTCCGGGTACTTCTTCGCGGCGGCGGCCATCGCGTCCATGTAGCCGAACGAGGTCGCGAAGATGATCTTGTTCCCGTCACGAACGAGGCTGTCGATCACCTGGGCTGCCTGCGGGCCCTCGGGGACGTTCTCCTTGTAGGTCGTGATCACGTTCGCGCCCATTGCCTTCTGGACGTACAGGCGCCCCTTGTCGTGGGCCTGCGACCAGCCCCCGTCGTTGTGCGGGCCGACGTAGATCCACGCGGCCTTGATCGGCGCCTTCTTCGCGCTCGGCGCTGCCGAGCCCGTCGTCGCAACGGCGAGCGCTGCGAGCGCGATCGTCACGAGCGCGACCCCGAGCCCTACCCCTAACTTCCTCATCTGATCTCCTTGTGATGGTCGGGAGCGAACCGTCCGTCGGAACGCGCCTCGTCTGGTTGCCGTCGCCATCCTCTCGCGCCGGACACCACTTGGCAACCGCGGACCGCTCGCTGTTCACATTTCTGGACGCACGATGCGGCCGAAAGTTGCGTTGGGTACGAGTCGGCCGTCCTCGATCACCGCGTCTCCGCGGAGAAGCGTTCGCACGACCCGCCCTCGCGTGGACATGCCGACGAACGGGCTCTGCGGATAGCGGTAGCGCAGGTCGGCCCTCTCGACGATTCCCTCGTGCCCGAGATCGACGAGCGCGAGGTCGGCGTCGAACCCGACCTCGAGGCGTCCCTTGCGCGGAAGTGCGAAGCGCTCGGCGGCGGCACCGGCTGTGAGGCCGGCGACCTCTGGCAGCGTCAGGCCGCGCTCCTGCGCAACCGCGAGCAGCGTCCCGCGCAGCGTCTGTAGCCCCGAGATGCCGCCCCACCAGGAAAACGCGTCGTCGCCCTGCTTCAGCTCCGGCGGCGCCGGCGAGTGGTCGCACGCGAGCATCGGGATCCGTCCCGCGCCCACCTCGCCCCAGAGCGCCTCGGCGCCTGCCCGCGGCCGGATCGCCGGCGAGCACTTGGCGAGCGCTCCGATCCGCTCGGCGTCCTCGTCGGTGAGGAGGAGGTACTGCGGGCATGTTTCGCAGCTGACGTCGACGCCTCGGCTCCGGGCTTCGGCGACCAGGACTGCCGCTGCGGCAGTACTGACGTGGACGACGTGGAGGGCGCAGCCGGTCTCCTCGGCAAGGAGGATCGCTCGCGCAACCGCCTCCGTCTCGACGAACGGAGGCCGCGTCTCGAGGTAGTCGCGCACCGACGTGCGGCCTTCGCGACGTGCCCGTTCTGTCAGACCCATCGTGATCGCGTCACTCTCTGCGTGGACAGCGACCGGTAGGCCGAGCCGGGCCGCACGGGCCATGCCCTCGTAGAGCGTCAGGTCGTCGGCAGCCGGGAACTCGTCCACCCCCGTGTCGCACATGAACGCCTTGAAGCCGATCACGCCTCGCTCGGCGAGCTCGTCGAGCCGGTCGACGTCACCGGGGACGAGGCCTCCCCAGAGGCAGAAGTCGGTGTGGGCCTGCTCGCGCGCAGCTGCGACCTTGAGGTCGAACGAGGGGCCGTCGACGGTCGGTGGCGACGCGTTCAGGGGCATGTCGAAGAGGCACGTGCCGCCGCCCAGGGCGAACGCCTCCGTACCGGAGGAGAACCCCTCCCAGTCGGTGCCGGGGTCGTTCAGGTGCACGTGCGGGTCGACGCAGCCCGGGAAGACGTGCAGCCCGGTGGCGTCGATCTCGGCGGCCGCGCTGCCCTCGATCTCAGGTCCGATCTCGACAATGAGCCCGTCCGCGATCGCGAGATCCGCGGGGACAACGTGCGTCGGCCCGACGACGAGGCCACCGCGCACGAGAACATCGAAGTCGCCCATGGTCGGATCAGACGTTATCGTCACGCGCGATGCCCCGTCTGGAACGAACGATTGCCGTCGCACGCGGCGACGAGTCCGCCGACCTCGTCGTCTCCGGCGGCAGCGTGCTCTCGGTCTTCACGCGGGAGTGGCTCGAGTGCGATGTAGCGATCAGCGACGGGATGATCGCGGGCCTCGGGTCGTACGAGGGTCGTGAGACGATCGATGCCACCGGACGCTACGTCGTCCCGGGCTTCATAGACGCGCACATGCATATCGAGTCGGTCAAGCTCCTCATCGACGAGCTCGCCCGCCTGATCCTGCCCCTTGGCACGACCGCGATCGTCGCCGACCCGCATGAGATCGCAAACGTCCTCGGCGTCGACGGCGTCCACTGGCTCCTGGACGCATCGTCCGGGCTGCAGCTCGACGTCTACTTCATGGCGCCGTCCTGTGTTCCCGCCTCGCCCTTCGAGTCGCCACGGCGGCCCCTCGGTCCCGGCGATCTCGAGTCGCTGATGCGCCGGCGGCGGGTGCTCGGGCTCGCCGAGATGATGAACTTCCCGGGCGTCGTCAACGGCTCCCCGGAGGAGCTCGCGAAGCTCGCCCTCGAAGGCGCCGCCCACGTTGACGGCCACGCCCCCGGGCTCCTCGGCAAAGAGTTGCAAGCCTACGCTGCGTCGGGAATCCGCTCGGACCACGAGGCGCTGACCGCCGACGAGGGACGCGAGCGCCTCCGCGCCGGGATGTGGCTCCTGATCCGAGAGGCCTCGATGGCGCGCAATCTCGAGGCGCTCCTGCCGCTCGTGCACGAGTTCGGCCCCGGGAGGATGGCGTTCTGCACCGACGATCGCGACCCCGAGGACATCGCCGACAGTGGCCACCTCAACGGGATGGTGCGAGCCGCGGTCGCCGCCGGCGTGGCCCCGGAGGATGCCCTCGTGATGGCCTCCTTCCACCCGGCCCTCTGGCACAAGCTCGACCACCTGGGAGCGATCGCCCCGGGCTACCAGGCCGATCTGCTGCTCCTCCCCGACCTCGAGAGCTTTGCGCCGGACATGGTGCTCAAGCGGGGCGTACCGATCAGAGACCACGCGTCGCCTCCGATCCCGGACTGGGTGCGCCAGACCGTCCGGATCCAACCGGTGAACGCGGGGGACTTTGCGATCCCCTCGGAAGGCTCGAGGATCAGGGCAATCGGGCTCATCGACGATCAGGTCGTGACGCGCTCGCTCGTGTGCGATCCCGTCGTCTCCGGCGGCCAGGCTGTCGCCGACGCGGGTGCCGACCTGGCAAAGATCGCCGTCGTCGAGCGTCATCTCGCGACCGGTCGTATCGGGCTCGGGTTCGTTGCCGGTTCGGGCCTCGAGCGCGGCGCGCTCGCATCGTCGGTCGCGCATGATGCGCACAACCTCGTCGTCGTCGGCATGACCGACGAGGACATCGCCTTTGCCGTCTCCCACCTAGCCCGGATCGGCGGCGGCATCGTCGCCGTGGCGGACGGCCGGGTGCTCGCAGAGTGCGCTCTTCCGGTCGCCGGACTTCTCGCCGATGCGCCGCTCGCAGAGGTCATCGAGAGCAGCAGGGCATGCAACGAGGCCGCCTCGGAGCTCGGCTGGGCCGGTGCGACGCCCTTCCTGACGCTCGCCTTTCTCGCGCTCTCTGTGATCCCCGCGCTCAAGATCACCGATCTGGGGCTCGTCGACGTCGATCGATTCGAGATCGTCCCGCTCGAGGTGTCGTCATGACCGAGATTCGCCTGGGTCTGACCTTCGACGACGTCCTCCTTGTGCCGCGGCGCTCCCGTGTGCGTTCGCGCCAGGATGTCTCGACCCGCTCGAGCTTCACGCCCGGAATCGAGCTCGAGGTGCCAATCGTCTCCGCGAACATGGACACCGTCACGACCGCACCCATGGCCGTCGCCATGGCGCAGCTCGGCGGACTCGGTGTCCTACACCGGTTCCTCTCGGTCGAGGAGGAGGCTGCTGAGGTTCGCCGCGTGAAGCGATACCTCACGCACGTCATCGCCGAGCCCTACACGATCGAGCCGTTCCGCACGCTCGCCGAGGCGCGCGCGGATGCTGCCCGACTCGCGGTCACGGGATTCGTCGTCGTCGATCCGAGCGGTCGGTTGCTCGGGCTGCTCACAGCCCGCGATCTCCTCGCCGGTGAGGACGGTGATCTTGTCGAGGCGCTGATGACCCCGCGCGAGCGACTCGTCACGGCTCCCCCCGGCGTAGCGCTCGACGAGGCCCGGCGGCTCCTGACTGCGAGCCGCATCGAGAAGCTTCCCCTCGTGCAGGAGGACGGCACCGTCGCCGGCCTCGTCACGCTCAAGGATCTCGCTGTCTCAGATCGCTACCCACGGGCGACCCGCGACTCGCTCGGCCGTCTCCGCGTAGCGGCGGCAATCGGGATCCGCGGTGACTACCTCGACCGGGCCGGCGAGCTTGTCGCGGCCGAGGTCGACGCCCTCGTGCTCGATATCGCGCACGGCCACGCCGACGCAGCGATCGAGGCTGTGCAGGAGCTGAAGAGCGCCTGGCCGGACGTGGAGGTCGTAGCCGGCAACGTCGCGACGGGCGAGGGCGTCGGCGATCTCGCAGCGGCAGGTGCAGACGCGGTGAAGGTCGGAATCGGTCCCGGCTTCGCATGCACGACCCGTCTCGTCGCAGGCGTCGGCGTGCCACAGCTTTCCGCCGTGCTCGAGTGCGCGGAGGCGGCTCGAAGCATCGGCGTGCCCCTGATCGCCGACGGGGGTATCCGGCGGGCCGGGCATGTCGCGACGGCGATGGGCGCCGGGGCGAGCACGGTCATGGTGGGCAGCCTCCTCGCAGGCCGCGACGAGAGCCCTGGCGACGTCGTCCGCAGGCGCGGTCAGCTCTTCAAGGTCTACCGCGGGATGGCCTCACGCTCCGCCGCGGCTGCGCGACTCGCGATCGAAGGTCGCGGCGACGCGCTCGACCAGTACGTCGCTGAGGGCGAGGAGATGGAGTTCCCCCTGCGCGGCTCGGTCGCGGGAGTGATCGAGGAGCTCCACGGCGGCCTGCGCAGCGGCATGAGCTACGTCGACGCCGCCTCGATCCCGGAGTTCTGGGAGAAGGCGAGCTTCGTACGCCAGACCGAGGCGGGCGAGCGCGAATCGCACCCGGGAGTGTCGTGAGCACGCTCTATAGAAACGGCTGGATCGTCACGATGGACGACGCGGAGTCGGAGCACGAGAACGGCTGGATCCTCGTCGACGGCTCGACGATCGCTTCGGTCGGCTCGGGGATGGAGCCCCACGCGGACGAGCGGGTCGATCTCAACGGCGCGGTCGTCACCCCGGGCCTCATCAACACCCACCACCACCTGTACCAGACGCTCACCCGGGCCCGGGCCCAGCAGGCCGACCTCTTTACCTGGCTCCGAGAGCTCTATCCCGTCTGGTCGCGAATCGATGCAGACGCCGAGTACGCAGCTGCTCGTACCGGTATTGCCGAACTCGCGTTGTCTGGGTGCACGACCGTCTTCGACCACCACTACGTCTTCCCACGCGGCCGTGAAGGCCTGATCGAGGCAGAGGTGCAGGCGGCCCGCGAGATCGGCCTGCGGATCGTCGCCTCTCGCGGCTCGATGGACCTGGGCGTCTCCGACGGCGGGCTTCCGCCGGACGAGCTCGTCGAGGACCTCGACGCGGTACTCGCCGAGACCGAGCGACTCGCAGCTGCGATTCACGAGCCGGGGCACGGAGCCCGGGTCCAGCTCGCCGTCGCACCGTGCTCGCCGTTCTCCGTCACCGGGCGCCTGATGGAGGAGTCGGCCGCGCTCGCGCGTCGGCTCGACCTTCCGCTCCACACGCATCTCGCCGAGACGCTCGAGGAGGAGGCGTACTGCCTCGAGCTGCACGGCTGCCGACCGGTGGAGTATCTGGATCGGCTCGGCTGGCTCGCCGACGATGTCTGGTGCGCTCACTGCATCCACCTCTCCGAGAGCGACATCTCCCGCTTCGCGAGCACGGGTACCGGGGTCGCCCACTGCCCCACGTCCAATCTGCGGCTCGGTGCGGGTGCCGCCCCTGTGCGCGAGATGGTGAACGCGGGGGTCAGGGTCGGCCTCGGCGTCGACGGCTCCGCCTCGAACGAGCGCAGCGACCTCTTCTTCGAGGTCAAGCAGGCGCTTCTCGTCTGTCGTGGACGCGGCGGCGGGGCAGCGATCACGGCGCGTGAAGCGATTCGACTCGGCACGCGGGGTGGAGCGGCAGTGCTCTGTCGCGACGACATCGGCTCGCTCGAACCGGGTAAGTGCGCCGACTTCGCCGTGTGGCGCACCGATGTCCTCGAGCTCGGCGGCGCGGACGACCTCGTTGCCGGCATCGTCTTCGCCGGTCCGTTTCGCCCCGATCGCCTCGTCGTCGGAGGTGAGACCGTCGTCAGCGACGGGCATCTCGTGAAGGCCGACGAGACAGAGATCGCAAAGGCCCATCGCGTCGAAGCGCGAAAGTTCTCGGGATGACCGTCTCGCTCTCGACCCATGTGCTCAATACCGCCACGGGTCGACCCGCGGCCGGGGTCGCTGTTGAGCTTCTGTCGGCGACAGACCGGATCGCACGTGTCGAGACCGACGGCGACGGGCGCGCCCGGCTCGCCGAATCGCTCGAACCGGGAACCTATCGCCTGGTCTTCCGTCCGCCGTCACCGTTCTTCACGCGCGTCGAGCTCGAGATCGTGCTCGAGGACGGCCACTACCACGTGCCCCTGCTCATCTCCCCGTTCTCGTGCGCGAGCTACCGCGGCAGCTGAGCGTCGAAGAGCTCGCCGGGCTCTTCGAGGGGAGAACGCGTTTTGTCGAGCTGCTCGCCGAAAGGGATGACCCGCTCGCGAACGCAGCCGTCGTGATCGACGAGCTGACCGATGCCGAGAAGCGCGAGGTGCTCGACGCCCACCCGGCGATCGGCCAGAAGGAGGGCCTCTCCGCGCGCTCGGCGGCCGAGCAGGGCACGGACGACGACCCACATGTGCTGGCCGAACTTGCGCGCCTGAATGCCGAGTACGAGTCGCGACACGGCTTTCGCTTCGTCGTCTTCGTCAACCGGCGCCCCAAGGCTGCCATCCTCGAGACCCTCCGTAAGCGGATCGACAATCCGACAGACGAGGAGCTCGAGACGGCAGTCGGCGAGCTCGTCGCGATCGCGATCGACCGCTGGACACGCCAGTGACCGTCGTCGCGGCGATCCTCGATCCGTACATCACGGACTGGCTGAACCTCCTGATCCGCTCGCTGCACGTGATCGCCGCGATCGCCTGGATCGGAGCGTCCTTCTACTTCGTCCTGCTCGACCAGTCGCTCGAGGCGCCGACCAGGGTGGAGGACCTCCGGGACGGAGTCGGCGGGGAACTGTGGGAGGTACACGGCGGGGGCTTCTACCACGTCAAGAAGTACAAGATCGCGCCTCCCGTGCTCCCGAGCCACCTCGCGTGGTTCAAGTGGGAGGCCTACACGACGTGGCTCTCCGGATTCGGGCTGATGGTCGTCCTCTATTACCTGAACGCCAGGGCGTACCTGATCGATCCGGAAGTGGCAGACCTGACGCCATGGCAGGCGGTTGCGATCAGCGTCGGGCTCCTCATCGCGGCGTGGGTCGTGTACGACGTCCTTTGCCGCGGCTTTATCCGCCACCGCGTCGTGCTCTGGATCCTGGTAGTTGCGTTCACCGCTCTCGCCGCCTGGGGATGCGCGCAGCTCTTCCAGCCCCGAGCGGCGTTCCTCCAGGTCGGCGCGATGATCGGAACGATCATGGCGGGGAACGTCTTCTTCAACATCATCCCCGCCCACTGGGAGCTGATCAACGCGAAGAAGGCGGGTCGGGATCCCGACCCGTTCCCGGGCGTCGTCGCCAAGCAGCGGTCGGTGCACAACAACTACTTCACGCTCCCCGTCGTGTTCACGATGATCGCCGGCCACTTTGCGTTCACCTACGGTGTCGAGCGCGCATGGATCGTCCTGCTCGTGATCATGTTCGTCGGGATCCTCTCGCGGCTCTTCTTCAACCTTCGCCACCAGGGACGGACGATCTGGACTATCCCGGTCTCATGTGTCGTCGTGCTGGTGGCTCTCGGCGTCGCGATCAGGCCAGACCAAACGGCGACCGGCACGGGCAGCGCGACGGTCTCGTTCAGAGAGGTCGAGCCCATCGTCGAGCAGCGGTGCGCAACGTGCCACTCCGTGGCGCCTACGCAATCGGGATTCTCGACCGCGCCTGCGGGGGTCGTCCTCGATACGCCGGAGCAGATCTCCGCCCGAGCTGACGACATCGAACGGGTCGTTTCGTCGAACTCGATGCCGCTCGGCAACGTCACGGGGATGACGGACGAGGAGCGGACGGCGCTCCTCGCGTGGGTCGTGCAGGGCGCTACACAAACCCCGTAGGGGCGAGGTGCGCCGAGCCTTGGCGAGGCAAACCTCGCCCGCGTTGCGGGCGATTTGCGGGCGACGCATCCGCGCAAGCGTGTGCGTCGCCCCTACACGAAGTCGAGCTGAACGGGATGGGGGAAGGCGCCGATCTCCTCGCCCCGGCGCAACAGCTCGGCGACCGCCGAGCGGCCCTCGTCGCCGTAGTCCTCGGTCAGCTCGTTGACGTACATCTCGATGAACCTGTCCACGACCGCCTCGTCGATGCCGCGTCCGAACTGCAGCGCGTACGCGAGCGCCTCCTCCCGGTGCTCGAGCCCGCACCTGATCCCCTCGGCGAGCACCTCAGACAGATCGCCGAGTCGTTCGATGTCGCGTCGGGCGACGTTGACCCCGAGCGGAAGCGGAAGACCCGTCTCGAGCAACCACCACTCGCCGAGGTCGATCACCTTGTGGAGGCCGATGTCGGCGAACGTCAGCTGGCCTTCGTGGATCAGCAGCCCGTAGTCGGCCCGACCGGATGCGACCTCGTCCGGGATCTGCTCGAACGACAACTCGCGGAAGAGGCACTCGCCGATCGCGAGCCGTAGCGTCAGGAACGCCGTCGTCATGGTTCCCGGGACGACGATCTCCTTACCACGAAGGTCATCGATCGAAGCCGGCTTGCGCGCAACGACGATCGGACCGTACCCCGTGCCGATGCTCGCTCCGTGCGGGAGGAGCGCGTAGTCCTGCTGCACGAACGGGTACGCCGCAAGGGAGATCGCCGTGACCTCGAGGCGGGCAGCGCGCGCCCACTGGTTGAGGGTCTGGATGTCGGCGAGTACCTGCTCGAACGCGAAACCCCGTGGGTCGACGAGGTCGGTCGTGAGCGCCCAGTACATGAAGGCGTCGTCGGGATCGGGGCTGTGGCCGACTCGGATGTCCATCGAGAGGCGACGGTAGCACCCTGATGCGACCAGCAAGAGTGTGAACCGGCCGCGGAGCCGAGTAGGCTAGACTGGCTACATGGGATTCAAGGATCTGTTCTCGTTCCTCGGCCAGGGCTCCTCGAAGGAAGAGCGCGTGGCGCAGTACGTCATCCGAGAACACGACCGCGGCCGCGCGCTGAACGACATCCTCGAGGACAAGTACGTCGTGAACCGACTCCCGTCCCCCGAGCAGCGCGCCCGCCTGCTCGACCGTCCCGAGATCCTGCAGGCGATCGGCGGAAACATGTCCGAAGCCTCCTCGGGGGCCAAGGACGGCTGAGGTGCCGCGGCGACGGGGTTGATCCATCGTCCGAGCTGTTCCTCTTCGCGTCAGCGACGACCAAAGAGAAACGGCCCTGGGGGAGGGCCGTTTCGGGTGAAGCGAGGGGAGGGGTTGGGACACTTCATTCATCGGTGCCCGAGCGTGCTCGCCGATCCCCCGAAAGAGTGATCTCCGCTCAGAACTGGAAGCGCTGCTCCTGGAACGGGTCGGCTTCGTTGTGGTATCCGAGCCGCTCCCAGAAGCCAGGCTGATCGTCGGCGCGAAGCTCGATTCCGCGAAGCCACTTGGCGCTCTTCCAGAAGTACTTCCCCGGAACGATCAGTCGCAGCGGGAACCCGTGCTCGGCCGTCAACGGCTCTCCGTCGGCGTGCGTCGCGAGCATGGCACCTTCGCGGTCGAGGAACTCGACGGGAACGTTCGTGGTGAAGCCGGCCTCGGCATGGGCGATCGCGAACCTCGCTGTCGGGCGCTGCCCGACGAGCTCACGCACCGCCGACCACGGGATGCCGCTGAAAGTGGTGTCGAATCGGCTCCAGCGAGTGACGCAGTGGATGTCCTGCGTCACCTCGACGCGCGGGAGCTCGTTCAGCTGCTTCCAGTCGAGGGTTACCGGTGTGTCGACCTCGCCGTGGACTTTGAAGTCCCAGCCCGCGAGGTTCTGCGGGTACGTCGCAACCGATCCTGCGTGGAGTACGGGCCACTTCTCCGTGAGGTACTGGCCCTCCGGAAGCCGGGCCGGGTCGTACCCGGCCTCCCGTGCCTTCTTCTCTGCCTTGCTCCGGAACATGCTCCTACACTAGTAAGCGTGAGCACTCGAGCGTTACAGGCTGCGTCGCGGCCGCGGGAGTACGTCGGCGTGATCGGCCCCGACGCGGCGTCGTACCTGCAGCGGATGGTCTCGAACGACGTCGAGGCACTCGGGCCGGGCGAAGCGTGCCAGGCGCTTTTGCTCACGGCGAAGGCCCGGGTGATCGCACCGATGACGGTACTCCGGCGCGGCGTCGACGATTTCCTGTTGCTCACCGAGCCGGCGCTCGGCAGCCGGATCGTGAGGGAGCTCGTGCGGTTCCGCTTCGCCGCAAAATGCTCGATCGAGCCGGAGGCGCATTCCACGACAATCGTTCTCGGTGAGGCGCCGCAAGAATCGATCCCCACGCCGGACTACGGCGTTCCCGCCTACGAGCTGCTCGACGCGGCCCCAGTCCCCCCTGACGCCGTGTCCGCCGAGGAACTCGAGCGACTCCGCATCCTCGCCTGCACGCCCGCCTGGGGCCGTGAACTCGACGACCGCGTGCTGCCCGCCGAGGCGGGTCTCGAGGACCGTGCGATCAGCTTCACGAAGGGCTGTTACCCCGGCCAGGAGCCCGTGGCCCGCCTGCACTACCGCGGCCACCCGAACCGGGGGTTGCGCGTTCTCGAGCTCGAGGGGATCGACCTCCCTGCGTACGACGCGGAGCTGACGCTCGACGGCAAGGTCGTCGGGAGAATCACGAGCGCCGTCGTCGCTGAGGGGCGTGTCCTTGCGCTCGCCTACGTCCGCCGCGAGGTCCCGGACGATGCAGTCCTGCTCCACGGCCCTGTCGCTGCGACGCAGCTACACTCTCCCTCCCCGCGCCCGTAGCTCAGGGGATAGAGCGCTGCCCTGCGGAGGCAGAGGTCGCACGTTCGAATCGTGCCGGGCGCATGGCTCAAGCCCTTCTCGGAGGGTAGGTGCACACGGAAATGGATTGAGTTCATACCGTGTGCCCCCGTCGCCAAGCGGCCGGGGAACGTCGGTACGGTATGACGTATCGATTGGTCGCTCTTTCACGTGCTCAATGCCGGTGTCGCTACACGCGACTGGCTCGAGGATCCCGTCACTGCCTTCGCGGAGCTGGCGATTCCGCTCTATGCGGCTGCAGTGATCGCGCTCTGGTTCCTGGCGCGACCCTACGGTGACCGAAGGTGGAAGCAGGCCTGTATCTCGGGTCTTGCGGCCGCCGGGATCGCGATGACCACTAACCAGGTGATCTCTCACCTGTGGGAGCGTCCGCGCCCGTTCACAGCGCATCCGACGCTGACCCACCTGCTTTCGGCTCCTTCCGTCGACCCATCGTTCCCGAGTGACCATGCCGCGGTCGCGATCGCGATCGCGTTCGCCGTTTTGGCATTCTCGCGCCGGGCGGGGGTCATCTTCCTCGCCACTGCCACCCTGATTGCGCTCTCCCGCGTGGCGCTCGGAATGCACTACCCGAGCGACGTGCTGGCAGGGATGGTCGTCGGGTGGGCGGCGGCGACACTCGCCGTCGGGCTCGGCATGCGCTGGATCGACCGGCTCGTCCTTCTCCTGAGTCGCATCTCCGATCCGCTCCTCGAGCCCTTGTGGAACAGGCTCGGGACGCGCCCGGCCACGCGTCGCGTGTGAATTCTGTCCGAGGCTTGGCCCGGCCAGTCGTAGTGCGAACCTACGAGTCGAACCGGATCTCCGCCTTTCAGGATCGACTCCAGAAAGAAAGGGGGCCGGCTCCCGCCGACCCCCCAACCGCACTATCGAGCAAAGCCGCCTAGGCGGGTTTGCTTACATCATCCCGCCCATGCCGCCCATGTCGGGCATGCCGCCGCCGCCACCGTTCTTCTCCGGCGCGTCGACAACGATCACCTCGGTCGTGAGGATGTTCTTCGCGATCGAGGCTGCGTTTTGCAACGCCGAGCGCGTCACCATTGTCGGATCGATGATCCCGTTCTTGACGAGATCCTCGATCTCACCGGTGTCGACGTTCAGGCCCTGGCCCTTCTTGGCCGCACGAACCTGGCTGACGACGACCGAGCCCTCGAGTCCCGCGTTGTAGGCGAGCTGCCGAAGCGGCTCCTCCAGCGCGCGGATGATGATGTTCGCACCGGTCTTCTCGTCGCCCTCGAGCGCAGCGAGCGCCTTCTTCGACGAGTCCGCCGCGTTCAGCAGCGCAACGCCGCCGCCCGGGACGATACCCTCTTCGAGTGCCGCGCGAGTTGCCTGCAGCGCGTCCTCGACCCGGTGCTTCTTCTCCTTCATCTCCGTCTCGGTGGCTGCGCCGACCTTGACCACTGCAACGCCGCCGGCGAGCTTCGCCAGCCGCTCCTGCAGCTTCTCACGATCGAAGTCCGAGTCGGTGTTCTCGATCTCGCCCTTGATCTGCTTGATCCGGGCCTTGATCGCCTCACCGTCACCGGCACCATCGATGATCGTGGTCGAGTCCTTGTCGACGACGACCTTGCGGGCATGACCGAGCTGCGTCAGCTTCGTGTTCTCGAGCTTGAGGCCGAGCTCCTCGGTGATGACCTCGCCGCCCGTCAGGACAGCGATGTCCTCGAGCATCCGCTTGCGGCGGTCTCCGAAGCCCGGAGCCTTGACCGCGACAGCGGTGAAGACGCCACGGAGCTTGTTGACCACGATCGTCGCGAGCGCCTCACCCTCGAGGTCCTCGGCGACGATGACGAGCGGCTTGCCGGCCTGGATGACCTGCTCGAGCACCGGCAGCATGTCCTTGACCGCACTGATCTTCTGGTTCGCGATCAGGATGTACGGGTCGTCGAGCACAGCCTCCATGCGGTCGGCGTCCGTGATCATGTACGGAGACAGGTAGCCCTTGTCGAACTGCATGCCCTCCGTGAACTCGAGGTCGAGGCCGAACGTCTGGCCCTCCTCGACGTTGACGACGCCGTCCTTGCCGACCTTCTCGATCGCGTCGGCGATAACGTCACCGATCTCGCGCTCGCGCGACGAGATGGTGGCGACCCGAGCGATGTCTTCCTTACCCGAGATCTCGACCGACTGCTTCTTCAGGTCGTCGACGATGATGCCGACGGCCGTCTCGATGCCGCGCTTGAGACCCATCGGGTTCGCACCCGCGGCCACGTTCTTGAGGCCCTCGCGGACGATGGCCTGCGCGAGAACGGTCGCCGTCGTCGTGCCGTCACCGGCAACGTCGTTCGTGGCGGTTGCGACCTCGCGGACGAGCTGAGCACCCTGGTTCTCGAACGGGTCCTCGACGTCGATCTCACGAGCGATCGTGACACCGTCGTTCGTGATCGTCGGCGCGCCGAACTTCTTGTCCAGCACGACGTAGCGACCCTTGGGGCCGAGCGTCACCTTGACCGCGTCGGCGAGGACGTTGACGCCACGCTCGAGCGCGCGCCGTGCATCCTCGTTGAACTTGAGCTCCTTGTGAGCCATCTGTTATTCAATCCTTCCGTCGAGCTGGTTTTAGATGACCTTCGCGAGTACGTCCGACTCGCGCAGGATCAGGACTTCGTCGGCGCCGACCTTGATCTCGGTGCCGCCGTACTTGGAGAAGATGATCTCGTCACCCTTCGCCACATCCATCTTGATGCGCTTGCCGTCCTCGTCACGAGGGCCGGGGCCGACGGCCAGGACCTTGCCGCGCTGCGGCTTCTCCTGGGCGGTGTCGGGCAGCACGATGCCGCTCGCCGTGGTGGACTCCTCTTCGAGAACCTCCACGATCAGGCGGTCACCTAGGGGCTGCAGATTCATGCACGTGCCTCCCTGCGATGCGTAGTTCGATTTACCGATACCGGGTTGTGAGAGTCACATCGTTGTGAAGTCACACCTCGGGTCGGCACTCTTACTGTGAGAGTGCCAACAAGGGAAACCTAGCACAGCGACGGTGCGCTGCCAACCCGTCGTCACCAGATCTCTATAGTTGCGTCGCAATGCCGATGCTCGCGCTCAACTTCTACTCGCCGATCGTGGCCGATCAGCTGCGGACCGGCCGCAAGACCGCCACCATCCGCCTCGGCGACAAGTCGCCGAAGTACAAGAAAGGCATGATCGTCACCGTTCTCGTGGGGACCCGCTACGGCCCGCGCGAGAAGATCTTCGATGCCGTGATCGACCGGGTCGAGGTGAAGCCGCTCGGCGAGCTCTCTCCTCGCGAGATCGAGCACGACAATCCCGGCATCCGCCGCGTCGACGAGCTCGCACACTGGATGAGCCAGCTCTACAACCGCGACGTGACCGAGACCGACACGGTCACGGTGATCCGCTTCTCGCAGATCATCGGGACCATGTTTTGACCTGCAAGATCTCGAACCCGCTAGCGCGGGTTCATTGATCGCACGCACGATCCCTGAAGAGGCCGGCCCGCCGGCCATTGCCCCACAGCCGGCGGATTCCTGGAACCGGCTCGTTTGCGAGAGCTACTTGCCGGCCTTGCGGATCGGGCCGCCGTTCTAGTAGGGGCGAGCGTCTACCGAACGTTCTACTTCCCGTTCTAGCCTGTATGGGCGACCTGAGGGTCGCGTCAGCGACCTGGAAGGTCGCCCGCGTCTACCGTCCGTCGCTACTTCCCGGCTTTGCGAATCGGCCCGCCGAAGAGCTCCCTCGGTCGCACCTCCGCGCCGCATTCTTCGCACTCGACGAGGAACGCGGAGGGAAATCGTGCTCCGCACTCGGGGCAGAGGTGTCTCATCTCGCCCTTGCATCCCGGGCACGCGGGTGGGATCTCGGCCTCCAACTCGACGAAGTAGCGCAGCGTGAAGCCGCAATCGACGCAGAACGCCACCCAGTCGCCGAGCGTCTTGCGACGCTCCTCCTGAATCCAGTTCCGCCGTGGCCGCTTGCGCGCTTCCATGCGCGGGAGCCTAGTGGACATTGCCCTCCGGCTTCCGCGCTGGGAGGTAGAGTGACGCCCGACAACGGCCCTAGGGGAATCCATGGCGGTACGGGAAGCGGAGCCCTTCGGCTCGCTCCAGGAAGTGCACGACGTCGGTCTCGACCGCGAGGACCTCTTCGGCATCTACAGAAGCATGCTGACCGCGCGCGCAATCGAGGAACGCGGGCACATTCTCTACAAGCAGGGAAAGATTCCCGGGTCCTTCTACACGGGGCGAGGCAACGAGGCCTCGGCCGTCGGCGTGGCAACGGCGATGGGTGCGGACGACGTCGGCTGCCCCCTGCAGCGCGACATGGGCGTGCACATTGCGCGCGGCGTCGAACCATGGCGCATCTTCGCCCAGTACATGGGCCGCACCGACGGGCCGACGAAGGGTCGCGACGGGAACGTCCACATCGGTGACGCCCGCCTCGGGCTGCACGCGATGGTGAGCCATCTGCCGGCGATGCTTCCGGTCGCCGTCGGCATGGGCCTCGCCTTCCGGATCCGTGAGGAGCGGCGGGTTGCCGTCGCCTGGTGTGGTGAGGGAGCGGCTGCCCGCGGCGACGCCCACGAAGGGATGAACCTCGCCGGCGTCCGGAAGCTGCCGGTCGTCTTCGTGATCGACAACAACCAGTGGGCCTACTCGACTCCCGCCCACCTCGGTCACGCCATCGATCACCTGGCGGACAGGGCGGCGGCCTACGGCTTCGAGGGTGTGGTCGTCGACGGCACCGACGTGCTTGCCGTCTACCGCGAGGCGCGGCGCGCGATCGAGAAGGCGCGCGAGGGCGGCGGCCCGACGCTGATCGAGTCGGTGACGCTGCGCATGGAAGGACACGCCGTCCACGACGACGCGTCATACGTTCCGCGCGAGATGTTCGAGGAGTGGGCGAAGCGCGACCCGATCGACCGCTTCCGCACGTGGCTCCGCGACAACGCCGGGATGACCGACGAGGAGGAGGGCGAGATCACGGCCGGCGTCAAGAAGCTCCTGAACGACGCCCTCCAGCGGGCCGAGGAATCACCGCTCCCCGATCCGACCACCTTGCTCGACGGTGTGTTCGCGTCGCAAGACGAGCTCGAGACCCCTCACCACAAGTAATGGCAGAGAAGACCTACCTGCAGGCGATCAGCGACGGGCTCCGACAGGAGATGCGCCTCGATCAGCGCGTCTTCGTGCTCGGCGAGGACGTCGGCGTCTACGGCGGTGCATTCAAGGTCACGGACGGGTTCCAGGCCGAGTTCGGCCCCTGGCGCGTGCTCGACATGCCTCTGTCAGAGACGGCGATCGTCGCTGGCGCAACCGGCGCGGCATTGATGGGGATGCGCCCGGTCGCCGAAATGCAGTTCGCAGATTTCGTCTCGTGCGCCTGGGACCACCTCGTCACCGTGGCGGCCAAGCAGCACTACCGAGCCGGGACGCCGATCCCGATCGTTCTCCGTCTCCCTTCGGGTGGGGGGTTCTCGGGCGGACCATTTCACTCCCAGAACCCGGAAAGCCTGTTCGCCCACATCCCGGGATTGAAGGTCGTCTGCCCGGCGACGCCCGAAGATGCGAAGGGCTTGCTCGTGACCGCGATCGAGGACGCCAACCCCGTCCTCTTCTTCGAGCACAAGCACCTCTACCGCAGGATCAAGGGTGAGGTACCGGACGAGCGGTACTCGACACCTTTCGGGAAGGCCCGCATTCACCGCGAGGGTGACGACATCGTCGTCGTCACCTGGGGCGCGATGGTCTATACCGCTGCTGAGGCAGCGGGGATTGTCGCGCAGGACGGCATCTCCGTCGAGGTGATGGATCTCCGCACGCTGATCCCCTGGGATCGGGAAGCCGTCCTCGAAAGCGCCCGCCGCACCTCCAAGGTGCTCGTGCTGCACGAGGACACGCGCACCGGCGGATTCGGAGCCGAGATCGCTGCAACGATCGCCGAGGAGGCGTTCGAGTACCTCGACGGCCCCGTGAAGCGGATAGCCGCTCCCGACACGCCCGTTCCGTTCTCCCCGCCGCTCGAGCAGGCATACCTTCCCCAGATCGACGACGTCGTCGCCGGGCTCCGCGAGCTCGCCGCCTATTGAAGGGCGAGGCTTCGCCTCGCCCCTACGAGAAAGGACTCAGTCTTGGCCACCGGAACGCAGATCGAGGTCGTGATGCCCCAGATGGGAGTATCCGTGTCCGAAGGAACGGTCACGAAGTGGCTCAAGCAGCCTGGCGACACGATCGCCCGGGACGAAGCGTTGCTCGAGATCTCGACCGACAAGGTCGACACGGAGATTCCGAGCCCCGGAGACGGTGTCGTCGGCGAGCTCCTCGTCGCCGAGGGAGACACGGTCGAGGTCGGAACGTTGCTCGCCACGATCCTGCCGGTCGGCGCCGTTGCACTGGAGACACCTGCACCCCCGGAGCCGGTCGCCGTCGTCACAGAACCGCCCGCCGCCGTGGTTCCCGAGCCACCCGTCGTCGCAGTCGCGTCGGAACCGTCTGCCCCGGCGCCTGCGGCCTCAGACGCCATCTCGGGGAACGGCCGGACGTTCGTCTCGCCCGTTGTCGCACGTATCGCAGCCGAGCATGGCGTCGACCCGAATACGGTCGCCGGCACGGGCACGGGCGGACGCGTGACGAAGAAGGACATCCTGGCGCACATCGAGTCGGGCGCGCCGGCCGCTGCCGCACCGGCCCCCGCAACCCCCGCCGCTCCCGCAGCCCCGCCTGCGGCTCCGGCACCTGCCGCGCCGGCCCCGGTCGCTGCTCAGCCTGTCCTTCCCGCTGCCGCACCGCCCGCCGCACCGCTCCAGACGGGCGAGGCCGAAGAGCCGATGAGCGCGATGCGCCGCGGCGTGATGGAGCACATGCGAAGGTCACTCGATACCTCGGCGCACGTCTCGAGCGCGATCGAGGTCGATATGTCCCGCATCGTCGCCGCGAGAGAGCAGTTGAAGAAGGAGTATCAGGCGTCGTACGGCGTCAACCCGACGTATCTCGCTTTCATTGCCAAGGCAACCGTCGAGACGCTGCAGGACTACAAGTGGGTGAATGCCGAGATCCGCGGCGAGAAGATCATCACGCGCCCGTGGGTCAATCTAGGGATCGCGGTCTCGCTCGAGGACGGCAAGGGCCTGATCGTGCCGGTGATCAAGAACGCCCAGGATCTGAACCTGCTCGGGATCGCCCGCGCAATCGCGGATCTCGCAGCACGCGCCCGCACGAAGAAGCTCCTGCCGGACGATGTCCAGGGCGGCACGTTCACGATCACGAACCCCGGTGGATTCGGCACGTTCCACGGAACGCCGATCATCAGCCAGCCGCAGGTGGGGATCCTCGGAACCTATGCGCTCGTGAAGCGGCCCTGGGTCGTGCAGGACGAGCTCGGCCAGGACGTGATCGCGATCAGGCCCCTGATGAACATCACCCTCACCTACGACCACCGGCTCGTCGACGGCGCCTACAGCGGCGGTTTCCTGCGCGACCTGCGCGAGCGGCTGGAGGGCTGGGAGCAGGCCGACTAGAACGGTTGTCGTCGATCGAGGCGTCTGTGTGCCCCTGAGGCAAGTGATCCCTGTGTTCGCTCCCGGGAGAGGCTGCGCCGTCTCCCCTACGGCTACTTCCGGGCCGCGAGGAGCGGACCCCGCACGAGCAGCCAGATCGGCTCGGCCTCGAAGCCGAGCCGAGCGTTCACGGCGCGCATCGGTGCGTTGGTCTCATCGTTCACCGTCTCGATCCGCAGGAAGCCTGCCTCCCTGGCCCTGCGAGCCTGCTCGACCTTCAGGGCCGTTGCGATCCCGCGCCCCCGCGCCTCCGGAACCACGCCGGTGAGGAGGTTCTCTGCAGTCCGCTCTTGACCCGCAAGCTCTGCGAGCCCGGACCAGCCAACGGCCTTGCCGTCGAGAAGCGCGACGAGCGACAGACCCGGCAACGCTCCGGGCGCCTCGACGGTCTCGGCCAGCCACTCGCCATACGGGGTGGCGGACGGCGCCTCGGAGCCGACGGGGACGTCCCGGAGTGCGATCGAGTGAACCTCGTACGCGGCCTCGATCAGGTCGGGACGCTCGGCGAGGCTGACGATCTCGACACCCGGCAGGACGCGGGCATCCGCGTCGAAGCGCGCGAGAGCGAGAGCGACCGGACATTCGCGGGAGAGCTCCTCGAACCCACGCTTCTCGACGAACCGGCGGGCCTCGTCGTCGTCCTCTCGGAGGCGGCCGATCAATGACCCGCGTCCGGCCGCGCGCGCTCGCTCGGACAGCGCTGCGAGGAGCGCCGTGCCAACGCCGGCCCGGCGGCACGCACCGGGCACCCTGGCCATCGTGTAGTAGGCGTCGCCGACACTGGATGTCTTCCCGACGCCCGCGCCCACGGCCTCGGCCCTGCGCCACGCAAGGAGGAACACCGTGCTGGCGCTCGTCGCGAGCTCGTGCTCCAACCCGTCGACGCTTGGCTTCGGTCCCGGATGCACAGCCTGCCCGATCGCGAGGAACGTCGTCAGCTCGTTGCGCGTGCGCGCCGGGGCGATCCTGAGCTCCGTCAACTACCCTCCTCTCGTGAGCGCCGAAGCGTATCTCGTCGATGCCGGTCTCGTCCCGTACCAGGAGGCACTCGAACTGCAGCGGTCGTTCGCCGCCGCCGTGATCGGCGGTGTGGCAAGGGAGGCGGTGATCCTGGTCGAGCACCCTCCGGTCGTGACCACCGGGCGCCGCACGGACGCGAGCGAAGTACACCTGCCAGACGACGCCTCCGTCGAGGTGATCGAGACGAACCGAGGGGGGAAGTCGACGTTCCATGGGCCTGGCCAGCTCGTCTGCTATCCGATCCTCGACCTCAACCGTCACGGGAAAGATCTGAAGCGCTACGTGCGGGACCTGGAACAGGCGATCATCACGACGGTTGCCACGTTCGGAATGACGGCCGTGACGATCGAGGGGCTGACCGGTGTCTGGCTCGAGCCGCCGCCGCGCAAGCTGGCCTCCATCGGCATCCACGTCTCGCGCTGGGTCACGACGCACGGCTTCGCGCTCAACGTCGATCTCGATCCTGCGCCGTTCAGCTCGTGGATCACGGCGTGCGGGCTCGAGGATACGCAGTTCACGACGATGAGCCGCGAGCTCGGTCGCGCGGTGTCGGTCGACGAGGTCAAGCCGGCGGCGATCATGGCGCTGGGCGAGGTCTTCGGGCTCGACTTCGAGTCGCTGGCCGTGGCTGATGTCACGGGTCTCCTTGCAGGCGCTGCGCCCGCGCCGCTCGCAGCCGGTTAGAA
>NZ_JBDSNT010000114.1:0-37361 GCF_039915195.1 Gaiella sp.
CACAGCAGGCACGCGTCTTTCGCCTGGGCGAGACAGCCGACGGCCGACTCGTGATCGACACGTGGATGATCGATCATGAGAGCTCGCCGCTCGCTGAAACGTCGCTCGCGCTCTCGTACCTCGACTACCAGGGCGGTCGGGCAAAGGGGTTCTCCGGTCGACCCGAGGATCGAAACGCGCGCCTCGCCCTCCCTACTCCTCGGTGAGATCGACGACGACGGATCGCGATGTCGCGGCCCGGCCGAGGAGCAGCGCGACGACGGCTGCACCGAGCGCAAGCGACGCCGCGGTGATGGTTATCTCGAACAGTCCTGCCGTCAGCGGCAGGCTGATGTACGAGGCAGCGAGCGACGCGACCATCGAGCCGAGCGCGAAACGCTCGACGACGACTCCCATAGGGAGTGCAAGGGCACCGATCGTCCCGGCCGCCCCGGCGAAGATGAGCGCGATCTGGGCGCGACTTGCACCGAAGGAGCGAACGACGGCCAGCGACCGTCGCCGCTCGTGGGCGGTGAGCGCGAGCACCTGCGCGACCGCATACAGACACACGACACCGCTCACGATCGCGATGCTCCGGAGCAACGCGATCACGACGTCGAGAAAGCCGCTGCTGCGGGCGGCGAAGCCCTGCACGCTCTGTCCGGCGATGCCTCCGCTGCCGACCGCGAGAATCCCCTGTTTCTCGAACGAGTCGCTGACATCGCCGACCGTGAATCCCGGAGCGACGCGCACGACAATCGTCGACTGAGCCGAAGGATCGGCGGCGAGCAACCGTTTCGGGTTGACGTACGCGATGCGCCCCTGATCCTGAAACGCACGCACGATGCCGACAACCTTGAAGCGGATCTCAGCGCCTGACGGGAGCTGCGCTGCAAGGGTGCCCCCGAGTTGGAGACCGAGCGCCGTTGCCAGACCGAGACCCACCTCTGCTTCGTCGTCGTTCCTGAGGTGGCGGCCCCGGTCGAGCACCGGATCCTCGAACTGCGTGTGGTCTCCGGCGAAGGAGATGATCTTGAACGGCTCGCCGAGGCGGAACGAGTCGGCGGCGAGAACCTCGAAGCGCGTTGCAGCGCCGGCGACGCCGGACGTCGCATTCGCGGCCTCGAGGGCGGGCTCACCCGCCGGTAACGTGAGCTGGTACCGCGTTCCGAATGCTTGCGGTCGCTGGTCGAGACTCCGTAGGACGGAGGCGATCGACAGGACGAGGAGAATGAGCGCGGCGGCGAGGCCGAGGACGATCACCCCGCCGAGCATGCGAACCGGACGGGCCGCGACGAGACGGACGCCCAGCCCCGCAGCGCCCGCAGGCAACGGCAGCGCGCGCGCCGAGCCGAGCATATCTCCGCCCCGGAGCGTCTCGACGGCCGGACGCCGAGCCGCCCGCCAGGCAGGACAGGCACTGAACCCGGCCACTATGAGGACGAGCGCGAAGAAGGATCCGATCAAGAGGGGCGCGAGCGCGAGTCCAGGCCCGAATTGGTTCAACGAAGCGAGCAGATGAGAGGTTGGGCCGGCGACGAGGAACCATCCGAGAGCGATGCCCACTGCGCCCGCCGGAGCGGCGATGAGCGTGCCCTCGACCGCGGCTGCCGCGGTGACCTGTCCGGTCGACATCCCAAGCGCACGCATCAGACCGATGCTTTGCACCCGACGCTGCACTTCGGCCGCCGACGAGGCCGCGAGCATCGTCCCCGCGACGACCAGCGAGATCAGGGAGAATGCCACGAGCAGCGCGATCACGAGCCCTGCTGCCTGCCCGATCAGGAGGCGGAGCGACTCGCGCGTTCCGAAACGGAGGCGATCGACGCCGACGCCCGCGGCTCGGGCCTGCGAGAGCGTGACGTCGACCCGATCGGGATTGGCGAGCCAGATCAGCGCGGTATCGACCGTTCCCGGTACCGCGGCGATGAGCGGGGCAACATCTCGGTAGTCGACATAGAAGAGAGGGCTCGAGGCAAGCGGATAGGCCACGCCGTCGGGGGAGACGGCGACACCGACGATCTGGAGACGCAGGCCGAGTCGCACGTTGAGGGCCTCGGCGAACATCTCATCGCCGGGGCTGAGGTTCCAGGCGCGTGCCAGGCCGGCCTCGATCACAGCCTCGCCTTCACGCTCGATGTCGCGACCCTCGACGATGGCGTACCCGCGACGGTCTCCCTTCTGCACGCCAATCGCCGTCGCCCTCTCGGTCGTCCTTCCACCGGCGGCGATGAAGATCACGGCGCGGTCGAGCCGAAATGAGACATCGACAACGTTCGGGAGCGAGCGCGCCACCCGTTCGACGTCTGCGCGCTGCGTCGGCGCAAACGTCGCAGCGATGTCCGGCAGATCAGCTCGGTCAGCGGTTCGCTCGAACCCGGTACCGAGCGCGTAGGACACGGTCACGGCCGCCCCGAGCATTGCTCCTGCTGCAGTGATCCCGAGCACGGTAAGCACGGTCCGCGTGCGACGCACGCGAAGGCGCGCGAGCGCGTACCCGAGCGCTGCGATCATCCGACGAGTTGCCCCCCGCTCAGGCGAAGTACGCGGTCGGCGATTCCGATCGCATCGTCCTGATGCGTTACGAGGAGGACGGCCTTCCCGGCTGAAGCAGCTTGCTGGAGCAGGCAGAGAACCTCGGCCCCCGATTCGGGATCGAGGTTCCCGGTCGGCTCGTCCGCGAGCAAAAGCGAAGGATCGTTGACGAGCGCGCGCGCGACTGCGAGCCGCTGCTGTTCGCCACCGGACAGGACGGTTGGCAGCCGCTCGGCGACCTCCGTGAGGCCGAGTTCGGCCACGAGATGAATCCCACGGGCAATCGCGCCGGGAGCGCCTCCGAGTCTCGCAGGCAGGAGAACGTTCTCCATTCCGGTGAGCTCGGGAAGAAGGTGGAAGGACTGGAAGACGAACCCGATCTGCGAGCGCCGAATGTGGGTTAGCTCTTTCTCCGTCGCCATGTCGATTCGAGTGCCGGAAAGCTCGATCGAGCCCGAGTCGGGTCGATCGAGTGCCCCGAGGAGATGAAGCAAGGTCGACTTACCGGAACCGGAACGACCGACGATTGCGACGACCTCACCGGCTTGCAGCTCGAGATCGACGCCGTCGAGAACCCGTAGGGCTGCGCGACCGACGCCATGTGTCTTGACGAGCTCGGAGGCGCAGACGATGGGCAT
Organism: Gaiella sp.; assembly: GCF_039915195.1. GTDB lineage: Bacteria > Actinomycetota > Thermoleophilia > Gaiellales > Gaiellaceae > Gaiella. The sequence continues at coordinate 3,153 of NZ_JBDSNT010000114.1, forward strand.
GATCGCATCCTGCCTATCGGCTGCCGCGCTCAAGTCTTACGGCTTGACAAGTCGGGCGCCGAGCGCCGCGCGGACGGCGGGCCACTCGTCGTCGATCACCGAATACCACGCGGAGTCCCGGTTCTCTCCGTCGCGCACGAGCATGTGCTTGCGGTGGATACCCTCGAACGTCGCGGGCAGTGCTGCGAGAGCGGGGTTCGCGCGCTCGTTGAGGGCGTCGGTCTTGAACTCGACGCGCCGACAGCCGAGAACGTCGAACGCGTGCTCGAGCTGGAGGAGCTTCGCCTCCGTGTTCGCGCCAGTGCCCCAGGCCGCCGGGGAAATCCACGTCCACCCGATCTCGAGGCTCTGGTGCTCCGGGCGCAGCGCGAGGTAGCGCGTCGAGCCGATCGCTGCGCCCGTCGCCTGTGACACGGTCGCGAACGCCAGCTCCAACCCTGACTCCGTGCGCTCGAGTGCTGACGTCATCCAGCCGTCCCATTCCCGGCGTGTCCGCGGCTGCAGGATCGGAAGCCAGCGCCACAGCCGTGGATCCCGTGACGCCTCGAAGAGATTGGAGGCATGGTGGATGGCGAGCGGCTCGAGGCGGACGATCGTGCCTTCGAGCGTGGGTATCGTCCATCGCTCCATCGAGCGGCACAGTACACTTGGGCCATGCCGATCTATGAATACGCGTGCATGGAGTGCGAGGATCATTTCGACGAACTCGTGCGCAGCGACGACCAGGTGATCACCTGCCCGGCGTGCGGCGCGAGCAACGTTTTGAAGCAGATCTCGGCCTTTGCCGTTCACGGCGCCGCGGCAAAGCCGTCGTTCGGCGGCGGGGCCGGTGGTTGCTGCGGCGGCGGCTGCGGCTGCAGTTAGTGCCGCGGTGGAAGAGCGTACCGCGGCACGAACTGCACCATTGTTCTGCCGCGCTTCGCGCGGATCCTGAAGGGGCTCGCTCGCGAGCCTGCGACGGTGGAGGACCGTGCTGCGGCACTAACTGCAGCATTGTTCTGCCGCGCTTCGCGCGGATCCTGAAGGGGCTCGCTCGCGAGCCTGCGGTGGAAGAGCGTGCTGCGGCACGAACTGCAGCATTGTTCTGGCGCGCTTCGCGCGGATCCTGAAGGGACTCGCTCGCGAGCCTGCGGCGGAAGAGCGTGCTGCGGCACGAACTGCAGCATTGTTCTGCCGCGCTTCGCGCGGATCCTGAAGGGAGCGGATCCTGAAGGGACTTGCCCGCGAGCCTGCGGAACGGGGTCGGGTTGCGTTCGCATCTCAGACCGGGGGCAGCCCGCCCGCGGCGCATCCGCCTCCACGCCTAGACTGGCCGGTTCATGGACGCACTCGCTCGTGCCGAAGCGCTGACCGCCTACGCGGCCGAAACGGCCGACTGCGCGCGGTGTCCGTTGTCGGAAACCCGGACCCGTGTCGTCTTCGGCGCGGGCGATCCCGACGCCGATCTGATGATCGTCGGCGAAGCGCCCGGCTTCCAGGAGGATCAGGGTGGCACTCCGTTCGCCGGGCAGGCGGGCGAGGTGCTCGGACGACTCCTCGCAGGCATCGGCCTCCAACGCGACGACGTCTACGTCGCCAACGTCCTCAAGTGCCGTCCGCCACAGAATCGCGACCCACTCGAGTTCGAGATCGCCTCCTGCGAGCCCCACCTCTTCCGGCAGGTCGAGCTCGTCCGCCCTGGCGTCGTCGTGACCCTCGGGAACTTCGCCACGAAGCTCCTGTCGGGGCGTCCGTCCGGGATCACCCAGGTTCACGGCCATGAGCAGGAGGTCGCCCTCGGCGCAACGACCGTCGTGCTCTTCCCGCTCTACGATCCGGCTGCCGCGCTCTACACGCCCTCGATGTTGCAAGCACTCGAGGATGACTTCTCACGGTTGCCGGCGCTCCTCGGACGAGCCTCGCCGCCCCTGTCGGTACCAGCCCGCGCCGTCGAGATCGAGGTGACAGCGCCTCCCGTCGAGGACGAGGCAGTTGCAGTCGGGGAAACGATCCAGCTCGGGCTCTTCTGACCCGTGATCGAGCGAACGACACGATCGGCGGCCGAGACCGAGGCATTCGGGGCCTTGCTCGCCGGGCTGCTCTCGCCGGGCGATACCGTCCTCCTGCATGGCGATCTCGGTGCCGGCAAGACGACGCTCGTGCGCGGTGCCTGTCGCGCGCTTGGCATCGAGCAGCCAGTAACGAGCCCAACCTTCACGATCGGGCACCTCTACCACGGCACGTCGGATGTCGCTCATCTCGATCTCTACCGGTTCAACGGGATGAGCCACGCGGAGTGGGGCGATCTCGAGCCGTACTTCGACGGTACGATTGCATTCGTCGAATGGCCGGAAGAAGGACAAGGATCTCTCCCCCCGGCCGCGCTCTCCCTGGTGCTGGAGCACGTCGGCCAGGACGAGCGACGCATCTCCGCGGACTCGGCTGCACCGACGCTTCTCGAGGACATCGCGCGTGCTGATCCTGGCGTTCGACACCGCGACTGATTGCGCCACGAGCGCTCTCGTCGCGGACGGGATCGTGCTCGGCGAGCGTATGTCGCAGGCCCAACTGCTGCTTGGTGACGTGGACGAGCTCCTCCGAGCGGCCGGTGTCGCGGCATCGGACCTGATGGGCGTCGTCGTCGGCACCGGGCCCGGAAGCTTCACCGGGATGCGGATCGGGCTCTCCGTCGCGCGCGGCCTCGGCCTTGCGCTCGGGTTGCAGGTCGCCGGCGTCTCGACGCTCGACGCTCTTGCGACCTGCACCGAACATGCCTTCCCGGTGATCGACGCGCGCCGGGGCGAGGTCTTCGTACCGGGGCCTCGGGCCGTGCGGCCCGACGCGGTGGTGCCACCGCCCGGCGCCATCTGTGTCGGGAACGGTGCCCGCCGCTACCGCGAGCTTCTCGTGGGAAGGGGCGCCGAGGTGCCCGCGGACGACTCGCGCCTGCATAGCCCGCGCGCCTCGTTGCATGCCTCTGTTGCGACGCGGTTCGAGCCGGCAGACCTCGTCGAGCCCGTGTATGTCAGGCTGCCCGACGCCGAAATGTTGCTGGCGTGAGCTTCTCGATCAGGCGCCTCGAGCTGTCCGACCTCGACGCGATCGAGGCGATCGAACAAGTGTCGTATCCGACTCCGTGGTCTCGATCGATGTTCGCCAGCGAGCTAGCCAAGCAGAGTTCCCTGTCTCTCGCCGCTGTCGCAGACGAGGGCGCGCTTGTCGGCTATCTCGTCCTCTCCCGCTACGTGGATGCCTGGCACGTGATGAACGTCGCAGTCGCCGACGGGCATCGCCGCAGGGGTATCGCCTCCGCGATGCTCAGACGCCTGATCGACGTGACACGCGACGACGCCGAACGTGGCTACACGCTCGAGGTGCGCGTTTCGAACCTTGCAGCGATCAGCCTCTACGAGCAGTTCGGCTTCGTCACCCGCGGCGTCCGACCTGGTTACTATACTGACAACAGAGAAGATGCGTTGATCATGTGGAAGGACGCTGAGCGGATGGATTCTGCAGGGCGAAGTGAAACGGAATCGCAAGTGGGAACGGAGTCGGAACGGTGATGGCACGAGAGCATGTGACGGGACGAGAGCACCTGACGGGACGAGAGCGCCCGACGGGACGGAGCGCGTGATCCTCGGGATCGAGAGCTCGTGTGACGAGACGGCGGCGGCGGTCGTCACTCCCGGCGGGGACGTTCTGTCGTCGATCATCGCCTCGCAGGCCGATATCCATTCTCGCTACGGCGGAGTCGTTCCGGAAGTCGCCTCGCGGAGGCACCTGGAGCAGATCAGCCCGGTCATCCGCGAGGCCCTCTTCACGGCGGGCATCGACCTCGGCGGCGTGACCCGGATCGGAGTCACGCGCGGACCGGGCCTGATCGGGGCCCTCCTCGTCGGGCTCTCGACTGCCAAGGCGATGGCGTGGGCGTGTGGACTGCCTCTCGTTCCGGTCAGCCACCTCCAGGGCCACGTCGCCTCGCTCTTCCTCGGCGATGAGCCGCTCGAGCCGCCCTTCGTCTGCCTTCTCGCAACGGGCGGCCACACCCAGGTGCTCGCCGTGCGCGATCACTGCTCCTTCGAGCGGCTCGGGACCACCCTCGACGACGCGGCCGGCGAGGCGTTCGACAAGGGGGCGCGGCTTCTCGGGTTGCCGTATCCGGGCGGCGCCGAGATCGACAGGCTCGCGCAGGAGGGCGATCCCAGCGCGTTCTCGTTCCCCGTCGCCAGCGTTCCCGGCTTCGACTTCTCGTTCTCGGGCCTGAAGACATCACTGCTCTACACGGTTCGTGACCTCGGGGAGGCAGCCACTGCCGAGCGACGCGCGGATCTGGCTGCCTCTTATCAGAGGGCGATCGTCATTGCCCTGACGCGCCGCCTCCATCAGGTTGCGAAAGCCGAGGGTCTGACGCGGCTCGCCGTTGTCGGGGGAGTGGCCGCGAACTCCGAGCTGCGCGCGGCATTGCCGGATGCGGCCGTGGCGCCGCTCGCGTATTGCACGGACAACGCAGCCATGATCGCCTCGGCGGCACGGTATGCCGAACCCCTGTCGCCTGCGGAGGCGCTCGTCGTGGATGCGTATGCCTCGGCTCGGTAGTCGCACCCACGTCTCGCTCGCGTTCGCCTCCCTCGCGATCGTGCTCGCCCTCCTCGGGGGAGGGGCGGCGGCCGCCGCAGACGAGTCTCCGAGCGGCGCAGCGGGTTGGAAGAGCCTCCTCGGGAACCGGCCCACCCCGCAGCTCGGAAACAGGTGGATCGTTGTTCTCGATGTGCCGTCACTCGCGACGCGCGTCGCGGCGGCCGGCGGTGTCGCGACGGAGGAGCAGGAGAGATCGTGGACACGGAGCGCCCGCAAGGCGCAGGAGGAAGTGATCGGGCGGCTCGCTCTGAAGGGCGTACCGATCGAGCCTGAGCACTCGTACTACCGCACGTTCAACGGCTTTGCGGCGCCGTTGGACGCGCGCGCTCTCGCGATCGTGGCCAAGAACCCGGCTGTCCTCGGCGCCTACGCCGTCCGGGCTGCGATTCCGGCCGCCGTCGACCCGAACGTGGTCGACCAGATGCTCGCGAGCGGCGGCGAGCGAAGGGCGGACGTTCAGCTTCCCGGCTTCTCGGGAGCCGGCGTGACGGTGGCACTCCTCGACACCGGTGTCGACCGCGTGCATCCGTACATTCGGCGCGCGTTGCTCCCCGGCCTCGACGTACTCGATCCCGGTGGCGACGCGAGCGCCCGTCAGAACCCGACGGCACCTGGACGGCCCGAGCGCCATGGAACCGAGATGGCGGGGCTCGTCGTCGGCTCGGATGGGCCGGCCGGGCTGGAGGGAACCGCGCCGGGAGCGTCGCTGCTCCCGATCCGTGTCGCCGGGTGGCAGCCCGACGTCTCGGGTGGCGTTGCAATCTACGGTCGAACTGACCAGGTTCTCGCTGGCCTCGAGCTCGCAGTCGACCCGAACGAGGACGGCGATGCGCACGATGCGGTTCGCGTGGCGCTCGTCGGGGTCGTCGAGCCATTCGCAGCGTTCGCGGATGGCCCGTTGTCCGTCGCCGCGGCCGGCGCCACGGCCCTCGACACGCTCGTCGTCGCCCCGGCAGGGAACGACGGGCCGGCGGGACCAGCGTACGGCAGTATCGGGGGGCCAGGGGGCGCCCCCGCTGTTCTCACTGCAGGAGCACTCGATACGAGGCGACGAAGTCCGACCGGCCATGTCCTTCTGCTCGCGGGGTTGCGAACGCTCGTCTCGGGGAGCCAGCCACTCGGCGGTGTCGTCGCGCCGGGCCTCACGACCTCCGCTCAGGTCGTCGCGCTGCAACGCGCCCCCCAGGCAGTCGTGGGTGCTGCCGGTGGCTTCAGTCGCTTGTTCGACAGTGCCGGGTACAGTCGCGTGGCCGGTGCCGCCGTTCTCCTGCCGCGGGGCACCTCGTCGCCCGAGGCGGTGCGTGAGGTCGTTGCCGCCGGTGCGACCGCCGTCCTCGTCGACGGAGCGCTTCCCGCTGGATCGCTCGGGACGGACGGACCGGTCGACGTTCCGATCCTCGGACTCTCAGCGTCGAACGCGGAGGCCGTTCGGTCGGCGCTCCGCCAGGACGTGCCGGTCAGATTCTCGGTCGGTGCCGCATCGTTCAACACGAATCCCGATCGCGGAGCCCCCGCGCCGTTCTCCTCCGAGGGCCTGGCGTTCAACGGGGCGCAGAAGCCCGAGCTGAATGCGGCCGGTGTCGGGCTCGCGACGTCCGACCCCGGGCGCGACGAGGATGGCGCGGCACGCTACGGCACGCTCAGCGGCTCGAGTGCGGCCGCCGCGTTGACGGCGGGCGCAGCCGCCCTCCTCGCCCAGGCCAGACCCGACCTCGACGCTGCCGGCCTCAAGCAGGCGCTCGTGGCAAGCGCAAGACGTGTCCCGGGTAGCGTGGTAGGAACCGTCGACCCCTCGGGTGCTGCAGCGATCGAGGTCATCGCGGATCCGTCCCCTGTCACGCTCGGCGCCGTCTTCGCGGAGGACACCGAGGTCGGTCGGGTGATCACGCTGCGGAACACGAGCAGCCGCCCCATAACGGTCGCGATTCGTCCGGGCACAGCGGACAGCGCAGATATCGAGGTGGACGTGGCTCCGTCGACTGCGCGACTGCGCCCGGGTGGGAAGGTGCAGGTCGCCGTCACCGCGCGCGTGCCGCTCCTCCCTCGCGCACCCGCTGCCCTCCGAGGGGCGCTTGCGATCACCGTTCAAAACGGAGCAGTCCTGAAGGTTCCGTGGACGATCTCGGTGCCCGTGGTCGGCCTCGATCTGATTCGCAACGCCCGCCTCTCGAGCCGAACGTTCGCCCCGTCCGATGTGGAGCCTGCGGTTCTCACGCTCACGCTCGGACGGGTCGACGGCAGAGCCGACCGCCCCCAGCTCCTACCGCTGGAGCAGGCAACGATCGAGCTGTACCGTGGCGATCGCCTGCTCGGGCAGCTCGCCCTCGTGCGCGATCTCCTGCCGGGGCGCTACTCGTTCGGAATCACGGGTCGCGGCCCGAACGGACGGCGGCTGCCGACCGGCGAGTACGCGCTGCGGGTCACCGCGATTCCCGTTGGTGGCGGCTTCCCGAACGAGGAAGTGATCCCATTCTCGATCGAGTAGTAGACCGGACACCGTCGCCCCGACCCCAGCGGTATAGTCGTGTCGCCGTGAGCGATGGTGCCTCCGTATGAGCTCTGCCACTCCCCTGCCGACCCATCTGCACGAGAACCCGTTCGCCCTGGCGCAGACGCAGCTTCGTCGCGTTGGAGAGACGTTCGACGTCGACCCGAATCTGATCGAGGTCCTGTCCCAGTGCAAGAAGACCGTCGAGGTCTCCGTGCCTGTCCAGATGGACGACGGGTCGGTCTTTGCCTTCCAGGGCTATCGGGTCGTGCACAACATGACGCGCGGCCCCGCCAAGGGCGGGATCCGGTATCACCCGGCCGTAACGCAGGATGAGGTCAAGGCGCTCGCAATGTGGATGACCTGGAAGTGCGCGCTGATGGGTCTCCCGTTCGGCGGCGCGAAGGGCGGCGTCATCTGCGATCCGAAGCGCCTCTCGATCGGTGAGAAGGAGCGGCTGACGCGCCGCTACACGAGCGAGATCATCAACGAGATCGGCCCGGAGAAGGACATCCCCGCACCCGACGTCGGCACCGACGCACAGGTGATGGCCTGGATCTTCGATACGTATTCGATGAACGTGGGTCACTCCGTTCTCGGCGTCGTCACCGGGAAGCCGCTCTCCGTCGGCGGCTCTGTCGGCCGAGACGGGGCGACGGCACGCGGGTCGCTGTATTGCATCCGCACTGCCATGCAGAAGCAAGGTTCCCGCCTCCATGACACGCGGATCGCGATCCAGGGGTTCGGGAACGTCGGGTCGAACCTCGCGAGACTCCTGTCCGAGGAGGGCGTCCGCGTCATCGCCGTTTCCGACTCGCGCGGAGGAATCCACAACCCGTATGGCCTCGACGTGCCCGCAGCGATCGCCTACAAGGCGGAGCACGGTGTTCTCGAAGGGTTCCAGGGCGCAGACACGATCACGAATGAAGAGTTGATCGAAATCGACTGCGACGTGCTCACGCCCTGCGCGCTCGAGCAGGTCATTACGGCCGAGAACGCGCCGCGGGTGCGTGCGAGGATGATCTGCGAGGGCGCGAACGGGCCCACCACACCCGAGGCAGACGAGATCCTCGAGGATCGAGGGATCCTCGTGCTTCCCGACGTGCTCGCGAATGCTGGCGGCGTCGTCGTGTCCTACTTCGAATGGGTGCAGGGCCTGCAGGAGTACTTCTGGAAGGAGTACGAGGTGCACGCGAAGTTGAACGACATCGTGGTGCGGGCGTTCGAGGAGACCTGGTCGACGCGCGAGCGGTATTCGACGAGCATGCGTGTTGCTGCCTACGGGCTGGCGGTGCAGCGCGTCGCGGAGGCCACTACGATCCGTGGCCTCTACCCGTGAGCCTTCGTCACTAGCGCGATGTCGGAATCACCAAGCCGGCGCGTCGCCGTCTTCATCGCCCCGGGCTGTCATCTGTGCGAGCAGGCTCTGGCCGTCGTCCAAGACGTTCAGTCACGCGCGGCGCTCGAGGTCGAGATCATCGACATAACGGGGGACGCGAAACTGGAGGCCGGGTACCGCACGCTGCTTCCGGTGATCGAGATCGACGGTGTCTGCGCCTTCACGTACTTCGTAACCGTCGAAGCGTTGCTCGAGCGCCTCGAGACCATCGACGGTTCTCCGCCTCCCCATCCCGGGCGGGCAGGCACTATGTGACTGGGTGTCACAAGCGTAGAAGCTAAGGAGAAGCGTGTTGGCGGAGAGACTCACAGTGGGTGTTGCAGCTCGACTCAGTCGCTACCTGCAGGTGCTGACCCAGGCCAAGAAGATGGGCAAGGACAGAATCTCGTCGCAGGAGATCGCCGAGTACACGAACATCAACGCGACGCAGATCCGACGTGATCTCTCGAGCTTCGGTCGTTTCGGCAAACGTGGAGTCGGATACAACATCGACTCGCCGCTCGGGGAGATTCGCAAGATCCTCCGTACCCAGGGGCAGCACAACATCGCGCTCGTAGGTGCCGGACGGCTGGGCGGCGCGATCGCCACGTCGCCGATCTTTGCGGAACACGGGATTACGATCGCAGCTGTCTTCGATGTCGATCCGGACAAGGCGGGGCGGATCATCGGAGGTGTCCCGGTCAGTCCGCTGGAGCAACTCGCCCAGCTTGTCGACGAACGGAACATTATCGTCGGCGTCCTCGCAGTTCCCGCGGATACCGCGCAGGGAGCGGCAGACGCCCTCGTCGTCGCCGGCGTGAAGATCATCTTCAACTACTCGCAGGCACTTCTGACTACGCCCGCCGACGTTCAGGTACACACGTCGAACCCTGCCGTCGAGCTGCTCTACGCGCTCTACTTTCACCTGACCTGAGTCAATCTCGCCGCCGCCTCGGGCAGGATGAGCGGATGCGCATCCTGCTCTGGCACGGGTATCTCCTCGGCGGTACCGGCTCGAATGTCTACACGCGGATGCTCGCGCGCGAGTGGAGCAACGCAGGGCACGAGGTCACCGTGCTCTCGCAGGAGCCGAATCCCGGGCAGTACGACCTGGGCCGAGCCGACACCGTGCGTCCTGACGTCGGAGGGCTCCTACCGGTGTTCGTCCTCGATCACTACGACGGCTATGACGTCCGACGCGTCCAGGACTGCACGCGCGACCAGCTCGACGCGTGGGTGGAGGCAAACGCCCGCGCCGTCCGCGACCTTTTACCTGCCGATGTCGTCTTCACGAATCACGTTCTCCTCGGTGGTCCTGTTGGAGCCGCGAGTGGCGCGCCGTTCGCGGTCAAGGCACACGGCTCCGAGCTCGAGTACTCGATGCGCGGGAACGACGGACTGTCGGCGTGGGGAGCGGAGGCCCTTGCGCTCGCACGGGCAACATTCGTCGGGTCGGAGCACATCCGCACCGTGCTCGCGGATGTCTGCGGCCACACGTCGAACGTGATCGAGGTTCCGCCGGGTGTCGATATCGACGAGTGGGCTCCTGAAGACCGGGAGACGGCCGCTCTCGCCCTCGTCGGGGAGGCGTCCCACGACGAACCGAACCCGGCGAACGCGCATGAGCGGCTCCCCGACGAGGGCAATGCCGAGCGCTTCCAGCGCCTCGTGTCGCCAGGCCCGCCCGTCGTCGTCTATTTCGGAAAGCTGATCGAGCAGAAGGGGGTCCATGTTCTCATTGATGCGCTCTCCGGCATCGACGCACGCCTCGTCGTCGTCGGATTCGGCCCGGAACGGGAAGCACTCGAGCGTCGTGCCGCTGAGAGACGCATCGACGCGATCTTCACCGGCCCCCTCGAACACCGGCACCTCCGGCACCTGCTCGCACTCGCGGACGTCTGTGTCGTTCCGTCGATCTTCCCGGAAGCGTTCGGCATGGTCGCCGTGGAGGCGGCCTCTGCGGGATGTCCACCGCTCGTAGCGCGGCATTCCGGCCTCGCCGAGGTCGCCACTGGGCTCGAGGCCGAGTACCCACATGCGCTGCGACACCTCGCGGCGTTCGATTCGGGCGATGCCGCCGACCTGGCCCGCCGCCTCTCGGAGCTCGTCGCTCTCCCGCCGGCCGAGCGCGCGGCAGTCCGTGACGCGGCTCGCGCTGCCGCCGTCCAGCACTGGAGCTGGACTGGAGTCTCACGTCGCCTGCTCGAGCCGTTCGTCTGACGAGGAGACACCAGCGTTGCTATCGAAAGTGCAGTATCGACTACGCTTTTTCGCGCCGTGGGTGATGAACAGCGCGTTCCTAGTGATCAGCTCCTCCGCGATGCGCGCGAGCGTTTCGAGGACGGCACCGATTTCACCGTCGCCGTGGAGGAGGAGTTCGCGCTTCTCGACCCTGCCTCGCTCGACCTCGTCAACCGATTCGAGGACGTTCAGGCGGCAGCCGCAGGTACACCGGCGGAGGCCCACCTCGCCGGCGAGCTGATCGCGTCGGAGGCAGAGATCAAGACCGGGCGACTCGAGACGTTCGCCGACGTCCCGGCCACGATCGCCGACCGTCGGGCCGAGCTCGCACGACTCGTTGCTCCCTTCGGACTGGAGCTTGGTGCCACCGGCTCTCACCCCTGGGCAAACTGGAAGGATCAGCGGATCATCGACACGCCTCACTACCGACGCAACGACGAGCTGCTCCGCTACGTCGTGTGGAAGAACAACACGTTCGGCCTCCACGTCCACGTCGGGATCAGGGGGGCCGACCGGGCGATCAAGGTGACGAGCGCGCTGCGCAACTGGCTTCCCGAGCTCCTTGCGCTCTCCGCCAGCTCACCCTTCGCCGAGAGCGTCAACACCGGACTTCATTCCGCCCGCACCCAGATCTTCACGCGCTTCTTTCCCCGCTGTGGGGTTCCTGACGCGTTCGACACGTGGGACGAGTACGAACGGTACGTCCGCTTCCTGTACGACACGCGCTCGATCACCGAGCATACCCAGCTGTGGTGGAGCGTCCGGCCGCACCTGGCGTTCCCGACCGTGGAGATCCGCATCTGCGACGGCCAGCCGAGCCTTGCCGAATCGCAGTCGCTCGCCGCGCTCTGCGTCGCGCTGACCGCGAGGATCGCCCGAGCCCTCGACGAGGGCGAGCCCATTGTGCAGCAGCCCCACCGTCTGATCGAGGAGAACATGTGGCGGGCGATCCGCTACGGCCTCTCAGGCGAGCTGATCGATCTCGAGCGGGGTGAGGTAGTGCCCGCCCGCGCTCGGATCGAGCGACTGATCGAGTGGGCGTTGCCCGTGGCGTCCGAGATCGGTGCTGCAGAGTGGCTCCGCGTCCCCGACCAGAACGCCGCCGAGCGGCAGATCGCACGATTCGAGGAGGGCGACGATCTCGCGCGAATTTACGGCGACCTCACCCTGAGCCCGAGCCGCGTGGGCTGAGACACCCGCCAAATGCGCGGTTCGCCAAGCGGCGCGCGGGTTTGTGCTGCATAATCGGGCGCGCCGATCCCGTTTCGGCTCTATCTTTGTGACGTTCCTCCGGAGGGTTGATGGACTTTTTCAATGACCATGCTGTGGCCTTCGCGCTCGTCTGCGCGGGTATCGCAGTGCTGTTCGGGCTTTACCTGACCTACTGGCTGCTGAAGCAGCCGCAGGGCAACGAGCGGATGCGTGAGATCTCGGGTGCCGTGCAGGAAGGCGCCGCTGCGTATCTGCAGAAGCAGTACACGTGGATCGCGGTCGTCGCGATCCTCCCGATCCTGCTGATCGGCTTCTACAACGCCCTCGGTTGGGGAGCCGCTTTCGGGTTTGTGATCGGCGCCGTTCTCTCGTCGGCAGCCGGCTTCATCGGCATGAACGTCGCCGTACGCTCGAACCTTCGTACGGCCGAAGCCGCGCGTGAAGGGGTGGCGCCCGCGTTCAAGGTCGCCTTCCGCGCCGGATCGGTAACGGGTCTCCTCGTCGTCGGGCTCGGCCTCTTCGGCGTTGCCGGGTATTACTGGCTCCTCACCGGGGCGCTCGGGAACAGCCCGGAGTCGGCGGTCACGGATCTGATCGGGCTCGCCTTCGGTGGCTCGCTGATCTCGGTGTTCGCCCGCCTCGGGGGCGGCATCTTCACGAAGGCGGCCGATGTCGGTGCCGATCTCGTCGGCAAGATCGAGGCCGGCATCCCCGAAGATGACCCGCGCAACCCCGCCGTGATCGCCGACAACGTCGGTGACAACGTCGGTGACTGTGCCGGTATGGCCGCCGACCTGTTCGAGACGTACGCGGTCACCACGGTCGCCGTGATGCTGCTCGGCACGGCATACCCCGCAGGAGACCTGTGGCTCTACCCGCTCGCGCTCGGTGGGATGGCGATCCTCGCATCCGTGATCGGCACCTTCTTCGCACGTGTCGGTAGCGGCCCGAACTCGATTATCAACGCGCTCTACATGAGTGTGGTCGTTGCGACCCTCCTTTCGGCAATTGGCTTCATCCCGGTCACCCAGGCCTTCGACGGCGGCCGGTTCACGTTCTGGCAGCTCTATGGCTCGGCGCTCGTCGGCCTTGCCATCACGTTCCTGCTCGTCGCGATCACCGAGTTCTACACCGGAAGTCGCTGGAGCCCTGTGAAGAAGATCGCGTCCGCCTCGACCACGGGTCACGCGACGAACATCATCGCGGGACTGGCCAAGGGTATGGAGGCCACCACACTGCCGGTGATCGTGATTGCGGGCGGCGTCATCGCGGCCTACGAGATCGCGGGCGGCAACATCTACGGAATCGGCGTCGCGGTCATGGCGCAGCTTTCGATGGCCGGGTTGATCGTCGCGCTCGACGCGTTCGGCCCCGTCACGGACAACGCTGGCGGCATCGCCGAGATGGCGGACATGCCGGAGTCGGTTCGTACAATCACCGACCAGCTCGATGCCGTAGGCAACACGACGAAGGCAGTCACGAAGGGGTACGCGATCGGGTCTGCCGGCCTCGCCGCGCTGATCCTGTTCGACGAGTACACGCGTGGTCTCGTCGACGCGGGCATCGAAACGGTGTTCTCGCTCGACGATCCGTACGTCATCGCGGGCCTGTTCATCGGCGGGATGATGCCGTTCCTGTTCGCGGCCCTCGCGATGACGGCGGTTGGGCGCGTCGGCGGAGAGGTCGTCGAGGAGGTCCGACGTCAGTTCGCGGCCGATCCGGGGATCATGGCGGGGACGTCGAGGCCGGACTACTCTCTGGCTGTCGGCATTGTCACCACCTCGGCGCTCAAGGGCATGATGCTCCCCGCTGCGATCCCGGTCGTCTTGCCGATCGCTGTCGGAATCATCAGCCCGGAGATGCTCGGTGGCCTGCTCATCGGCACGATCGTCACGGGTCTCTTCCTCGCGATCTCGATGACCTCCGGTGGCGGCGCCTGGGACAACGCGAAGAAGTTGATCGAGGAGGGTGCTCACGGAGGGAAGGGCTCCGACGCCCACGCAGCGTCGATCACGGGCGACACGGTCGGTGACCCCTACAAGGACACCGCCGGCCCGGCGATCAACCCGATGATCAAGATCGCCAACATCGTCGCGATCCTGATCATTCCGCTGCTCGCCTCGATTCACGGCTAGGGCGTAGAGCCACTCACAGGATGCTCGACGAGGGCCGGCAGCAGCCGGCCCTTGTCGTAGTTCTACCCGCCCGCCACCCACAGCGTCTTCGCGGCGTGTCTCTACACTCCGGCGGTGCCCAGTCGTCGCAGACGCGAGGTCGAGCTCGAGCGGGTTCTCGGTACGCCGGCGCTCTTCGCGACCGCCTACGGCAACGTCGGCTCGTCGATCTACTACGCGCTCGGGCTCACTGCGGTCTACGCCCTTGGTCTGACCCCGCTCGTCTTCCTCGTCGCCGGGATTGTCTTCGCGATGACGGCCGCCACCTACGCGGAGGGCACCGTCCTCTACCCGGAGGCGGGCGGATCGTCGAGCTTCGCCCGGCATGCGTTCGACGAGATCATCAGCTTCGGGGCTGCGTGGGCTCAGATGCTCGTGTACGTCGTCACTGTCGCGACCTCGGCCTTCTTCGTGCCGCACTATCTCTCGGTCTTCTGGGAGCCGTTGAAAACGAATCCCTGGGATATCATCGCCGGCGCACTCGTGATCGTCGTCCTCGTGACGCTGAACATCGTCGGCGTCCAGGAGGCAGCGAAGCTCTCGATCATCCTGGCCGTCGTCGACTTCGGAACGCAGGTGCTGCTCGTTCTCCTCGGCTTCTTCCTGATCTTCAGCCCGACGATCCTCGTCGACAACATCCACTGGGGTGTCGCGCCAACCTGGTCGAACCTCGCGCTCGCCGTACCCGTCGCAATGCTCGCGTATACGGGAGTCGAGACGGTCTCCAACCTCGCCGAGGAGGCGCGCGAGCCGTCGCGGTCCGTGCCCGACGCCTACAAGCTCGTGGCGGCTGCCGTTTTCGCCATCTACCTGACGCTTCCGCTGATCGCGCTATCGGCACTGCCTGTGAAGATGATCAACGGAGAGCTGACGACCCTCCTCGCGCTTCCGCCCGAGGAGGGTGGCTACGCAAACGACCCAATCCTCGGTCTCGTCGAGAACATTGGCATCTCGGGGTCGCTCCTCCGGGTGCTCGAGATCTACGTCGGAATCCTGGCAGCGACGATTCTGTTCATCGCCACGAACGCCGGAGTGATCGGTGCGTCCCGTGTCACGTACTCGATGGCGAGCTATCGGCAGATCCCCGAGGTGTTCCGTCGACTCCACCCCCGGTTCAAGACACCGATCCTGCCGCTCATTCTGTTCGCCGGGATCGCGCCGATCCTGATCCTTCTCCCCGGAGACGTGAACTTCGTCGGCACGCTCTACTCCTTCGGCGCGACGCTGTCGTTCACGGTGGCGCACGCATCACTCGTTCGCCTGAGGATAAAGCAGAAGAGCGCGACCGAGACGTTCTATCGGGCGAGACCGAACCTGGCACTCGGCGGGGTCGAATGGCCGCTTTTCGCGATCGTCGGTGGGCTCGCTACGGGCGCCTCGTTCCTCGTCATCGTTGCGCAGAACCCGACGACCCGTTGGGTCGGCCTCGGCTGGATCGTCTCCGGGCTGGTCTTCTACGTGATCTATCGGCGTCGCTTCGTGCACGCGTCGCTCCGCGAGACGGTCAAGGCGCCGCCGGCGTTCGGGCCGGCCCTCGCGCTCGAGTATCGGCGACTCCTGGTACCCGTCGTCGCGGGCCAGCCGTCGGACGACGCACTCGACGTCGCCTGCAGCCTCGCCGCGGAGAGGGGCGCCCGGATCGTGGCCCTCAACGTCCTCGAGGTCCCGCTCGGCCGTCCGCTGGACGACGATATGGATGAGCTCGAGGACGCGGCGAACCAGGAGCTCGACGAGGCGGTTGCGGTCGGGAACTCGTACGGCGTTCGTGTTCTCGATCGCCTCGTGCGCGCCCGCAGCGCGGGGGCGGCGATCGTCGAGGAGGCCGAGCGCCGCGGCACGGAGATCATCGTCATCGGGACGCCGAGGAAGTCGCTTACTGCTTCACAACGCGCCGTGTTCGGGCGAACGGTCGACCACGTGCTGCGGCACGCTCCATGCCGCGTGATGGTGACGGCAGCCCGGGAGGAGGTACCGACATGATCTGGTATCGGCGGTCAATCTTCGTTTTCTCGGCCTGTTTCGTCCTGATCGGGATCGCGCTTCTCGTGGTCACTGCCGTCAACGGAGGCGGCCTCGTCGGCCTCGTCCTCGGAGCGCTCTTCGTTGCGCTCGGAGTCGGCCGCGTCCAGCTGGAGCGCAAGCGTGGCACGTAAGGTCCGTGGCTTCGAACGCGTGCTGGACGCTCCGTCCCTGTTCGCGGTCGCCTATGACGAGATCGGCTCATCGATCTACTTCGCGCTCGGCATCATCGCCGCCCAGGCGCTCGGGCTGACGCCCGTCGTCCTGTTCGTGTCGGGCCTGTTGTTCCTGATCGTCTCGCTCTCGTACGCGGAGGGGACGGCAGCGCTCCCGCAAGCCGGCGGGGCGGCCACGTTCACGCGCCGCGCCTTCAACGATCTTGCGGGGTTCGTAACCGGGTGGGTGCTCTTCCTCGACTTCCTGATCGTGATTGCGCTGTCGACGCTTTTCCTTCCCCACTACCTCGGGGCTGCGCTCGGGACGCCGTCACTGAGCGAGAGCCCGTGGGACGTGGTCGTCGCCGTCGGGGTGATCGCGGCAATCGTCGGGGCCAGGCTCGTGCGGCGCAGCCGCATTCACACGGCCGCGCTCGTGCTCGCCGTCCTCGACATCTCGGTGCAGCTTCTCGTGATCGTGATCGGACTCGCAGTGTTCTTCTCGCCCGACGTTCTCACGAGCGGATTCGACTTCGCTGTCGACCAGAGCTGGGACGATCTCTTCTTCGCGCTCCCTCTCGCCATGCTCGCATACACGGGGCTCGAGACTGTGGCAAACCTCGCGGCTGAGACGCGCGAGCCGGGAACCGTGCTGCCACGATCGCTGTTCTCGTCGATCGGACTCGTTGTCATCACGACAGTGCTCATCGCCATCCTCGCCGTCACGGCGTTCCCCTCGGAGGACGGATCGAGTGGGCTCGCCGACGACTGGCTGCAGGCTCCGATCGTTGGGATAGTGACAGCGTTCGAAGGGCACCTCCCGAACGCGCTCGTGGACATTCTCCGCGTCGTCGTCGGTCTTTCCGGCGCCTTGATCCTTTTCGCCGCGGCGACGACGGCGATCACCGGATGCACGCGCCTGGGCCGGTCGATGGCGGAGCACGGGATGTTGCCACGTGAATTCGGCCGGCTCGAACGCAGGTCGCTCGTCTCGCGGGAGGCGCTCGTCGCCGTGGGTGTCGTCGCGATCGCGATCGTCGTCGCGACCGGCGCACTCGCGGGTGACGACGCTGCGTTCCTCGCAAGTCTCTACTCTTTCGGCGTCCTGTTTGCCTTCACCGCCGCCCAGTTGGCGGTGATCCGCCTGCGGCAGACCGAGCCCGATCTCGACCGGCCGTTCCGCGCGAAGCCCGAAGTTCGGATCAAGGGAGTGCCGCTTCCGCTCCCGGCCTTGATCGGGGCTCCGCTCACGTTCGCGGTCTGGGTTCTCGCGCTCGTCACGCACCCGGGGGCAAGGTACGCGGGGCCGGCGTGGCTCGCCTGCGGACTGGTCGTCTTCTTCATCGTCAGGCGTCGCCTCGAGGCAAGCGTGCTCGACGACATCGATCCGGTCGAGTCCTTGCCGCCCAGTGTCGCCTACCGGAAGGTGCTCGTGCCGATGAAGCTCGGGAACGTCGGTGAGGAGATGGTCGCGACGGCGGTTGCTCTCGCGAAAGAGCGCGGCTCGAGTGTCGAAGCCATCTTCGTCGTACGCGTACCGCGCGCCTTCCCGCTCGAGGGCCCGCTCCCGGAGGACGTGCGGCGACGAGCAGAAGAGTCGCTCGCAGAAGCCCGCGCTCTCGGCGAGGAGAACGGCGTCGAGATCGTCACGCGCACGGTAGTCGCCCGCTCGATCGGGCACGCCATCGTCGAGGATGCGCACGAGAACAGCGTCGATCTGATCGTTCTCGGGTCGTCGCCGCGCTGGCGTCGGCAGTCGAGGTTCTTCTCGCCGACGGTCGATCACATTCTGCGCCACGCCCCCTGCGAGGTTCTCGTGGTTGCCTTTCCCGACGGCACGTTCGATGAGAGCGACTGATAGCGACTGATAGCGAGGGTAAGCTGATCGCGTGAATGCAGTCGTGATCGGATGCGGCCGGGTCGGTTCGGCTGTCGCACAGCAACTCGCCGGTGAGGGGTGGAACGTGACAGCGGTCGACGAGAACGAGGAGGCCCTGGCGCGCCTCGGTGCCGGTTGGCAAGGCGGCTTCGTAGTGGGCCACGCGATGGAGACGGAGATCCTCGTCCGCGCCGGCATCGAGAGTGCCGACGCTGCGGTGGTGGCGACGTCGGGTGACAACACGAACATCGTCGTCGGACAGGTGATCCAGAAGCGGTACGGCATCGCGTGTGTCGTCGTGCGCGTGCTCGACCCGCGACGCGCCGAGTTCTATGCGAAGCGCGGGCTCCGCACCGTCTGCCCGACGCAGACTGCGATCTCGTTTCTCGTCGAGGAGGTGCGATCCTGTGCGGTTCCCCCGGGGTCAGCATCCGGGACGGCACAGAGCTGATGTATCTCATCGTCGCCGGAGGCGGGAAGGTCGGAGCGAACGTCGCTTCGTCTCTGATCTCGATGGGCCACGAGGTGACACTCGTCGAACAGCGGCGCGATCGCTTCGAGGTGTTGGAGGAGGACTTCGGGCCTGTCGTCCTCCACGGTGACGCGACGGAGGTACACGTGCTCGAGCGAGCGGGGATCAACAGGCCTGCCGACATCGTTCTTGCGGTGACCGGCGACGACGAGGACAACCTCGTGATTGCCCAACTGGCGAAGGAAGGGTACGGAGTGCCGAAGGCGATCGCCAGGGTCAACGACCCGCGGAATCAGCAGCACTTCGACCTGCTCGGAATCGGATTGACCGTGTGCGCGACATCGGGCATCCTCGGTCTTGTAGAGCACGAGGTGCCCCAGCACGGCCTCGTGCGTCTGCTCGAGCTCCGTGAGGAGGGTCTCGAGGTCGTCGAGATGCAGATCGCAGGCGACTCGCCCGCCGCCGGGAAGCGCGTGGCGAGCCTCTCCCTGCACGACGATGTGCGGCTCGTCTCGGTGACTCGGAACGGTATCGGCGAGATCGCCGTCGGGCAGACGGTGATCCGGCCCGGAGACAGGGTGATCGCGATTCTGAAGCCGGGGTTCGAGGACAGCCTGAGGCGTGCGCTCGTCGGTTAGTGCGCCGGGTCAGACGCGCCAGTAGCTGCGTGTCAACAGCACGACGACAGGAACGATCTCGAGGCGGCCGAGCCACATCAGCGCGATCATCACGACCGTCGAGAAGTCGCTGAACGGCTCGAACGACCCCATCGGCCCCGCGAAGCCGAGGCCAGGGCCGACGTTGCCAAGGGTGGACGCCGCTGCGGCGATGGCATCGAAGGCGGACATCGGAGGTCCCTGGAATGCGGAGTCGAGCGCGATCAGGCCAGCGCCTACTGCGAAGAACCCGACGTAGAGGAGAACGAACGCTGTGATCGCGCGCAACGTGCGCTCGTCGACCACGACGCCGTTGAGTCTGATCGGCATCACGACTTCGGGATGCAGCGTCTGCCTTAGCTCACGGCGAAGGACCTTGCCCATGAGGAGATGTCGAACGACCTTGATCGCGCCACCCGTCGACCCCGCCGAGCCGCCGATGAACATCACACCGATGAGAATCATGAGGGCGAACGCGGGCCAGACGATGAAGTCCGTGCTGGCGTATCCCGTGGTCGTCATCATCGAGACGACCTGGAAGGTCGCGTGCCGGAACGCAGCTTCGCCCCCTTCAATTCCCTTGTGCCAGAGCTCCATGGCCAGAAGGAGCGACATTGCGACGAGGATCGTCAGGTAGAGACGGGCCTCCTCGTCGCGAATCGCGACGCGGGCTCGCCGGCGGACGAGAACTCGGTAGAGCAGGGCGAAGTTCATTCCGGCGAAGGTCATGAAAATCACGATGACCCACTGGCTGGCGGCGCTGAACGGTTCCACCGATCTCCCCTCCGGGGAGAATCCGCCCGTCGGGAGCGTCGTGAACGCGTGTGCCACGGCGTTGAACAGATCCATGCGGTCGTCGATGCCCGTCCAGCCGAAGATCGCCAGGATCAGAGCCTGCGCGGCCGTGAGGGCGATATAGAGCAGCCACAGTCGTTGCGCCGTCGAGCGAATACGATCGGCGAGATTGTCGACCTCCGGCCCGGGCATCTCCGACTCGAGCAGCTGACGTCCTCCGACGCGAAGTCGTGGCAGCACGGCAAGCGCGAGCACGATGATTCCCATCCCGCCGAGCCACTGGGTGAACTGACGCCACATGAGCATCGACTGGTCGAGGGCAGGGATGTCGGTGAGAACCGAGGAGCCGGTGGTCGTAAATCCCGACATCGCCTCGAAGTACGCGTCGACAGGGCGGTCGAGCTGAGGGTCGCCGGAGAGGAGGTACGGGAGTGCGCCGAGCGCGGCGGCGAAGAGCCATGTCACGGCGACGACGAAGAAACCCTCGCGGAAACCGATCGGGGGCGCATCCCTCCCGATTCGCTCGAGCCCGAGTCCGACGAGAGCGATGATTGCCCCCGCCGCAAGGAACGGCCAGAACGGCTCGCGGTACCCGATCGCGAGTGCAGTGGGAAACAGCACCGCCACCGAGAGATACTTGGTCAACGTGCCCGTCAGGCCGAGAGCGCCCCGGAACTCCACGCCCTGGCGTCGCCGCAAGACGGTCTTCCGTGTGGCCGTGCTGCCGGTCACAACACTCGCTCGACGGCCGCCACTCTGGAGGACTCGGTGAACACGATCACCCGGTCGCCCGCCTCGAGGACGTCGTCGCTATGCGGAAAGACCGCTTTCCCGTCGCGCACGATGGCGCCGATCACTGCCCCTCGGATGGGCATGTCTCGGAACTTCAGCCCGACATACTCGCTCGAGGGGCTCGTGGTGATGTCGAGCACCTCGAAGCGATCGTTCTCGATCATTGCGACCTGCTGCGTTCTCGGATCGTGGGCAAAGCGCACGATCTCTTCGGCTGTCACCTGCCGGGGATTCACGGTCACGTCGACACCGGAGTACGCGTACACCTCGCGCGCGATCGGATCGTGAACGATTGCGATCGTGAAATCGACACCATGGACACGAGCGAGCGTCGCGGCGTAGTGATTCTTCGAATCTTCGCGCATCGCGAACACGGCAGCCTGCGCCTGGCCGATGCGCTCGCGCTCGAGAAAGTCCGGGTCGAGCCCGGTCGCCTGGTAGACACGGGCATCGGGAAGATCCTCCGCGATCCGGCGAGCGCGCTCGCGATCGGGCTCGATCAGACGAACGCCGATGCGTTGCTCGAGCAGCTGGCGTGCGATCGCGACGCCGACCTGGCCGCCGCCGAACACGACGACGTCCTCGACGGCTCCCTCTCCCGGTGAGAGAAGCTCTCCCCAGGCCTGTGCCGCTTCCGGCGAGCCGACGACGACGAGCCGATCACCGGCGTTGATCACCGTGTCGCCGTTCGGAATCGTCATCGCGTCGCCCCGGATCTTGCTTACGACGCGCGAGTCGCGCGGAATGACCCCTGACTTCCGAAGTGGCTTTCCGAGCACGTCTGGACTCGAGAGATCTGTGACCTCGTACTCGACCATCTGCACCTGCCCGTTCGCGAAGACGTCTGTCTGGAGTGCCGCGGGGACACCGATCACGCGCGTGATCGCATGTGCCGTCTCGACCTCGGACGAGACGACGAAGTCGACGTCGAGCCGACCCTCGCGCCAGAGTTCGATGTACTCGATGTTCGACGTGCGAATCACGGTGGTTGCGCGCGGCGCTTCGATCCGGGCAAACGTGGCGGCAACAAGGTTCGCCTCGTCACGCGAGGTGCAGGCGATCACGAGATCGGCATCGCGCACTCCGGCGTCGGCGAGCGCGCGACGGCTGGCGCCGTTCGCCTCGATCGTCGCAACGTCATAGCGGTAGGCCAACGGCGTGAGGCGCCCGGGATCGAGATCGAGCACGGTGAGGTTGTGCTCGCCGTGGAGCGCCTCCACGATGGTCGAGCCGACTTGTCCTGCACCGATGACGAAGATCTTCACGGGGCGGGCGCAGGGTACACCCACCGAGGCACGCGGCGCTGCGTTGGTCGGCTACCGTGGTAGGGAATGCGCCTCTTCGCCGCCGCGAGTGCCAGCCTTCTAGCCGTTCTCGTAGTCGTGTCAGGCGCTTCGGCGCTCGAGCAGCAGACCTCTGCACTCCGCCTTGTGAAGGTCGTCGACGGCCTCCAGGCACCGGTCCTCGTGACCGCCGCTCCCGGGGTACCCGGCGTCCTGTACGTCGTCGAGCAGGGCGGGCTGATCCGCACTGTTCGATCGGGCAAGGCGCAGGCACAGCCCTTCCTCGACCTTCGCTCGAAGGTGCGCGCCGGCGGTGAGCAGGGCCTGCTCGGCCTCGCTTTTGCCCCGGATTACCGGAAGAGCCGCCAGTTCGTCGTCAACTACACCGACGTCGACGGGCACACGCGCGTCGTGCGGTATCGCTCGAACGGGTCGAAGGCGCTGACGGGGACCGCTCGTCAGCTCCTCTTCATCAAGCAACCGTATGGAAACCACAACGGCGGGATGGTCGCGTACGGCAAAGACGGCCTTCTCTATGTCGGGATGGGCGACGGTGGCGCTGGTGGAGATCCGGAAGGGAGGGCTCAGAGCCCATCGTCGCTCCTCGGCAAGATGCTTCGTCTGAACCCGGCGCGCCCCGCCGCGAGACCGGTCATCGTCGCGCTCGGCGTTCGCAACCCGTGGCGCTTCTCGTTTGACCGCGTGAGCGGTGACCTGTGGATCGGTGATGTCGGCCAGGGGGCGATCGAGGAGGTCGACCGCGTAGCGTGGCCGTGGAAGGGCTTGCTGAATTTCGGGTGGGATATCTACGAGGGGCGCGCGCGCTTCGAGAACGGAACGCTCGGCCCGGGAAGGCTCGTCCAGCCGGTTTCGCAATACAACCACTCGCGTGGGTGCTCGATCACCGGGGGGTACGTCTATCGGGGCTCGGCAGTCCCGGCAGCGCTTGGCCGGTACTTCTACGGCGACTACTGCAGTGGAACGGTCTGGTCGCTGAAGCTCGTCAACGGCGTCGCCCGGCAAGTCCGGGTCGAACCGTTCAGCGTCAAGAACCTGACGTCGTTCGGTGAGGACAACGCAGGAGAGCTCTACGCCGTCTCGGCCGACGGCGCCGTGTATCGCCTGGCGTCCTGACGGGAGCGCCAGCCGTCCGGCGTCACCACTCGAGGCTCCGTCTCAAGGTGTGCAGGCCCGCCGCATCCGCTGCCACAGAACGACCCCGATCGTCACGCCTACGGTGTCGATGACGACGTCGTACCACGCGGCATGTCGCCCGGGAACGAAGTGCTGATGGATCTCGTCGGACGCGGCGTACAGCCCTCCGATGAGGATCGCGATTCCCGGGCGCGCGAGCGCTCGTTGCAGGAGTGTCCCGAGGACGGCGTACTCGGTCAGGTGCGCGAGCTTCCGCAACACGAGGTCCCACGTTCCGAGGCCGGTGCCGAGGCTCGGCACCGACGAGAACGCGAAGATGATCGCTGCCATGACGACGACGGGCGCCCAGCGGCGGAAAGATGCTGCCGACACCACTCCATGGTAGGCTCCCGCCTCACAAGGGAGCGCGGTGAGGGAATCCGGTGCGAATCCGGGACGGTCCCGCCGCTGTGAGGGGAGTTGCTCGCCCGCCGAAGGCCACTGGCGCACCGGGAGACCGGTAGCCGGGAAGGCGGTGGGAGAGGGAGCCCCGAGTCAGAAGACCTGCCGCCTCCTCCATACCGAACCCCTCGTGGAAGGAGGATTCGTGGCACGACGTTTGATCGTTCTCGTGACCGTCATCGGTCTCGTTCTCACGCTCGCAGCTACGGCTTTCGGCGCGTCCGTCACGGTGCGCGTCGAAGGAAAGACCCAGTCGATCTTCGGATCGATGCCCATCAAGGTCGAGGCACCGAACGCGATGGTCGCGCTCGATGCGGCCAGCATCTTCGGCGAGTTCTACGTGCAGGTGACCCAGTCGTCCTTTGGCCCGTACGTGAGCCAGATCGGTCGCTACCCCGGTGCAGGTGCCTCGGGTTGGGTCTTCAAGGTCAACGGGGCATCGCCGCCCGTTGGAGCGGATCAGGTGACGCTGAAAGACGGGGACGAAGTGTTGTGGTACTACGCCACCTTCTCCGATACCGGCGGCCCAGCAACGTTGGCGCTCAAGGCGACATCGAAGAACTGTTACTCCGTCACGGCGTTCGACGACGCCGGCAAGGCAGCACCCGCGGCGGGCGCGCAGCTCCGCGTTGATGGACGCCGGTTCAAGGCCAGTGGGGCGGGCAAGGTGTGCGTTGGCCGCCACGTCGGTCTCGTCCGCGCCTACGCAGTCGGCGCTGTTCGGTCGAACGCGGTGAAGTGACCCGTCGGCTCTGCATCGGGCTCCTCCTTGCCGTCCTCGCAAACGCGGGGTGCGGCGGGGAGGGGCCGACGGCCGCCGATGGCAAGGCGCGTCTGTGGGTGACGCGCGATCGCGGCGCTATCGTCCTCGTCGACCTGGAGGTGCCGGCCGGCCAGTCTCTCCTGCGGGCGCTGAAATCCAAGGCGAAGGTGACCACTCGGTACGGCGGCGGCTTCGTGCAGTCGATCGACGGAATCGAGGGGAGCGCCCGCCGTCACGAGGACTGGTTCTGGTTCGTCAACGGTCTCGCCGGCGACCGATCTGCCTCGTCGTACCGGTTGCGCGACGGCGACGTCGCCTGGTGGGACTACCGGGACTGGTCACGCGACGCCGAGACACTCGAGGTTGTGGCCGGGGCGTTCCCCGAGCCGTTTCTCCACGGTTATGCCGGGAGGACGCGCCCGGCGGCGGTGCGGTATGCACCGGGACTCGCGGTAGAGGCGTCTCGGGTTGCAAGGGTTCTCGGCAGCGATGACGTTGCCGCCAGGGGCTCCCCCGTTGATGCCGATGCGAACGTCTTCGAGTTCGTCGACGAGGCGCCGCATCTGACCGCGGTTCTACGGCAGCCCGGTTCCGGGCCTTCGGGGGCCGTGAGGTTCTCGTTCTCCGGCTCGGTCGTGCGGCTGCTGGACGGCGATTTCTCGCAGAGATTCGAGAGCCCGTGAGCCCCGGCCCTGCCACGGTGCTCCTCGCGGCGGTTGCAGCGGCCGGGTTCCTGATCGATTCGATCTGGGCGCTCGCCACGATGGCCCTGATCCTCGTCGTGGTCTGCATGCGAGCGCCGGTCGACCGGCGCTTCATCTACATCAGCGGAGCGCTGTTCAGCGCGCTCGGCGTCATCGTGATCTCACCGTTCACCTGGTCGTCGGGCGGGGGGACGCTCCTCTGGGAAGGGCCGACGCTTCCCGTGCTCGGCCCGCTCGATATCTCGACCGACGAGATCCGGATCGCCGTCGTGAACGGGCTTCGACTCGCGGTCGTTGCCCTTGCATTCAGCGCGTACGCGCTTCGCGTGGATCACGACCGGCTCGTCTCGGCGGCAGGCTTCGCCCGGCGCTCCGCCCTCGCTGTCGCTCTCGCCACGCGCCTCGTGCCGACGCTCGAGCGTGATGCTGCCGGTCTTGCCGAGTCGGTGCGAGGCCGAGGCGTCGAGCTCCATGGCGCGCGCGGGTACGCAACGCTGCTCTCGCCTCTCGTCGCCGGGTCACTCGAGAGAGCGACCGGCCTGGCCGAGGCAATGGAGGCGCGCGGGTTCGGTCGGAGCGGCGCGACTCGCGCTCCGCGACCGTCGTGGACATTCGCGGACTACGCTGCACTCGGCGGCGCGGTCGTGCTCGTGGGAGTTGCTGCGCTATGGCTCTAGCGTCCGTCACCGGTCTCTCGTTTGCCTACCCCGGGAGCATCCCGGCGGTGAGAGACGTCTCGCTCGAGATCGAGGCAGGTGAAATCGTTGCCCTGCTCGGCCCCTCCGGCAGTGGCAAGTCGACCCTGCTACGGGCTCTCGCAGGTCTCGTCCCGCATTTCCATGGCGGAACGTTCTCGGGCAGCGTCATCGTGGCCGGGCTGGACACCCGAACGCACGGCCCGGCCGCGCTCGCGGGAACGGTGGCGTCCGTCTTTCAGGATCCCGAGGATCAGATCGTGATGACGCGTGTCGAGAACGAGGTGGCGTTCGGTCTCGAGAACCTCGGCGTCCCGCCGGAGGAGATCTGGCCGCGGACGCACGCGGCGCTTGCCGAGGTCGGCGGCGGGCAGCTCGCGGAACGCCGAACCGTCGAGCTCTCCGGCGGCGAGTTGCAGCGTGTCTGTCTCGCCTCGGCGTTCGCGCTCGAGCCGCGGCTGCTCCTGCTCGACGAGCCGACATCGCAGCTGGATGCAGAGGGCGCCGACGCATTCCTCTCCCACGTCGAGCAGACACAGTGTGCCGTCGTGCTCTCCGAGCAGCGCGTCGACCGTGCGCTCGCGATCGCTGATCGCGTGATCATGATGGAGGAGGGCAGGGTCGTCCTCGACGCGCCTGTTGTCGAGGCGCGCGTTTGGCTCTCGGCGCGCAGGCCGCGCTATAGCGGCGGGTTGGCCCAGGACGATCCCTCGCCGTCAGTGCCCGTCGGCCCGCCTGTCGTTCGGCTCGACGACGTTCACTTCGCCTATGGCAGCGGCCGGGAGGTGCTCGGCGGCACGTCGCTCGTCGTCCATCGGGGCGAGATCGTAGCTCTGGAGGGACGGAACGGCAGCGGGAAGACGACGCTCGCCAAGATCGCGGCCGGACTGCTGCAACCGACGGGAGGGGTCGTTGCTCGTGACGGTCGCGCGACGTATCTCTCGCAGGATCCCGGACGACATCTCGTTTGCGAGACCGCGCTCGACGAGGTCGCGCTCGGCGTCAACGGCGACCAGGTGCGTGCCGCAGCCGCACTCGAGCGTTTCGGCCTCTCGTTCGCCACGTGCCGGCATCCCCGTGATCTCTCGAGTGGCGAACGCGAACGGCTGGGGATCGCGGCGATCTCCGTCTCCGAGCCCGACCTGCTCGTGCTCGACGAGCCGACCCGGGGAATCGACCCGGACCGAAAGGCCTTACTCTCGGCGTGGCTGCTCGAGCAGGCCGAGAGCGGGCGCGGGATCCTCGTCGCTACCCACGACCCGCTCCTGCCTGCACACCGACGTGTCCGGCTCGGGCAGCCGTTGGAGGTTCCTGTTGCGGTCTAGGTTCGCACTGGTCGCCTTCGTCGGACTCGGCGTCGCCGGCCTGCTGTGGGCGATGGTTGATCCGGCAAACGGTGGCCTCGCGACCCTGCTTGCGGCCTTCGCGCTCGTTGCAGGAGGGTTCGCGTGGCTCGAGCAGGGTGGCGACACCGCGCGTGATCTCACGCTCGTCGCCACGCTCGCCGGTATTGCGGCAGCGGGCCGCATTCTCTTTGCCCCGGTGCCGAGCGTGCAGCCGGTGACGATCATCGTGGCGACGGCCGGGGTTGCGCTCGGGCCACGCCGCGGCTTCGCTGTGGGTGCGTTGGCCGCGATCGCCTCGAACATGTTTCTCGGTCAGGGAGCCCACACCCCGTGGCAGATGCTCGCCTGGGGCGGATGCGGTGCCGTTGCCGGTGTCCTCAGGGTCGCCTTGCAGCGACGCTGGTCGTTCGCCTTCTTCTGCGCGATCCTCGGAATGGCCTTCGGCACGCTGATGGATCTCTGGCTCTGGTTTGCCTTCTACCCGCACACGTGGGCCGCGCTCGTCACGGTTCTTGCCGCTGGATTCGCGTTCAACATCGCGCATGCACTCGGCAACGTCGTCCTCGCCCTTGCGGCCGGGCCTGAGTTGCGGCGTGTCCTCGCGAGGCACGCGCGCACGGTGCACACGGAGGTGGTGTGGGCGTGAGATGGGTGCTGAGCCTCGTTGCGTCCGCAGTGCTGGCTGGAACGGCAGCAGGCGCGACCGGCCCTGCCGGCGGGGCAGCCGCGTTCCTGACGGCCCGCCAGAGCCCGAACGGCGGTTTCGCCGAGCAGGGGCAGACACCGGACGGGTCTCTCACCGCGTGGGCCGCTCTCGCCCTCGTCGCGGCGAATGGCTCCGAGTCTGCCCGTTCGAGAGCGCGAGAATTCCTTCGCACGCGCCCGACCGACCGAGCAACGGACGGCGATGTCGCACTTCTCGTCGTTGCGTTTGCGGCACTCGGCGAGCGTGTGGATACAAGTCTCCTCGTGAGACTGAGGGAGCATCGCCCGGGCGCGCTCGTGAACGAGACGATGTGGGCCGCGATCGCGCTCCGCGCCGTGGGCGAGCAGCCGCCTGCCGGGTTCGTTCGCGCGATTCTCTCGGCGCAGGCCAAGGGCGGTGGGTTCCCGTGGCTTCGCGGAGGCAAGCCCGACTCGAACGATACGGCGGCGGCGATTCAAGCCCTCCGCGCGGCTGGTCTCCGCACCGGCCATGCGTCGATCCGCCGGGCGGTGGCTGCGCTGCGCGGCTTCCAGGGCCGAGACGGCGGTTTCGCGCTCACGAAGGGCCGCGAGCCGGACGCACAGTCGACCGCGTGGGCGATCCAGGCGTTGCTCAGCGCCGGTGAGAAGCCGGGCAAGGCGCCGTTCCGGTTCCTCTCCCGCCTGCGACGCAGCGACGGAAGCTACCGCTACTCGGTGCGGTACGGAGCAACGCCGGTCTGGGTGACTGCGCAGGTCATTCCCGCTTTGACCGGGCGTCCATTTCCGCTTCGCTGAGAACGCCGTATGCTCGAGCGATGACGTCGACCGCTGACATCCTCGACGCGCATCCGGCGGAGGCGCAGGTGTGTGGGCTCGTCCTCCACCAGTTCGGCGGCGTTGCGTCGTTCGCCGGATCCATCTCGACCGTTCGCTGCGACGAGGACAACGTCGTCCTGAAGCGCCGTCTCGGTGAACCCGGCGAGGGGCGCGTCCTCGTCGTCGACGGGGGCGGTTCGGCTCGCGTCGCGCTGCTAGGAGAGATGGTTGCGGGTCTTGCGGCCGCGAACGGCTGGGCCGGACTCGTCGTGAACGGCTGCGTGCGTGACTCCCGTGCGCTTCGGCGCCTCGGGGTCGGGATCAAGGCACTCGGAACGAACCCGCGACCGAGCGGCAAGGCGGGAGCGGGTGAGGCCGATGTCCCGGTCGAGTTCGGGGGCATCACGTTCCGACCGGGCGCAATGCTGTACAGCGACGACGATGGCGTCGTCGTTCTCGAGAACGGCTGAGCGAGCGACGCTCGGCGTGTGACCCTCAGCCGGGCCGGCCGGCCTCGGTTGCCTCGGCGATCTCGTTGAGGACACCCGTCTTGACGTCGTAGACGTAGCCGTAGATCGGAATGCGTGAAGGTACGAGCGGGTGGTTGCGAATGCGCCGCACGTCGTCCACGACGCTCTGGTTGCGATCCGCGATCGTCAGCCAGGAGATGTCTCGGCCGGCCGTCGACCCGGGGTTCGTTCCGACGTCATGGAAGCCATCGGGCCCGAGCGCCGCTGTCTCGAGGCTCTGGGAGAGCAACTCTCCCATGAGCTCATCGGTGAAGAACTCCATCCCGCAATCAGAATGGTGGATCACGAACCACTCAGCAGTCCCGAGAAGCTTGTAGGAGATGACGAGAGACCGGATCGCGTCATCGCTCGCGCGACCGCCGGCGTTGCGGATGACATGGGCGTCTCCCTCGCTCAGCCCTGCGTACTTCGCGGGGTCGAGTCGCGCGTCCATGCACGTGAGGATCGCAAACCGCCGCGCCGGGGGTAGGGCCAACTCACTCTTGTCGCCGAACGTTTTGGAGTACGCCTGGTTCGCGGCAATGACTTCTTCGAGAACGGACACGTGGGTCTCCTTGCTTCGGGGGGTGTAAGCATAACTATACAATTCAAAGTGACTATCGATACTGAAGCAACACGACGGTTGAGGCCACGGCGACCCACTCCGAGAGCGCCGCTAGCATCGACGCATGAGCGTCGCGCCCCACGAAGATCTTCTCGCCGACCTCAATCCGGCCCAGCGAGAGGCCGTTCTGCACGTCGACGGTCCGCTTCTCGTCATCGCCGGCGCAGGCTCCGGGAAGACCCGTGTGCTCACGCACCGTGTCGCGCACCTGATTCGCGCCCATGGCGTGCGGCCGAACGAGATCCTCGCGATCACCTTCACGAACAAGGCGGCGGGGGAGATGCGCGAGCGACTCGAGAAGATGCTCGGGAGGCAGGCACGCGCCGCCTGGATTCTCACCTTCCATGCCGCGTGTGGGCGGATGCTGCGGCGTGACGCCGAGCGCCTCGGCTATCGCTCGACCTTCACGATCTACGACCAGGCCGACCAGGTGCGGGTCGTGAGGGCGTGTCTCGAGGATCTCGGCGTCGACCCGAAGCGCTTCACGCCTCGGGGAATCCACAACCAGATCTCGAATGCAAAGAACCAGCTGATCGGGCCGGACGAGTACATGAGCCGCGTCGCCTCGTTCTACGACAAGACCGTCGCGGAGGTGTACGAGCGCTACCAGCGGAGGCTGATCACCTCGAACGCCGTCGACTTCGACGACATGCTCATGCTCACAGTCGAGGCGCTCGAGCGCTTCCCGGAGGTCAGGGCGCACTGGCAGCACACGTTCCGCTATATCCTCGTCGACGACTACCAGGACACGAACCACGCGCAGTACCGGTTGTTGCAGTTGCTCGCAGGCGAGGAGCGGAACGTGTTTGCGGTGGGAGACCCCGATCAGTCCGTCTATGGTTTCCGTGGGGCCGATATCAACAACATCCTCGACTTCGAGCGCGACTTCCCAGGCTCCCATTCAATCGCGCTGGAGCAGAACTACCGTTCTACGAACGCGATTCTCGGAGCCGCCAACGCGGTGATCGAGAACAATCGAGACCGCAAGCCGAAACACCTCTTCTCCGAACTCGGGCAGGGCGACCCCGTGCAGGTCGTGGAGGTCGAGGACGAGCACACGGAGGCTCGTTACGTCGCCTCCGAGATTGCACGCCTCGTCGAGGAGGGCTGGTCGGCGTCAGAGCTGGCTGTCTTCTACCGGACGAACGCCCAGAGCCGCGTACTCGAGGACGTGCTCGTGCGGCAGCAGATTCCGTACCAGGTCATCGGTGGCCCGCGGTTCTACGAGCGTGCCGAGATCAAGGACGCGATCGCGTACCTGTCCGTTCTCGACAACCCGGCGGATGCCGTCTCGTTGCTGCGTATCGCGAACCGACCGCGCCGTGGTCTCGGCGACACGTCGCTGCAGCGGCTCGTCACGCACGCCGATGTGCTCGGCGTGACCCTGTTCGAGTCGATGGCCGACCCCGAGGCCGCGGGGCTCGGCACGGCCGCTGTCAAGGCCGTTCGGGGGTTTCACACGATGATGCAATCGTTGCAGTCGGCGGCGCAGGAGCTCGAGATCGACGAGCTGCTCGAGACGGTTCTCGAGCGCAGTGGCACGATCGAGTTTCTCGAGGCCGAGCGGACGATCGAGGCGCGCGGCCGGATCGAGAACCTCGAGGAGCTCGTCGGAGTGGCCCAGGAGTACCGCGCCGAGCACGAGGAGCCGACGCTCTCCACCTTTCTCCAGGAGATCTCCCTCGTCTCCGACCAGGACGGCCTCGCGGGCGAGCAGTCGCTCGTGACGCTGATGACGATCCATAACGCGAAGGGACTCGAGTACCGCGGTGTCTTCCTGATCGGGATGGAGGATGGGATCTTCCCGCACTCCCGCTCGATCGAGGACAACGAGATCGAGGAGGAGCGACGGCTCGCGTATGTCGGGATGACCCGCGCGATGGAGAAGCTGGCGCTAACCCATGCGATGGCGCGATCGCTCTACGGCCGGCGCGAGTACAACCTGCCGTCGCGGTTCCTCGACGAGCTCCCGGCTGACGTCGAGCGCGAGCGATTGCGCCCCTCGTCGTGGTCGAGCTACGGCGCGGGTGGGCAGACGACGTCGTCGTCTTCGACGCCGACGCGTGAGCCGAGCGACATCCCGTCGTTACAGACCGGCGACTCGGTTCGGCACGGCTCGCTCGGCGAGGGCGTCGTGACCAGGATCGAGCCGGGCGGGCTCGTGACGGTGCGATTCGCGAACGACCAGAGCGAACGAAAGCTCATGCTCGAATATGCTCCGCTCGAGAAGATCTAGTGGTCGCTTCGGGATATCCTGTCGTGGTGCGCTGGCGAAAACCGAGCAGGGCGAGGACGCAGGGAGCTCCCATACCGGGTTGTTCGGGTGCGACCGAGGACGAAGCCCCGCGATGTGTTTGCAGCCACGCGCAGCGTGGCAGGATATTCCGGAGCGGTCACTGATGGCAATTCGCATCCGACCAACCCGTGATCAGGCCGAGTTCGCCAGCGCCGTCGGTGCGATCGGCCACTACTTCGGCGGTGCTTTCTCGAGCGAGGACAGCCTCGTCAACTTTGCACGAACCCTCCCCTTCGAGCGGATGCACGGCGCGTTCGACGGGCCAGCGATCGTCGGTGGAGCCGGTGTCTTCCCGTTCGAGCTGACGGTTCCGGGTGGGCCGGTCGCATGCGCGGGAGTCACCGTCGTGGGTGTCCTGCCGACCCACCGCCGCAGAGGGATCCTCGACCGCATGATGCGTGCCCAGCTCGCCGACGTGCGCGAGCGCGGCGAGCCTCTTGCTGCCCTCTGGGCGTCGGAGGAGACGATCTACGGACGCTTCGGGTACGGAATGGCGTCCCAGGACGTGATGATCAAGGCCTCGCGCGGCCACGCTGCGCTGCGCACCGAGCTACCGGGCAGAACCGGCACCACACGTCTCGTCGGGCACGACGAGGCCGCAAAGGTGTTCCCGCGGATCTACGACCGCGTGCGGCGAGCCTCGCCCGGGTTCGTCTCGCGCACGGATGCGTGGTGGGAGGTCAGGAAGCTCGACGATCGGCCCGAGCGACGGCGCGGCGGGGGAGAGCTGAACCGGCTCCTGCTCGAGATCGACGGCCGTCCGGTCGGCTACGCGCTCTATCGCATCAAGCTCGAGTGGGACGGGCCGCACAACGTGAGTCAGGTCGTCGTCGTCGAGGCGATCGGTGAGACGCCTGCTGCGACGCGTGAGCTCTGGCGTTACCTCCTCGGCATCGACTGGGTTGCGGAGATCCACTGCGATCTGCTGGGCGTCGATCACCCGCTGTTCCTGCTCGTGCAACGGCCGAACCGCCTGCACTGGCGCGTCCTCGACGGGCTCTGGCTGCGGCTCGTGGACGTCGGCGCTGCGCTCTCGGCGCGAGCGGTGACGGGCGACGGGCGTGTGACGTTCGAGATCGCCTCCGACCCGATCTTCCCGGACAACGTCGGGGTGTGGACGATCGAGGCCGGTGTCGCGAAGAGGTCACGGCGCCGGGCCGACCTGCGCCTCGATATGCAGGCGCTCGCCTCGGCCTACCTCGGCGGCTTCACGTTTGCCGAGCTCGCACGCGCGGGGCGCGTGGAAGAGGTTGTGCGAGGCGGCGTCGCCCGCGCAGACGCGCTCTACCGGGTCGACGTCAAGCCCTGGTGTCCGGAGATCTTCTAGGCGTATGGTCGTCACCGAGGTGATCGAGGTGCCCCGCTCCGTCGAGGAGTCGTTCGCGTACGTGGCGGACTTCACGACTGTCGCTGAGTGGGATCCGGGCATTCATGAATCAACGAGGGTCTCGGGTGAAGGTGACGTGGGCACGATCTACGCGGTACAGGCCGAGTTCCGGGGCAAGACGATGCCGTTCACATACACGGTGACCGCTTTCGCGCCCAACGAGCGCATCGTCCTCGACGGCGTGGGGGAGAGGGCGACGTCGCTCGACACGATCGCGTTCGAGGCTGCGGTAGCAGGCGGCACGCGCATCACCTACACGGCTGACTTCAGGCTCAAGGGCGTGTTGCGCGTCGCGGAGCCATTCCTCGGCGGCACGTTCAGGGCGCTCGCAGGCAAGGCACTCGCAGGCCTGGAGGCGAAACTCGGCGGCGCACGGTAAGATCCCGGTTCGAGGGCGCTTAGCTCAGTTGGGAGAGCACCAGCTCGACAAGTGAGTTTTGGGGCATCACTCCCACTCTGTGAAGTAGTCGACAGCCTGTAAACAGGCGGTTCCGGGCAGTTTGCGTTCGCTGGGGTTGTCTGGGTCTGTCTGCATTTCCTGACACAAAACATGACATTGGGCGTGCCGCTTTGAGGTTGCTGGTGGCTCGATTGCGACTTCGGTCGGATCGGCGTAGGACCTGG
>NZ_JBDSNT010000134.1:0-10636 GCF_039915195.1 Gaiella sp.
GACGCGGCCGGAAAGGTCGTCTGCCCGGGATTCGTCGACCCGCACAGCCACAGCGACTTCTCGCTGCTCGCGAACCCGACCGCCGAGAGCACGATTCGGCAGGGCGTGACCACCGAGGTCGTCGGCAACTGCGGCTGGAGCTACGCGCCCGTCACCGACCACTCGCGTGAGTACATGAGCGGCCGCCTCCACACGTTCGGCTTCGACGGACCCGTGATCCCGTGGACGACGTTCGGCGAGCACCTGGATTTCCTCTCCGACGTCGGGCACACGCCGAACCTCGCGTGGTTCGTCGGTCACAACTCGATCAGGCTCGCCGCTGGTGTCTCTGGCTCACAACCGACCGAGGTGCAGGCCGCGATGATGGATCGCTTCATGCACGAGGCGATGGAGGCGGGCGCGCTCGGGATGTCGACCGGGCTCGAGTTCAACCCCGGACGCGAGGCGACGACCGCGGAGCTCGTACGGCTCAACGCGATCGCGGGCGAATACGACGGGATCTACACGAGCCACGTCCGGAACCGCGATTCGGGGATCCTGCAGGCGATCGCGGAGTTCCTCGAGGTTGCGCGCGCCGGCGGCGCCCGCGCCGAGATCTCGCACCTCAACGTGCGGCACAACACCGGGGCGCCCGATCGTGGTTGGGAACGGGCCGTAGAAATGATGGCAGCTGCGCGCGAGGAGGGAATGGACGTTCTTGCCGATACAACCCCGTTCCTCGACGGCCTCGGGCAGCTCTCCGGCATCCTGCCCCCCTGGGTCGCAGCCGACGGCAGCGCCGCCGCGGTCGCACGCCTGCGCGATCCCGACACGCGCAAGCAGTTGCGGACGGAGTGCGACCGGTACTGGCGGTTCATCCACAAGGGCGAGTGGGACCGTGTCCGCCTGCAGGCGAGCGAGCAGCACCCCGACTGGGATGGCCTCTCGTTCGCCGAGATCGCGGATCTGCGCAAGGTCGACCCGTGGGACTGCTTCTTCGACGTGCTCGCCGACGCCGGCGAGAGTTACGAGAGCATCCTCGTCGTCGGGCGACTCTTCACGGACGAGCACATGGCCGAGATGATCTCGCACCCACTCTTCTGCCTCGGAGTCGATACGTTCACGGTCACGACCGAGGGGCCGCTCGCTGACGTCCTCCGGCATCCGCTCGGGTACTCCGGCCACGTCCATTACCTCACCCACCATGTGCGGGAGAACGGGACGCTCCGCCTCGAGGAGGCGATCCGCAAGATGACGAGCATGCCGGCAGCGCACTTCGGCCTCTGGGACCGGGGACTTCTGCGGGCGGGGTATGCGGCGGACGTGGTCGTGTTCGACTACGACGGTCTCGACGAGGTCTCGACGGTCGACGATCCGC
The DNA here is from genome assembly GCF_039915195.1 of Gaiella sp. Taxonomy (GTDB): domain Bacteria; phylum Actinomycetota; class Thermoleophilia; order Gaiellales; family Gaiellaceae; genus Gaiella. Next base: position 1,358 of record NZ_JBDSNT010000134.1, read on the forward strand.
ACCATTATGCGCGGGGCGTCGAGCACGTGCTCGTCAACGGCGCCCTCGTCGTTGATGACGGTGAACACACCGGCGCGCGACCGGGTCGGCACCTGTTGCGGTCTTGAGATGGGTTGCGAGCACACCTGGATGCGGCCCTGCACGCAGCGGAGCGAACACGCTCCATGGTGCATGACCGTCCCAGCCGCACTCCCAACCCACACCAAGCCCGCTCGAGCATGATCGATCTCCGCTCCGATCTCCTGTCGGTTCCGACCGACGAGATGTGGGAGGCGATGCGAGCGGCGGAGCTCGGGTGGGCGACCTTCGGCGAGGACCGCTCGGTCAACGCTCTTTGCGAGCGGGTCGCGGCGCTGCTCGGCAAGGAGGCCGGGCTCTGGGTTCCCACGTGCGGAATGGGCAACCTTGTCGCCATGCTCACCTTCTGCGTCCCCGGTGATCGCGTCGTCGTCGAAGCGGCTTCGCACGTGATGACGTCGGAGGCGATGGGAATGGAGGAGATCGCTCGCCTCGAGCCGCGCTCGCTCTGGGCTGCCGACGGTCGGATGGATCCCGTCGCCGTTTCCGCCCTCGTCAAGGAGGAGGGCGCCGCACTCCTCATCCTCGAGAACACGCACACGCGCGCCGGCGGCACGACGCTCACCGTTCCGCTGACGCAGGCCCTTGCCGCCGCCGCGAAGAAGCATCGAGCTCGCGTGCATCTCGACGGCGCCCGCCTCATCAACGCGTCCGTCGCTCTGGGCGCACCGCTCGCCGATCTCGCGGCTCCGGCCAACTCGATCGTCTTCTCGCTCAACAAGGCGCTGTCTGCCCCGATGGGAGCGGTGCTGGCAGGGAGCGAGCAGGTCGTCGAGCGGGCACGGCTGATGTTGAAGCGGCTCGGTGGCGCGAGCGTCCATCGCGCGGGAATCCCTGCGGCCGCCGGCCTCGTAGCGCTGGACACGATGGTCGACCGGATCGCCGACGACCACCGCCGGGCCCGTGATCTCGGCCGGCTGCTTGCCGCCGTTCCCGGCGTAACGACTCCCGAGGTGATCGAGACGAACATCGTGCTTGCCGACGTCACCGCGACGGGAATCGAGCCTGCTCGGCTCGTCGATCTCCTCGCGGCGGCAGGGCTGCGGGTGCTCGAGCGGGACACGAGCAGAATTCGCCTCGTCACGCACCGCCTGATCGGCGATGAGGAGCTCGAGCGGGCAGCCGCGATCGTCGCCGACACCGTCGAGCGCAACTTCGTGCCGCCGCTCGTGGTTCCCGAGCTGGAGGGGTATGACGCCGAGCGCGACCGGTGGGACTGGGAAGACGAGGACGACTCAGTCGATACCGAGCAGGTCGAGTGACGGCCTGTGGATGATCTCCTCGATCACGTCGGGATCGATCGTCGGCATTCCGACACCGAAGGCGTCACCTGCGACCGACCGTAGACCGTCGATCGTCTGGCTCGCGGTGAAGAACGGGAAATCGGTTCCGAACAGCAGCTTGTGCGTGACGCGATACTCGACGGCCGCCACGAGCGCCTGATACAGGAGCCAGCGACGCCCGACGAGAGCCGACACATCGGCGTAGACGTGGGGGTGGCGACGAATGACCGCGATCGTCTCGTCGAACCACGGGTGGCCCATGTGGGCAATCACGATCCTGAGCTCCGGGTAGCGCAGCGCGATTTCGTCGAGGAGGATCGGACGCGCCTGGAGGAGCGAGCCCGCCCGTGCGAACGTCGTGCCCTGGTGGATCAACATCGGCAGCCCCAGGCGCTCGAGAGCCTCGCAGACCCGCAGGAAGCGTGGATCGAGCGGGTCGATGTTCTGGTAGATCGGCCCGAGCTTGCAGCCGACGAGGCCGAGATCGCCCGTCATTCGCTCGAGCTCGTCAATCGCCGTCGGTGAGGATGGGTCGACCGAGCCGAAGCCGATGAGGCGGGCGGGATCCGTCGCGACGTACGAGGCGACGTAGTCGTTCGGGACGACGAAACCGGCTGCCTGTGCGTCGAATGCGAGCACGACGGCTCGGTTCACTCCCGCGAGCGCGTGCTCGCGGTGCTCTTCGACCGTGCCGCCGAGCGTGACCTCGGCCCAGGCCTCGCGCGCCTGAGCCGCAAATCTCTCGTCGATGTGCGCCGGGTACTCCCCGACATGTGTATGGATATCGACAATCACGGGAACGGGAGGAGTGCTCGAGTGAGGATCACGGAGATCGAAACGCTACCGGTGAGCGTCGGCCCGGGCTACGAGTACGCGGTGATCATCGTGCTCGTGCGAACGGACGAGGGGCTGACCGGGATCGGTGAGGCGAGCCTCGCCGGCCGGGGCCGGGGCGTGCTCGGGATCCTCGACCACTTCCGCGACCTGCTCGTCGGGCAGGACCCCGGGAAGATCGAGCACTGGTGGGGCGAGATGACGCGCGGTACGTTCTGGTCGAACGGGCAGGTGATCATGAGTGCCGTCGCGGGCATCGATCTGGCGCTCTGGGATCTGAAGGGGAAACGGCTCGGCGTCCCGGTGTACGAGCTGCTCGGCGGGCCGACGCGCGACCGCGTGCGCGTCTACAGGCATCTTGCCGGCGACTCGACCGAGGCGCTCGTCGAGGACGCGCTTCGCTGGCGCTCACTCGGGTTCACCGCGCTCCGGTACGGCCCGCTTGCGGCGTTCGACGAGGAGGGTTTGGCACGCTGGGATCCGCAGCGGTCGATCGTCGAGACGATCGCCGCCACGGAGGCGCTGCGGGGAGCGCTCGGGGAGGGGGTCGACCTGCTCCTCGACGCCCACACGATGTTCAGCCCTGCGGAGGCGGCGTACCTCGGGCGAGGGCTCGAGCCGTTTCGCCTCTACTTCTACGAGGATCCGATTCGCCCGCTCAATCCGTCGTCGTTGCAGCTCGTCCGTGACAAGGTGAATTTGCCGCTCGCGACCGGCGAGCAGCTCTCTCATAAGTGGGAGTTTCAGCCGCTGATCGAGAACGAGCTCGTCGACTACCTCCGCATCGACATGGTGCATGCGGGAGGGATCACCGAGGCGAAGAAGATCCTCGCGGCCGGGGAGATGCACGGGCAGCGTTCGGCCCTTCACCACGCGAGTTCGCCGGTGAACGGCGTCGCGTGCCTGCACGTCGACATGGCGGTGCCGAACTTCGGGATCCAGGAGTGGATGGAGCTCGAGCCGCTCTACGAGCTCTTCCCGAACGCGCCCCGCGCCACGGACGGCTACGTCGTGCCGCCGGCCGGCCCGGGATTCGGGCTCGAGCTGGACGAGGACGAAGCGCGGCGGAGGCCGTCGCGCGACGCTGCTCTTCCCTCGCGCTCCTGGCCCGACGGAGGCGTCGCCGACTACTGAGCCGACGGCCGTCAGCTGCGTGCCGGTGTCTCGCGCCCGGGCCGCAGGCCCTCGAGCGCCGCTGCGGCCTCCTCGATCGTCTTCTCCAGGCAGCCAGGGGCAAAGGGCGACTGCTGCTCCTGGTAGAGCCCGGCGCCGTACGTCTCGCGCGGCGGCAGGTAGCCGACGCCGCCGTTCGTCGTCATCAGGACGAGGAGCGGGGTGTCGGGGAAGCGCCGGCGCAGCTCGACCTGGAAGATGGCGTAGGGCTCGTTCGGCACGGCGACGAGCAGAGCCTCGCCGAGACGCCAGACCCACATCGGCATCCGGTGCACGGGGTCGTCACCGAGAGCGAGGCGGAGCAGCTCCCGGCGGAGTGCCTTTTCGCGTTCCTGCGGCGAGTCAGGTGACGCGTTCGATGCACCCTCGACAACGCCGAGATCGGTCTTCCGTTCGAGTTCGACGTGAGTCAGCGTGCCCTCGAGCCTCGCAGCGCGTTCGAGTTGCTCCGCCGTGCACGGCTTGTACTCCCACGTGCCGAGGTTCGCGCCCGAGGCGACGATGCCCGTGTAGACGAACCGGGTTCCCGGAGGCGGTAGCGCCTCGATCGCAGCGGCAGCGGCATGACCGAGTTGGCGACCGTTCCCGTCGGCCACGGCAACGTCGCCGACGTAGTTGTCGCGTGGCCCGAGGTCGCCTGACGCGCCCTGGAGGAAGAGGGCCGGCGCGCCGAACGCCTGCTCCAGAACCTCGCGGGCCGCGCCCACGAAGTCGGGCGACAGCAGGCGATTCTCCCAGGCGAGGGTGGTCGGGTGGCACGCGTAGTTGAAGAGTGCTGCGAGCGTCGAGCCGGCGTCGTCGGTCACGCGTGCGACGAGAACGGCGTCGTCGGTCACGCCGCCGGGGTTGTAGCCGCACGCGTAGCGCTCCTCGGAGGCGTCCCACAGGTCGCGGTTCGCGGCGAGGCTGCACCGCCCCGTGCCGTACGTGACGGTGGCTCGAACGAGCCGCGAGCGCGCCTCGACGACGGCATCACCGACCTCGACCGCAAGATGGTCGAGGTACGGGGCGATCATCTCTGTCCCGGGCTTGCCCTCGAGGTGAGAGTTGGTGTTGGCTCCCGCGTGGGTGTGCGACATCTGGATCAGGAGCTCGTTCTCACCAAGGCCGGTCCTCTGGAGCACCGAGGCTCGGAGTGCCTGCTCGTCCTCCACATACTGGAACCAGCCGATATCGAGGGCCACGAGCGCGAGCGTTGGCGCCTCGCCCTCGAGCGGAGCGACGACGGCTGCGGTCGCCGTGAACGGGCGATGGATGCCCTCCGCGACCTCGTGGGTTGCCGCCCCCCAAGAGCGAGCGTAGATGCCCGCGGGTGGTGTCACGTCGCGCCGCGCGACGCCGAAGCGGCAGTGTGTGGTGCCAAAGGTCTCGTCTCTCATGGGGTGCATTCTGACATTCGACTCGCGGGCCGGGCTATGGCTCGAGTGCGACGAGAGCCGCCGTCGCGATCGAGGCGGCGTCGATGCCGTACTCGGCGTAGACCTCTGGCTGGCTGCCGGTCTGACCGAAGCGGTCCACACCGAGTGCGACCGAGCGGACGCCGAGCGCGCTGCCGACGAACGAGAGCGCATGGCTTGCTCCGTCGATGACGGTGACGACGGGGAGGTCGCGTCCGCCAGGGGTAACGAGCTTCTCGAGGTGCGATATGCCGGGGGCTCGCCCGCTGAGGGGTGCTGCCCGGCGTGTCTGCCAGTCGCGGTAGAGGCGGTCAGGGGAGGAGAGGCAGAGCACGGCCGCCTCCACGCCCTCTTCCTCGGAAAGGAGGGTTGCCGCCGCGAGAGCTTCGGGAACGATGGCGCCGCACGCCGCGAGGATGACGCGATCGTCGCTCACTCCCGGCTCGCGGAGGCGGAATCCGCCCGCGACGACATCGGCCCGCAGCCGCTCTTCTCCGAGCCGAGCTGCGGCCGCCGTGAACGGCTGCTGATCGACAGGAGTCGTCGAGAGGCGCAGGTAGAGGGCCTCGCCGTCGGGAGTCTGCATACGCGCGAGCCCATCGAGCAAGAGCCACTCGAGCTCACGCGCGTAGCACGGCTCGGCATAGGTCAGGCCGGGTGTCTCGATCCCGATCCCGGGCGTGTTGAGGGACTGGTGTGCGCCGCCCTCGCGCGAGAGCGAGATCCCCGAAGGTGTGCCAGCGAGAACGAACCGCGATCCTGAGTAGGTCGAGTACACGATCCCTTCCAGAGCCCGCATCACGAACGGGTCGTAGAGGGTGCCGATCGGGAACAGCCGCTCGCGCTGGAAATCCCAGCTGAGACCGAGTTGACCGAGGAGCAGAACGAGGTTCATCTCCGCGATCCCCATCTCGATGTGCTGGCCGCCGGGACCGACACGCCACTTCAACGGCGAGTCGGCCATCTCGTCGTAGACGGGCTCCTCGTCGGGACCCCAGACGCCGGTCTTGTTGATGAAGCCGCCCAGGTTCGTCGAGGAGGAGACATCCGGTGCAACCGTGACGAGCCGCTCGCTCACCTCGTCGACGCGGGATAGGTCGAGCAGGATCCGGCCGAACGCAGCCTGTGTCGAGGTTTCCCCAGGGTCGCGAATAGAGATCGTCCGAGGCACCTCGATCCGGGGTGCAGGAGGAATGACACCCCGGTCGAGGCGTTTGCCGGCCTGGGCAAGGAGCTCTGCCTCGGGCGACCCTGCAGTGAAGCCGTCCCACTCCGTCTCGGGAGTGAGGCCGGCCCGATCGCGCTGCCGGTCGATCTGCGCGGCGTCGAGGAGAGCGGAATGGTTCTGGGGACGCCCTGCGATCTCGAGGTTGTACCCCTTGATCGTGTAGGCGAAGATCACCGTCGGCCGGTCGGGCGTCTCCCTCGCACGCCGGAGCGCGTCGAGCACGTCGCCGAGGTCGTGGCCACCGAGGTCGCGCACGAGTGGCGCCACACGGCCCGCGTAGAGGTCGAGCAGGCGCCCCAGCACCGCGCGCTCCTCGCCCTCGACGCCGTCGGCCACCGTCGCGCAGACGACCTCCTCCGAAGCGCCGAAGAGCGACTGATACTGCTCGTTGGGCATCTCGTCGATGCGCCGTCGCAACACCTCACCACCCTCACGCGCATACGCCTCACGAAGGCGCCTGCCGTACTTCAGCTCGATCACTTCCCAGCCGTTCGCGCGGAACTGCGCCTCGAGCTCAGCGGCACGGATCCCGGGAATCACCCGGTCGAGCGACTGTCGGTTCAGATCCACGATCCACAGCACGTTTCCGAGGCGCCGCGTCAACGGATCTGCGAGCGCCTCCCAGATGTTTCCCTCATCGAGCTCCGCGTCGCCTAGCAGTGAGATGAAGCGCCCGCCCGTCGAGACGCCGAGTCGTGACTGCGTGAATCGATCCGCGAGTGCGCCGAACAGCGGCGCTGCCGATCCGAGACCCACGGATCCGGTCGAGTAGTCGACGGGGTAGGGATCCTTCGTCCGGGACGGGTACGCCTGGAGGCCGCCGAAGTCGCGCAAGCGGGTCAGGTACGAACGATCCAACCGCCCGAGCAGATACTCGATCGCCTGCAGCACCGGTGACGCATGCGGCTTCACCGAGACCCTGTCCTCGGCGCGAAGATCCGCCAGGTAGAGCGCTGTCATCAACGTCACCATCGACGCGGACGACGCCTGATGGCCACCCACCTTCAATCCGTCACCCCGCGGCCGTTCTCGATTCGCGAAATCGACGATCCGCACGGCCAACCACAGCACCCGACGCTCGATCGCGGACAGCGTTGCGAGGGTCGCGTGGTCTGGCCTCGACGTCGTCACCGTCGCAGTCACTCCGGGATTCTCGTCAACACCGTTCGGTCGACACCGACACCGAGCCCCGGACGGCCCGACAACGTCACGTTGCCGCCTTCGGCACGTGGTTCGTCGGGGAAGGCAACCCAGAAGATCTGATCCTCGTCCGCCTCGGCGGGCGTGGCCGGTGGAGGCATGTACTCGAGGAGTGGGGTCGCGAGGCTCGTGATGGCGAGCTGAGCGTTGTGAGCAAAGCCGAGATGGGGAACCACGTCGAGGCCGAACGTTTCGCCGAGCGCCCACACGCGTCGCGCCTCGGTGATCCCTCCGAGGCGGTTGACGTCGGGCTGGAGGACATCGACGGCGCCGGCCTCCACGAGAGCACGGAAGCCGTACCGCGTCGCTTCGTGCTCGCCCGCGGCGATCGGTGTCGACACGGCGGCTCTGATGCGCGCCAGACCGGGAATGTCGTCGGGGATGACAGGCTCCTCGAGCCAGCGCAACCGGATCCCCTCGTCTTCGATCGCGCGGATGCACCGGATTGCGTAGCCCACGTCCCAGCTCATGTACGCGTCGGCCATGACGTCGACGCCCGGGCCGACCGCGTCGACCACCGTTCGCACGAGCTCGACGTTCCTCCGGATTCCCTCTCTCCCCTCGCGTGGCCCGTTCGGGAGCCGCTGCTTGACGGCGCCGAAACCCTGCGCGGCCCACCCGGCAGCCTCGTTCGCGAGGGCGTCGAGATCCTCGGTCGCGTAGAGCCAGCTCGCGTACGCGGTCAGCGAGGAGTGCATCTTGCCGCCGAGGAGCTCGTAGACGGGAACGCCGAGCTGCTTGCCGAAGAGATCCCACAGCGCGATGTCGATGGCGCTGACCGCGTGGAGCGCCACCCCGCGACGGCCGACGTTGAGTGTGGCGCGGTACAGGGATTCCCAGATGTGACCGACCTCGGACGGCGAGCGGCCGATGACGAGTGGCTCGAGCTGGCGCAGGATCTCGATCGTGGCGGGGTTGCCGAATCCGGCAGTCCCGACGCCGATGACGCCGTCTGCGTCCTCGAGCTCTACGACGACGAGCCACGTGCGGGCGGGAGGGAGGCCGGCAGAGGAGGCCCCGCGCGCGTCGACGACTCCCTCGAGGACGGTCAACGGGGTACCGACGGGACGGCCGATTCCCTTCGAGGCGGGTGAGAGGCTCGGTGCCACGGTCGAGAGATGAAGGCGCGCGACGGGTGCGGTCATCGACGGGCGGATCCTGCCGTGCCGTGGCGTCGGATCGAGGTGGCCAGCATTCCGCCCGATCCTATGATCTCTTGGTCAGACAAGTCAAATTGAGGCGAACGTCTATCTCCGGACAGCTCGTACCGTGAAATCGACCGACTACTTGACTTCTTGGTCTGACAAAGAGACACTTACGCGCATGCCTGAGACTCGGAATACCCACCTGAACCTCCTCGACCTGCGCGAGGCTGCGCGCCACGTAATGGTCGACTTCAACCAGATGCAGACGTTCACCGCGGATCCACTGATCATGGTGGAGGGGGACGGCATCACGCTCACTGACCACGAAGGCCGTCGATACATCGACGGGCTCTCGGGGGTCTTCGCCGTCAGCCTCGGGCACGGCAACGACGAGATCATCGCGGCGATCACCGCGCAGCACCGGCGCCTCTCGTTCTCGTCGCCGATCATGACGACCACCGACCGCGCCCTGGAGCTCGCGTCCGAGCTGATCCGGCTCACCGGTGGCAGGTACGACGTCGTCAAGCAGCTCTCGAGCGGTTCGGAGGCAACGGAGGCGGCGCTCAAGATGGCACGGCAGTTCCACCGCCAGAGCGGCAGCCCCGAACGGTACAAGACGATCTCGTTCTATCGTTCCTACCACGGCGCCACGATGGGTGCCCTCACGGCGACCGGGTGGCCACAACTGCGAAACCCGTACGAGCCGTTCCTCTCCGGCGGGATCCATGCCCATGCGCCGATTCCGGGCTCCTGCCGTGCCTGCACAGGATCCTGCACGCTCGGCTGCCTCGCCCAGATGCGCGACGTGATCGAGCAGGAGGGGGTACGTACGGTCTCGTCGATCATCGTCGAGCCGGTTCTGCTGACCGCCGGCGTCCACGCTCTCTCCACCGAATACCTCCAGGGCCTGAGGGCTCTCTGCGATGAGACGGGCGTCCTCC
>NZ_JBDSNT010000063.1:0-18023 GCF_039915195.1 Gaiella sp.
GGCGCCGACGAGCTCGCTGCGTTCCCCACCTGGACGAGGCCGGAGCGTGTACTCGAGCTGGCGCGCATCGGCGCCGCGACCCGTCCGGGCACCGATCGGGACGATCTCGAGCGCGTCGTCGCGTCGCTCGCGCGGCCGGAGCGGATCGAGTTGTTCCCGATCACGCCGCTCCCGATCTCGTCCTCCGAGATCCGTGAGCGGGTGGCAGCCGGTTTTCCGATCGACGACCTCGTGCCGGCGACGGTCGTCGAGGCGATCGATCGCCTGGGCCTCTATGGCGCCGACTGAGCTCCGAAAACCGCCGGTACACTGCGCGCCATCAATTGCCGGGCCGTGTGGCCCATCCCGACCGAGGAAGTTGACCGACCTGACATCGCTCGAGCAAGCTCGCCGCATCGCCGCCCTCTGTGAGGAGAAGCTCGCGACCGACGTCATCATCCTCGACATGCGGACGGTGTGCGACTACACCGATTTCTTCGTCATCGCGACGGGTGGCAATACCCGGCAGACGAAGGCGATCAGCGACGAGGTGCACTTCGTGCTCAAGCGCGATCACGAGCTCCTGCCGCGCGCGGTCGCCGGCGAGCGCGAGGGAACCTGGATCATCGCGGACTATTACGATTCCGTACTCCACGTCTTCACCGAGGAGACGCGCGAGTTCTATCGGCTCGAGGATCTGTGGAATGACGTGCCGAAGCTCGAGGCCGCTGTAAGCGCGTAGGCGAGCGGGTCACTTGGGCCGACGACTATGCATTCGAACAACTACACTGCATCGCGCTCGTGGGGCCGTAGCTCAGCTGGGAGAGCGTCTGGCTGGCAGCCAGAAGGTCAGGGGTTCGAGCCCCCTCGGCTCCATCCGAGACCCGCCCGCAAGGCGGGTTTCGCATTTCTCTAGGGTGAGAGCATGTCCGCCGACTCCGCGCTCCGAGCCAACGTCCGCCTCCTTGGAGACACGCTCGGGCGCGTTCTGGTCGAGCAGGAAGGCCAGGAGATGCTCGACGACGAGGAGCGGGTTCGGGCGCTCGCTCGCGACGCCCGGGCCGGCGGCTCGCGCGACCAGCTAGGGGAGGCCGTAGCAGCGCTCGATCACGATCGGCAGGCCGCAGTGCTCCGGGCGTTCGCGCTCTTCTTCCAGCTCGTGAACATCGCCGAGCAGCACCATCGCATCCGACGCCGGCGCGAGTACGAGGCCGAGGGGCGCATCCCGCGCGAGTCGCTCGCCGAGGCATACGACCAGCTGGACCGTGGCGGCGTCGAGCAGAGCGCGTTGCAGGCGGCCGGTGGACGCCTTCGCGTCGAGCTCGTACTCACGGCGCATCCCACCGAGGCCACGCGCCGCACCGTGCTCGAGGCTCATCGTCGCGTCGCTGCGCACCTCGCGCGCCTGGACGACGACGGCACGCCTGAATCGGAGCGACAACGTGTCGAGGAAGCGCTTGCGGAGGAGATCACACTGCTCTGGCAGACCGACGAGATTCGCTCCAAGCGCCCGAGGGTCGTGGACGAGATCCGCCAGGGCCTCTGGTTCTTCGAGCAGAGCTTCTGGAACGCGATTCCCGACCTCGATCGAGCCCTTGGCGATCGTCTCGGCGGCGCAGGCGGGGCGCTCCGATTCGGCAGCTGGATCGGCGGTGACCTCGACGGCAACCCGAATGTGGGGTCAGAGACAATCGAGGACGCGCTCGAGCGCGCGAGGCGGCTTGCCCGCGACCTTTACCGCGAAGAGCTGAGAGCACTCGGGGCTGCGTGGGGCATGTCGACGACGGTGATCGGACCGGTTGCGGAACGGGCCGACAACGACGAGCCGTTCAGGTCGATCCTCGTCGAGATCTGGGAGCGCCTCGGGGCCGACGAGTACGCGGACGGCACCGAGCTCGTGGCCGATCTGGACGATCTCGACACACTGCTTCGCGCCCATCGGGGCGAACGAGTGGCGAACGGCCGGCTTGCTGATCTCAGGGCTCGCGCCCGGACATTCGGGCTGCATCTCGCGAAGCTCGACGTTCGCGTTCACGCCTCTGCCATCCACCAACCCGACGATCGGCTTCGTGCGACGCTCGCCGCCGCGTCGCGCGCGCAGGTCCGCCATGGGGCGGGAGCGATCGATCGGCTGATCGTCTCGATGACGCGCACAGCCGACGACGTTCTCGACGCCGAGGCCCTTGCTCGGGAGGCGGGGGCGTCACTCCAGGGCGTTCCGCTCCTCGAGACGATTGCCGATCTCCGAGCGGCCGGCTCGCTGGTCGAGGAGATCCTCGACCGGAGCCCCCGCTCGAAGCTCGAGGTCATGGTCGGTTACTCGGACTCCGGCAAGGACGGCGGCTACCTGACCGCCCAGTGGGAGATCTACCGCGCCCAGGAGGAGCTTGCGCGGATCGCCGAGGCCCGCGGCGTCGAGGTCACGGTCTTCCACGGGCGGGGCGGCTCGGCGGGGCGGGGAGGCGGTCCGACGCACGCCGGCATCCTCGCCCAGCCGAGTGGTGCCGTCGATGGCCGGCTGAAGCTCACGGAGCAGGGCGAGACGATCGCATTCAAGTACGGGCTCGCGGGTCTCGCCGAGCGCAACCTCGAAGCGGCAGTCTCGGGGACGCTCCTGACGATGTTCCCGGACGTGGTGGGGCTCGAACCACCCAACGCAGGCGCACGCGACACGATGGCCGAGCTCGCCGAGGTAGCGCTCGCAACGTACCGAGCCCTCGTCTGGGACGATCCGGCGTTTCCCGCCTTCTTCCGATGTTTCACGCCCCTGGACGAGCTGGCCCTGCTCGAGATCGGCTCCCGACCATCGTCGCGACCTGAAGCCGCCGCCGCAGGCGAGCTGGAAGCGCTCCGTGCGATCCCGTGGGTCTTCTCATGGACGCAGAATCGCTGCCTGCTCCCCGCCTGGTATGGCTGTGGCTCGGCGTTCCACGCCTACGGCCTCGACGGTGAGCGACTCGCGTGGCTCCGGCGCCTCTACCTCGAGTGGCCGTTCTTCCGCGCGCTCGTCGAGAACCTCGAGATGACGCTCGCCAAGTCGAGCTTCGAGATCGCAGAGTCGTACGTGTCGCTCGTGCCGGCAGGCGCCGACCGTGACCGGTTCTGGGCCTCGCTCTCCGACGAGCATCGCGGGACGGTCGAGGCGGTCCTCGCGATTGTCGAGGCGGACGAGCTGCTCGATCGGCATCCGGTCGTGCAACGCTCGATCCGCCTGCGCAATCCCTACGTTGACCCGATGAACGCGATCCAGGTCGACCTGCTCCGCGGCTGGCGTGGTGGCGACGAGGCGGCGAAGCGGCCGTTGCTCCGCTCGATCGCCGGTATCGCGGCTGCCCTGAGAAACACCGGTTGAACAACGAAGGCCCGCTTCAGCAGGCCCTCGTGTAGTACAGATGAGACAGGCTGTGGGTGAGGCTTGGAGCCTCACCCATCGCTCGCGGCCAACGGCCTGTGCTTCTCTTGTGTTAGGCGCTCTTACGCCGCGAGCACGACGTCGCCGCCCTCGGCCCGCACGACGTCCTTCAGCTGGTGCTGGAGGCGCGTCAGCGCGCGGGACTCGATCTGACGTACGCGCTCGCGCGTGAGGCCGAGCTCTTTGCCGATAGCCTCGAGCGTCCACTGCTCGCCCGTGAAGCCGAACCGGAGCTCGAGCACGCGGCGGTCGGGCTCCTGTAGAGCCTCGACTGCACGACGCACCTCGAGCCGCTGCAGGGTCTCGTCTGCCTCGTCAGCAGGGTCGACCGCGCTTCGGTCGGCGAACAGGTCGCCGAGCTCGCCGTCGCCGTCGGAGCCGACCGACTGGTTCAGGGATACCGAGGCATCCGCCGTCGAGAGAGCTTCCTCGATGTGCGACTCCTTTAGGCCCGTCTCCTTCGCAAGCTCCTCGACCGTCGGCTCACGCTCGAGCTTCACCTCGAGGCGCTGGCGCGCCCGGGCGAGCTTCTGCTGCCGCTCCTGCACATGCACCGGCACGCGGATCGTGGCGCCCTGGTTCGAGATCGCCCGCTGGCAGGCCTGTCGAATCCACCACGTGGCGTACGTGGAGAACTTGTAGCCCTTGCGCCAGTCGAACTTCTCGACCGCTCGGTTGAGGCCGATCACGCCGTCCTGGATCAGATCGAGGAAGGGAACCCCGTGGCCGCGGTACTTCTTCGCGATCGAGACGACGAGGCGGAGGTTCGCATTGATCATGCGCTCCTTGGCCGTCTTGTCGCCGCGCTCGACGCGCTTCGCGAGCGCAACCTCCTCGGCGGCCGTCAGCAGCTTGTGCTTGCCGACGTCCTGGAGGAACAGCTGGAGCGAGTCGGTCAGAACCTGGGACGCATCGGCGCTCCAGGAGGCCTCCTCCGCGGCAGCAACCGCGTCGGTCTCGTCTGCGTCATCGGCGGTGTCGAAGGGGATGGCCCGGTCGACGAGGGCCGCTCGTACCTCTTCGAGCGCGGACTCGCTGAGGTCCAGCTCGAGCGCAAGCGCCTCGAGCTCGGATGTCTCAACACGGCCGCGCTCCTGTGCGTCAGTCAGGAAGGCATCAATTGCAGGGATGTCGATCGTGGTCGTCAGGGTGAATCCTTTCGCTCTGTAGTCGTCGTGCGCGCGCGTGCGTGGAGCGCTTGTTCGTTCGGTAAGACCCGTTGACATCGTTCACTTCGGTGCCCGCAAGCGCGCGGCCCCGTCAAACGCGTTCCCGCGGGAACGATGTCTTCACAGTGTACAACGTTTCCCGGGCGTTGTAATTCCCTCGAAGCGGGACTTTTCCTTTACTTTACAACTTGGCTCCCGGGGTCGGCAGCTACAGTTCGCAGCCGTTGCGCGCCTGTTTGCTCCTCGAATGCGCGGTTTCACGCGGATGACCGACCTTCTCGCCGGCCGATACGAGCTCCGCGTCCGCATCGCCAAAGGCGGTATGGGAACCGTCTGGCGTGCCTACGACGGTCACCTGAAGCGCGATGTGGCCGTCAAGCTGCTTCACCCCTGGATTGCCGAGGACGTCGAGTTGCGACGCCGGTTCGCCCGTGAAGCCCAGGTGCTCGCCCCACTCGAGCACGAGCACATCGTTCGGCTCTACGACTACGGCGAGGACGGCGAAACGCCCTTCCTCGTCATGGAGCACGTCGATGGTGCAAGCCTCGGCGACCTGACCCGTGGCCGCGAGTGGACGTGGCAGGAGGTCTCGGAGCTCGCCCGACCGATCGCCTCGGCACTCGAGTATGCGCACGCCCGCGGCATCGTCCACCGCGACCTGACGCCCGGAAACATCCTGATCGAGAGTGCCACGGGGCGCGTCGTCGTCTCGGATTTTGGCCTCGCGCGGATCGCGCGATCGTCGACCAGCGTGATCACGCAGGGCATGTTGCTCGGGACACCCGAGTACTGGTCGCCCGAGCAGGCGCGAGGGCTCGAGAGCGAAACCCCGACCGATCTCTACGCCCTCGGGTGCCTGCTCTTCTGGCTGCTGGCGGGCAGGACGCCCTTCGAGGGCGACGACCGACTCGCCGTCGGCCTCCGTCGCGCCCACGAGGTCGCGCCACCGCTTGCGAGCTTCGTTCCCGACGCTCCCCGCGCTGCCGCAACGACGATCGGGGCGCTCCTTTCCGCTAACCCATCCGACCGTCCGACCGCAGTCGAGTTACTCGATCTCCTTGGAGTCTCCCGACCCTCGATCGCGGACGCTGCGGCCGTTGCGGTCGACGCGTCGAATCGCGAGACTGCGGTCTTCGGAGCCGCGCCTGCAACAGCGGTTCTCGCGGCTCCCTCGCGCTACGCCGCGAGAAAGCGTCGGAGAGGCAGGCGAATGATCGCCGTCGCAGTAGCGATTGCCGCGGCGGGTGCGCTCGCCTTCGTCGGTGCGACGATCGCAAACGCGGACAGCGTCGTCGACGTTCCACGGGTGACCGGGATGACGGTCGGCGAGGCTCGCGTGGCGACGGCCGAAGCCGCTCACGTCGAGGTGGCTGACGCTCCCCTCGCCGTTGGTGGGCGGGTGTACTCGGAGTCCATCACCGAGGGAAGGATCGTCACCCAGAAGCCGACCGCAGAGACTCAGGTCGAACGACGCTCCTTCGATCTCGTCGTGCGTGTGAGCCGTGGAACCGCGTACGCCGAGGTTCCGGACGTTGAAGGAGCAGAGCGGCAGGCGGCCACCGCCGCCCTGCGCGCGATCGGGTTCGCGGTCAGTGTTCGTGCCGAGGAATCCTGGGAGATCCCCGAAGGTCGCGTCATCTCGAGCGACGTCGCCGCCGGCGACGAGGCGGAACGACCGGGGCCGATAGAGCTCAGGGTGTCGAGCGGCCCACCGCGCGCACCCGTGCCAGACGTCCGCGGTGTAGACGTCGATGAGGCAACCGCGCGCCTCGACGGCAGCTTCGAGACGGAGGTCGTCACCGAGGGATCGACGACAACCGAGGCGGGAACCGTTCTGCGGCAGTCGCCCGCCCCCGGGACTCGCACGGTGCTCGGCTCGACCGTTACGCTCACGGTCGCGCGCGCGCCCGAATGGATGACGACGTGGTCGGAGAGTCGGAGCGGCGACTACGATTCGCCGCCGATCGAGGTCACGGTGCCTGAGGGAGAATGGCGAATCCTCGTCGAGCTCGACCCGCGCTATCTGATCTTCGGATCGGGCTTGGCGATGTTCTCCTGGGACGGTACGGGCTCGGGGAGGATCGGGCTCGCTCGGGTCGGGACGGACTCCGTGGCGCCGCATAGTGGGGCGGGCACGTACACGCTGAAGGTGCGTCCGCGCGGAAGCGTCACGTGGACCGTAAGCATCGAGCAATTCCGCTAGCGGAATTGCTCGGGCGAGAGAACGTGATCCTCGGGGCGCGTGATGCGCCCCGAGGATCAGTGCCGTTCGATCAGGCTCCGACGATGGTGATCTGGCGGGTCGCGGTATCACCGTTCTTCGTGTTGGCGTCGATCGTGACGATGTAGGTCTTCCCCTTGATCACCTTCAGGCCAGTAACACGAGTTGCCGCCGTGCAGTCGATCGCGAGGGCGCTCTCCGACTGGGAGTACGCGACGAGCTTCCCGCCGAGTGTCGTGCGTGCGGCGACGCCGACCTTCACACCGATCGGGTTGTTCACGCAGAACGAGCGAAGGTAGACCGTGATGAGCGGATTCTTGGTCCCGCCCTTGACTCTGACCTTGCCGTTTGCGGGGCTGAGTGGCTTCGCAGCCGCGGCCCACCGCGGCTGCCCCGGCTTCGCGCTGCCGTCCTTGCGGTAGACCCCGCTCTGCCAGAGGCTGCCGCTCGAATCCTGCAGCACGAACCAGATGAACATCTGTACGCGCGGATCCTTCTTCGCGATAGCGATCGCCTGCGGGATGTACGCCGCCTGCTGGCCCTCCGTGACGCCCTTCGGCTCGCCGGGCTTCGTCTCGTGACCGTACTCGCTGATCCAGATCGGGATGTTCTTGCGCCCGAACCAGCCGTCGAGCGACCTCTCGAACTGCGGCAGGGACGTGAACGCCACATTCGGCCACTTCACCTTCTGGGTCGGCTTCTGATTCACCGGCACGGGGTACGGGTGGTGGGCCCAGGCGTCGAACCTGAGCTTCTTGTTCGCCTTCGCGACGAGCCGAGCGAACGTCCCGGGAGCGACTGCGTCGCTGACACCAGGCTTCTTCTTGTCTCGCCCGCTCGATGATGTCTCCCCGACCGCCACGAGTGCCCTGGCGTTCCCCGCCTTGACACCCGCGTAGCCCGCGGCAGCGAGTTTCGCGTATGCCGCGGGGCCGACGATCTGACCCTTCGAGTTGAACTGGGGGCTGAGGAAGAGACCGAGGTTCGACTCATTCCAGATGCCGAAGAACCGCACGAACGGGTACCCGGCGGTCCGCCCCGAGTAGCGAGACGCGACTGCCTTGGCGAAGTTCTGGAAGTCGGTCATCGACGTCGGGAGGTGGTTCCGCTCCTTGTTGCCATTCGCCCACTTCGGCGTGCCCCAGAGCGTGAGCAGGACCTCGACGTTGTTCTGTTGCGCATTCCGGACGAACTCGTCGAGATCGTCGAACCGGTAGGCCGGATCGAACGCGTTCGCAGCGTCCGCGGGCCTCGTCGGAGCGATGTCGGCCCACGTCACGAGTGATCGGATGATCGACGCGTTGTTCGTGGCCGTCGCTGTCTCCATCGCGCTCTGGCGATTGGCGTCGTAGCGCAGGATCGGATCGTCGTGGAAGCCGACCCACATCCGGTCAGCGGATGCCGCGATCGGCGCGAGAACGGCTGCGGCGAGCACGGCAGCGATGATTGGGATGTGGCGCACGGGATTCCTCCTTGGGAACGGGGTCTGACAGAGAACCTAGCGGGGGGCGTGTGAGGCATCTGTAAGAACGCACCCCGCTGTCACGGTTTCGACACACAACCGGCACACACCTGCGCGCGTTGTCTCCCTAGCGTAGAAGGCATCCACAACCGCACTCGAAGGAGGCAGCATGGACACAACGGTCGCACTCGTTCGCCCGTACGCAGCACCAGCGCTTGCGTTCGGCGGCGATCCCGCGCAGGAGGACGACGTCGTCTGGTGGGTCATTGTCGTGGGCTTCGCCTACGCCGTGGCCCTCGCCTGGGCAACGTGGTGTCGTAGGAACGGTGGCAGCGCCGAGATCTCGTTCGGCTGGACGGGGTTCAAGGTTGTCTGTCGTAGCTGAGCCCACGGGCGCGGAGGGGAGGGCGGCCACGGGCCGTCCTCCCCTCGCGGCCGGGAGACCGGTTCCCCTCGTCGTCGAGGGTGTCTCGAAGCAGTTTGGTCGAGCGGTCGCACTCGAGGGGGTCGATCTCTGCGTCGCTGCAGGCTCGATTGTCGGGCTCGTCGGGCCGAACGGGTCAGGGAAGACGACGCTCCTGCGCTCTGCTGCCGGGCTCGTGACGGTCGATTCCGGGTCGATCCGGGTCGCCGGAGAGCCGGTCGGCTCGCATGCTGCTCGCTCCTCCACGGCGCTCGTGCCAGACGAGCCTGTGGGGTTCGACGAGCTGACGGGGACCGAGTTCGTCGCCCTCGCCCAGGCCCTCTGGAAGGCCGACGAGCAGGCGCCCACTCGCGCGTCCGCTCTCGCAAGCGCGTTTGGACTCGAGGGGCGGCTCGTTCAGAGGATGGGGACGCTCTCGCGAGGCCTCCGCCGGCAGGTGAGCGCGGTTGCTGCCCTCTCGCTCGGAACGTCCCTCGTGCTCGTTGACGAGGCAACAGCGACGCTCGACCCGGAAGCGGTCGTCGTTCTCGATGAGGCGTTGAAAGCCTGTGCCGCCAGAGGAGCGGGCGTCGTGCTTGCGACACAGGATCTCCACTTCGCAGGAGCTACGTGTGACGAGGTCGTTCTGCTCCACCGGGGAGCGATCATCGACCGTGGGTCGCCGCTCGAGCTTCGAGCACGACATGCTGCAGGCTCGATCGAGGAAGTGTTTCTCGCCGCCCTCGGCGACGGTTCGCTGCGTTCGCGGACGAGGGATGCGTTTCGTGCTCTCTAGAGCGGTGTTCCTGTGCCAGCGGCGGCGCCTGCTGGCACTAGCCGCTCTGGCTCCAGTCCCGGCGGCGATCGTGGTCGCGTTCGTCATGCTCGCGCCGCTCGCGCTCGCTCGCGTTGGAGCGGCGCTCGGCGACGAGCTTGCCCCGGCCCTTGGCACGTCCGCGGTCGCGACCGCGCTCGTGCTTGGGCCCTGTCTTGCGGCCGCCGCGGCAGGGGCTGGTATCGCCCTCTCGCTCCCCACACGAGAGGGGCTCGGGCAGCAGATCGCAGCGAGCCCCTGCGGAGATCGCTCTGCGATCGGTGCGCCGCTCCTGCTGCCCGGCATGCTCGCGGGTGTCGTCATGTTGCCGTCCCTTGCGGCTTTCATCACATCCCTTGCGAACTCGTTTCCGGGAGGGCGCGCCGCGGGGCTCGCGCTGGGTCTCGCGATCCTCGCGGCTGTCCCCGCGGGAGCGCTCGCGGCCGAGGCCGCGCAGATCGCGGTGCGTGGCCGGAGGTCGCGGCTGTCCTTCTTCGTTCTCGGCCTCGGCGCCTGGATGATCATGGGGAAGGCGATGGGAGCGGCTCCGCTCGGTCCGCTCGCCGCGGTTGCGGGCGCCGTGCAGGGTCGCGGATCGGCGTGGGTCGCGCTTGTCGTCGCCGCGCTCGTTGCGCTCGGCCTCGGCGGTACGTGGATCGAGCTCGCGGCCCGGCGTCCGGAGCAGAGGCCCCGCGTAGCTCGCCGTCGACCGCTCGTGGCGACCGGGCGCTTCCCCGTTCTTGGTGCGACCGCGGCGCTCGTGTGGCGACGAATGGATGTGCGACGCGCAAGCCTCGGCGCCCTCTCATTCGGTCTCCTTGGGGCGATGATCGGGGTCGCCGCCGGTGCGGCTTCGCCTGGGCCGTTCCTGCTCTCCACGACGACGACGCTGGCGGGGTCGCTCGTCGCTCCTCTCGCAACCTTCAGCATCCTCAGCTCGGGAAGCTGGATCTGGCTTGGTGCCCCGCGGGGGGTGCGGTGGGTCACCGCCAGAGCGTCTTTCGTCGGCCTCGTCGCGGCGGCGCTTCCGGTCGGGGTGGTCGCCTCTGCGGCGGCTGTCGCCTCGGGCGTGGACTGGCAGACGGCCGGCGCCGTCTCCGTTCTCCTCGTCATGGGTGGAGGCGTCGCGACAGTCGCCGGCTCGCTCGTCCCATGGCAGGGAGAGGGCATCGGTGATCAAGTGAGTGCCGTCGCCGCACTCATCGCGGCGGCCCTTGCAACCTCACTCGCGATCGGCCTCTTCGCTCCTCGGCTCGCGGCGGCTGGGCTCCCTGATCCGGTGATCGCGGCCGCGCTGTGCGGGCTCGTCTGCCTCCTCGCGATCGCAACCCCGGCGTGGCGCCTCGAGTCGGTGGCACGGTGATCGCCACATCGGATTGCGTCGAGCTCCCGTCGGGTGTCTCGCTCACGAGTGATCGACTAGCTGACACAGTCCGCGGGTGTAGCTGGCCGCTGAACGACAGCGGGTCGTTCATCCTTCGACGTGCTGGAAGCCCGCTCGACGCCGTCGCGCGCGAACTCGCCGAGGCCCACGATCTCCCACCCGACGTCGCGAGGTTCGACGTCCTCCGATTCATCTGGACGCTGAATTCCCTGGCACTCGTCAACATCGTGCCGAGCGGACATCGTCTTCGTCGACTGGCAGATTGGCTCGGGCTCACACTTCGACTCGCGCCCACCGGCGCTCTGCCGACGCCGATCACGCGGCGGCGCCGACTCGATACCGGAAGCATGGTGCGCGGCGTCGTGAGCACCCTCAGGGCCTCCGGCTTTCGCGTCCTTGCGATCGCCACCGCGTCGACGCTCGTGCTCCTTCCCCCGACCATGATCGTTGGCGGCCCGGGCCGAGTTGGCGCGCTGGCTGTGGGGCTCGGCGTCGGAACTGCGATCGGCGTGGGGCTACACGAGGCCGGTCACGCCGCCATGCTGCGCGGAGTTCCGAGCGCCCTCGTCGTTCGTGGACGGCGAACGTTCCTGCTCCATGCCCCGCTGGCGCCCGCTCGCCGATCGCTCGTCGCCGTTTCGGGCCCGGCAGCCGCGGTTGCAGCGGGCATGGCACTCGTTCTCCTCGGAGCGGCTCACGCCGAGCCCTCGGTTGTTGTCCTCGGACTGCCGCTTGCAGCCCACTCGCTCTCTCTCACAGTGCTCGGCGGCGATGGGAGGGCGGCGTGCGGGATCTGAGGGCGTTTGCGTTTGGGGCGATCGCGATCGGCGTTCTCGCGTACGCAGGGATGGCAGCGCTCGCGGTCGCAACCCTGGCCGCCGGCAGATCACTCGCGGTCGGACTCGGTCCGCTCGTCTTCGTCGCGGTCGAACGGGAGGCCTCTGCCGGCGTGATGACGTTCGGCTCAGGGCTCGCTGCCGTCGCGATCGTGGGGGGACTTGCGAACGTTGCGTCGGCGAGGCTCATCCGGCGTCGCGCGGGACGCCGATCAGATGGCGTAGAATGAGTTGCCATGGTCTGGGAGGTCATCTTCATGCTCGTGATTCTGAAGATCCCCATCGTGTATCTCGCAGTCGTGATCTGGTGGGCGATCAAGGCCGAACCGGATCCCGGCGAACCTGCCGGCGTAACCGTTGTCTCGGACACTCCCGGGCCTGGCCGTTCGCCCCGGGCACGACGGCGGCGGGGCCGTAGGCCCAATCGTCCGCACTCGCCGGGGCACGGTAGTGGCGCCATGCCGGCCGCGCAAAGGGGTACGGTTCGGTCATGAGCACACTCGAGTCCCAGGATCGCCACTCGGCGGTGGACGTCGTCGGAGGACTTCTTGCCGTCGCATCGATCATCCTGTCCGCGATCGCAATGGGATTCGGGCTGCTCCTCGAGCTCGACGCGCGGCCCGGCCGAACGGCATTCGTCGCGATCGTGTTGGCCCTTGTCTCGGCCCGCCTGAGTGAGAAGCACCAGTCGCTCGCGCTCAAGGCAACGCTGTTCGCCATGTTCGCGTGGGTCGTGGGCATGACGGTTGCCGTGCTTACCGAGAACCCCCTGATCTGAGTGTTGCCGAGTCCGCCGGGACCGGTACAACACGTCGCATGATTCGCGCTGACCTGAGCAGTCTCAACGCGGGGTACGTCGCCGAGATGCTCGAGTCGTACCTCGACGCGCCTGCGAGCGTGCCGGCTGAGTGGCGCGCGTTCTTCGAGGACGATCCAGCCGCTGTTTCGGCCATCCTGCCGGGTCTCGCGGGCCTGTTGAACCAGGACGGCAACGGTGCTCGACCGGCTTCGGTCGGGTCGCCTGCTTCGGTCGGGCCGCCTGCTTCGGTCGGGTCGCCTGCTTCGGTCGGGTCGCCTGTTCCGGCCGAGCCGCCTGTTCCGGCCGAGCCGCCAGCCCCGACCACTCCTCGTCCGGTCGCCGAGAGCACTCCGCCGAGCGTGACCGCGTCGGCGGCCTCATCTCCTCCGAGCAGCGCGCCCGCAACCGTGCCCGAGGCGGTACCCGAATCGATACTCGGGACTTCCGTTCACGCGGCCGTCCAGGAGGTCGTGCAGCCAGAACCGGCTGGTCCCGGACTCGCCGACGAGACGATGCTCGGCGCCGTTGCCGCCGCGATGGCACTCGTCAAGGCCTACCGCATGCATGGCCACCTCGCGGCCCAGCTCGATCCGCTTGGCTCGGAGCCGATCGGAGATCCTGCGCTCGACGAGTCGCGGCTCGTACCGGCGTTGACGCCCGAGCTGCAGGCCCGACTACCCGCGTCGCTCCTTCGCCTCTACGTCGAAGGTGAGACGCTGCTCGAAGCGCTCCCGCTCCTCAGGGAGATCTACTCCGGCTCGATGGCCTACGAGATCGAGTACATCTCGGATCATGCCGAGCGCGTCTGGCTCCGACAGGCGATCGAGTCGGGTCGCTTCCGCCAACCACTGGAGCCGGAGGAGCGCCGCGCGCTGCTGCGACGTCTGTCCGAGGCGGAGGGGTTCGAGCAGTACCTCCGGCGGTCGTTCCTCGGGCAGAAGCAGTTCTCGCTCGAGGGCCTCGAGTCTCTCGTGCCGATGCTCGATGAGGCAGTCTCCCTGGCTGCAGCCGGGGGAGCGCACGAGGTGGTCATCGGCATGGCTCATCGCGGGCGCCTCAACGCGCTCGTGCATACGGTGGGGCGCTCGTACCAGGAGATCCTCCGGGAGTTCGAGGGTGAGCGGTCCGCGGATGCGCTCGTCGTCGACCCCGAGGGTGGTTCCGGTGACGTGAAGTATCACCTACCTGCTTCAGGCACAAGGGTCACCGAATTCGGTGAGATCGACGTCGTGATCGTTCCTAATCCGAGCCACCTGGAGGCAGCAGATCCTGTTGTCGAGGGCCGCGCGCGAGCCGAGCAGACCGACCGATCGACCGGGGCCGGCATCCACGATCCGTCAGTCGCGTTGCCCGTCCTCATCCACGGAGACGCTGCCTTCCCGGGCCAGGGCATTGTTGCCGAGACGTTGAACCTCCAGTCGCTCGAGGGGTATGCGACGGGCGGGACGCTGCATCTGATCACGAACAACCAGGTCGGGTATACGACCGACCCGACGGAGAGCCGGTCGACGAGATACTCGAGCGACCTCGCAAAGGGATTCGACGTTCCCATCGTGCACGTCAACGCCGACGACCCCGAGGCCGCCCTCGCAGCGGTGCGGCTCGGGCTCGCGTACCGCGCCGAGTTCGGGCACGACTTCGTGATCGATCTCGTGGGCTATCGGCGGTTCGGTCACAACGAGCAGGACGACGCCTCGTACACGCAGCCGTTGATGGCAGACCGGATCCAGCGTCAGCCGACTGTCCGCGCTCTTTACGCGACGCGTCTCGTGGAGGACGGGGTCGTCACCGAGAAGGACGCAGACGGATACGTCGCTGATGTGACGACGACCCTCCGACGAGCGCACGAGCAACTCCAGAACGCGATCGCTACGGCCTCGCCGCCCGTCGCTGCCGTTGAGAGCACGAGAGAGGCGACGACGGGCGACGCGGTCGTGACCGCGGTCGTCGCCGAGCGGCTGCTCGCTCTCAATGAGCAGTTGCTCGCTGCCCCCGAGGGATTCACGATCAACGCCAAGCTCGCAAAGCAGCTCGATCGTCGGCGCGGCCGGATCGAGGAGGGCGGGATCGACTGGGGTCAAGGCGAGGCGCTCGCCTACGCCTCCCTGCTCGAGGACGGAATCCCCGTTCGACTCTCGGGGCAGGACACCGAGCGCGGCACGTTCGCCCACCGGCACCTCGTCTTCCATGATCCATACACCGGTGAGACGTACGCTCCGATCCAACATCTCCCGACCGCCGCGGCGTCCTTCGAGGTGTATAACTCACCGCTGTCCGAGTACGCGGCGCTCGGCTTCGAGTACGGCTATTCCGTTTCTGCCCCGGACGCGCTCGTTCTCTGGGAGGCGCAGTACGGCGACTTCGTGAATGGCGCCCAGATCGTGATCGACCAGTTCCTCGTGGCCGGACGGTCGAAGTGGGGGCAGACATCACGGCTGACGCTCCTCCTGCCCCACGGCTACGAGGGCAACGGGCCAGAGCACTCGAGCGCGCGGCTCGAACGGTTCCTGCAGCAGGGCGCTCAGGACAACATCAGGATCGCGAACTGCACGACCTCTGCCCAGTTCTTCCACCTCGTTCGACGCCAGGCGCTCGACGCGACGGCACGACCGCTGATCGTGATGACGCCGAAGGGGCTGCTGCGCCTGAAGCAGGCATCGTCGGAACTGGCCGACTTCACGTCGGGGTCGTTCCGTCCCGTCATTCCTGACCCGGCAGCCGGCAGCGACGCCCGCAGGCTCGTGATCTGCAGTGGCAAGGTGTACTACGACATCGTCGGCCACGACGAACGGGCGAGTGCGGCTCATGTCGCCGTGGCGCGCCTCGAGCAGCTCTACCCGTTCCCGGTCGACGCCGTCGCAGAGCTCATCCGCGGACTGCCGCAGCTCGAGGAGATCGTCTGGGCGCAGGAGGAGCCTCAGAACATGGGGGCTTGGCGCTCGATCAGGCACCGGCTCGAAGATGCTGCGAGGTCGAGCTCGTCCGTGGGAGGGGTCTCGTACGCCGGGCGCTCGTGGAAGGCCTCGCCCAGCGAGGGCTACCCGACGGCCCACCAGCACGAGCAGGATCGGATCGTCCGGGTCGCGCTCGGAATCCCTTCAGGCTGAGCGAGCTCCTGGAGCGCTCGGACCCTCCTCTACCGGCGTCGCTGTGCGACCCCTGCGGCCGCGCCGGGTCAGGGACGCTTGCGTGCCTTCGCGGCTGCCGCGGCCGCCGCAGCGACGCGTGGGCCGTGCGTTCGCGCGGCATCGAGAAGCTGACGGCGCTGGGCGGGTGGGAGCTTCTTCCAGAGGCTGTAGGCGAGGAGGGTTGCAGCCACGGGGTTCCTGGGAATCAGCGGGGGCACCCCCATATCGTGCCATACACTCCGACCGCCCCGCGTCCTCGGAGCGCTCCGAGGGCTTTCCCGACGCGTCCGAGTCGGCTACGATCCCATGAGGCGTCTGAACCATCACGCCTCTGTCCCGTCCCCGATCGGGAGGTTCTATGCCCGTAGGCACCGAAACACCCACCTTCGCATCACCGTTCGCAAGCGTCATTCAGGATCACCTCGAGCTGAAGAAGCAGAACGCCGAGCTCGACGGCGACATGCCACTCGATCGCTATCAGATCGAGGATCCATTCGAGAATCACCCGCTGTTCAAGTCCGAGGAGCAGGCCCGCATCGAGGAGACCCTCGACGGCGAGCCCGCTGTCGAGCTGCACTCGCTCGCGCTGCCCTGGCCCGGTGAAGACACCGCCGAGAACGCCGTGGGGCCGGACACGCCTGCGCTCGATGGAGATCTCTGGGGGCGCTCGCGCGACTTCGATTGGGGCGAGTAGACCAGGAGCCGATGACTCTCGGCTTGTCGCCTGAGCCGCGCCCCTTCGGTCCTCTAGGCTGCGCACGATGACGACTGCCGCCGATTCCCTGGTTGACGCCGACGAGCGGCTCCGTCGCTATGCGGAGCTCGTCGTCAGGGTCGGCGCGAACGTCCAGGTAGGCCAGGAGGCGGTGGTGGTCTGCCAGATCGAGCACGCCGAGATCGCGCGCGCGGTTGCACGCGAGGCATACCGTGCCGGCGCGACGCGCGTGACGCCGCGGTACACCGATGGGCATTTTCGGCGAGCCGCGATCGAACTCGGCCCCGAGGAGATGCTCGGGAAGACGCCACAGTTCTTGCTCGACGCCACCGCCGCCTGGCGCACCGAGCGGCCGGCGATCATCCAGCTCTCGGGCGACGCCAATCCCCAGCTCCTCAGCGATCTCGATCCCAAGCTCGTCGCCAGGTCTGACCCCGCGGATCTCCGTGCCGTCTACCTCCCGATCGTGGCCGAGCGTCTCTCGAACTGGGTCATCGTGTCCGCACCGAATGCGGGGTGGGCCAACACGGTTTTTGGTGAGCCTGACATCGAGGCGCTGTGGCGGGCGGTTGCGACGGCGACGCGTCTCGACGCCGCCGACCCGGTCGAGGCCTGGCGCGAGCACGACGCGATGCTCAAGCGCCGCGCGGCAGCGCTGAACGCCCACGGGTTCGACGCCGTCCGATTCAGCGGACCAGGAACCGACCTGACCGTGGGCCTCATGGCCGCCTCTCGCTGGATGTGCGCTGCCTTCACGACGCAGGACGGGATCGAGCACATCCCGAACCTTCCGACGGAGGAGGTGTTCACGTCACCCGATCTGCGGCGGACGGCGGGGACGGTGCGGTCAACGTATCCGCTCGCGGTCGCCGGCTCCATCATCCGCGACCTCGAGCTCCGTTTCGAAGGAGGTCGCGTGATCGATGTCCGCGCCTCGGAAGGGGCGGACATCGTCCGGGGCCAACTCGAGGCGGACGAGCAGGCCTCGTTTCTCGGTGAGGTTGCGCTCGTCGACGGAACATCGGCCGTCAAGCGAACAGGCCTGGTTTTCTTCGACACGCTGTTCGATGAGAACGCCACGTGCCACATCGCCTACGGGTCGGGGCTGCCGATGGCGGTCGATGGCGCGGATGGCTTGACGACGGACGAGCTTCTCTCGCTGGGCGTGAACGTCTCACGGACGCACACCGACTTCATGATCGGCGGCCCCGACGTCGACGTTGACGGCCTCGACCGAGACGGTCACCCGACACCGATCATGCGCGACGACGCCTTCGTGCTGTAGGCCGGTCGTACGGAACCGGCATCATCAGCTCTACGCGACGTCGCCGGCCGGCAGGCCGTGCATCGTCTCGGCCAGCCGGCGGAACGGGCCTTCCTCGGCCAGAAGCGTGGCCTCGTTGCCACGCTGCGTGACGTAACCCTTCTCGATCACGAGGATCTCGTCGGCGCGCCTCACGGTGGCAAGGCGGTGGGCGATGATCACCGACGTACGTCCGCGGAGTAGCGTGTCGAACGCCTTTTCGATCAGGATCTCGCTCGGTCGATCGATGTTCGACGTTGCCTCGTCGAGAATCAGGATCCGTGGGTCGGCGAGGAGCGCGCGGGCGATCGAGATCAACTGACGCTCGCCGGCAGAGAGGCCCGATCCTCCTTCCCGTACGACGTGATCGAGGCCGCCGTCGAACCGGGCGGTGATGC
>NZ_JBDSNT010000082.1:0-7597 GCF_039915195.1 Gaiella sp.
CGTCCCTCTCGGAGCGCCGAACGTGCCGGGTTCGACGTGGCGTGCCGCGCGGGAGGCGATCCGTCGACGGCCTGCTGCCAGGTGGGTATCGCGAGTTCTCGGGGATTCAGGTCTTCGCGAACTCATCGAGCCTGATTTGGACGCTCACTGGACCCGAACGAAGTACGAGGCTATGCTCCTCCCAAGAGACAACCATCGAGTGGAGGAAACTTCAGCGGCTGTCTTCTTCTAAGAAGTCCTGCAAAACAGGATTTTGGCCCCCGTAGCTCAGTGGATAGAGCAGTGGTTTCCTAAACCGCGTGCGCAAGTTCGATTCTTGCCGGGGGCATCGTGCAAACCTCGCTCGGGAAGCCAGGTTGCGACGCAAAGGGACATCATGCGTGCTGACCGGGAAGTTCTCCGTCTACCGAGCGTCTACAAGAACTCGCCGACGGTGCGGCGCCGGTTTGTGCTTCACCAACCGCACCGAGCGAACTGACAAGCTCGCATCACGCGTGGTGCTATCGCTTCGTGCACCGGAGCCTCAAGCCTGAGAGACTCTCGAAGGGCGGAAGTGAATCGAAAACCCTGCGTCGTCCGCAAGAAGCCGGTCGTGGCGTGAGCGAACAGGTCGATGATGTAGCGCGGATCACCGGCCTCCCGTGGCCACTCGATCGGTCGTTCACGATGCCGCGCCATCGG
The DNA here is from genome assembly GCF_039915195.1 of Gaiella sp. Taxonomy (GTDB): domain Bacteria; phylum Actinomycetota; class Thermoleophilia; order Gaiellales; family Gaiellaceae; genus Gaiella. The sequence goes on from NZ_JBDSNT010000082.1 coordinate 682, forward strand.
GGATGCCGCGCAGCGTGATACGGGTGGTGTGTTTTGAGACGCTCTTGCCCCCACCTCTTACCCGCACCGCCACAGCCGACCTACAGCCTGCAGAGAACGCCGAGCGGCTCAACTGCCTCGTCGCCAAGCGCTCATGGTCAAGGTTCAAGTGCCGATAGATACATCAATCAAAGGCCAACCCCGATCATCCGCCCTGGAGGCGATATGTCAGATCCAACGGCGCAAGGCGCGGACACGATCGATGCCAAGGTCATGCTCGGCGTCCTGGCACAGGTCAAGGAAGGCGACTTCACGGCGCGCATGCCGCTCGACTGGACGGGCGTGTCCGGCAAGGTCGCCGACAGTCTGAACGAGGTCATCGTCGCCAACCAGTCTCTCGGTGCGGAGCTCGCGCGAGTCAGCGAGGTCGTAGGCAAGCAGGGCAAGCTCTCGCAGCGAGTCGTGCTCGGAGGCTGGGCCCAGAGCTGGTCGGGGAGCATCGAGTCGGTCAACAGCCTGATCGACGATCTGGTGCGTCCGACGATCGAGATGCAGCGCGTCATCGGCGCCGTCGCCGACGGCGACCTGAGCAAGAAGGTGTCGGCCGACGTCCGTGGCGAGATGCTCGAGCTCAAGAACACGATCAACGCCATGGTCGACCAGCTCAACGGGTTCATCTCCGAGGTGACGCGCGTCGCCCGCGAGGTCGGCACCGAGGGAAAGTTGGGGCAGGCCGCGGCGTACACGATCGAGGTCGGAGGCGTCTGGAAGGACCTCACCGACAACGTCAACCTGATGGCCGGCAATCTGACCGGCCAGGTGCGGAACATCGCCGAGGTGACGACGGCGGTGGCCAACGGCGACCTGAGCAAGAAGATCTCGATCGACGTCAAGGGCGAGTTCCTCGAGCTGAAGAACACCGTCAACGGGATGGTCGATCAGCTCAACGCATTCGCCGGGGAGGTGACGAGAGTCGCCCGCGAGGTCGGAGTTGAGGGAAAGCTCGGCGGCCAGGCGCAGTCGAAGGAGATCGGTGGAGTCTGGAAGGACCTGACCGACAACGTGAACCAGCTGGCCGCAAATCTCACGAACCAGGTGCGCGCCATCGCAGACGTGGCGACCGCCGTCACCGAGGGCGACCTCACGAGGCAGGTCCGCGTCGAGGCGAGCGGCGAGGTGGCCGTCCTGAAGGACAAGCTCAACGAGATGATCCGCAACCTCCGAGAGACGACCAGGCAGAACATCGAGCAGGACTGGTTGAAGACGAACCTCGAGCGCTTTACGCGCATGCTCCAGGGCCAGCGCGATCTCTCCGAGGTGTCGAGCATGATCCTTTCCGAGCTCGCCCCGCTCGTCTCGGCTCAACACGGCGTCTTCTACTCGATGACCGGCCCGTCGGACGGGAGCGAGCCTGTGCTGCAGTTCCAGGCCGGCTACGGCTACGAGGAGCGAAAGCGTCTCTCCACCTCCTTCCGGCTCGGCGAAGGCCTCGTCGGGCAGTGCGCCAAGGAGAAGAACCGGATCCTGCTCACCGAGGTTCCCGAGGACTACGTCAGGATCAACTCCGGGCTCGGAGAATCACGCCCCCTCAACATCATCGTGCTACCGGTCTTGTTCGAGGGCTCGGTGCGCGCTGTGGTCGAGCTCGCCTCGTTCTCCCCCTTCAGCCCGACCCATCAGGCGTTCCTCGATCAGCTCACGGAGAGCATCGGCCTCGTTCTCAACACGATCGAGGCGAACACGCTCACGGAGAACCTGCTCAAGCAGTCCCAGTCACAGGCGGAAGAGCTCCGCTCGCAGCAGGAGGAGCTTCGCGAGTCGAACGAGGATCTCGGACGACAGGCCAGCCTGCTCGCCGAGCAAAACATCGAGGCAGAGGCAAAGAACAAGGAGGTCGAGCAGTCCAAGCTCCTGGTCGAGGAGAAGGCCGGCCAGCTGGCCGTCTCCTCGAAGTACAAGTCCGAGTTCATCGCCAACATGTCGCACGAGCTGCGCACCCCGCTGAACAGCCTCCTGATCCTCGCGGAGCAGCTGCGGGACAACGCGGGTGGCACCATGACAGACACCCAGGTCGAGTATGCGAGCGTCATCCTCGGTTCCGGCCGGGATCTGCTGAGTCTCCTGAACAGCATCCTCGATCTGGCCAAGGCCGAATCGGGAACCAGCAGGGTCGAGCTGGCCGACGTCTCGATCCGAGCGCTGCGCAGCACGCTCCTCCGCGATTTCGAGCATGTCGGCCAGGGAAAGGGCCTCGGGTTCTCGATCGAGGTCGACCCGGAGACCCCGGCGGACATCGTCACCGACTCGCAGCTACTGGGCCAGATCCTTACAAACCTGCTCGCCAATGCGTTCAAGTTCACCGAGCACGGCAGCGTGCGCCTCCAGGTCGGCCTGGCCGACAACGGCTGGAGCCCAGAGACGGCATCGCTCGTCAGCGCACCGGCAGTTCTTGCGTTCTCCGTCTCCGACACCGGCATCGGGATCGGGGCGGAGGAGCACAAGCGGATCTTCGAGGCGTTCGCCCAGGGCGACGGAGGCAGCGCGCGCAACTACGGCGGCACGGGCCTCGGCCTGTCCATCAGCCGCGAGCTTGTCGGGCTGCTCGGCGGCGAGATCACCGTAGCCTCGACGCCGGGGGAAGGCAGCACGTTCACGGTTTATCTTCCGCTCACTCGCTCCCTGACGGCCTCCGGGGTCGCGGTTCCGACAGCCACGGCGAACGCCGATCAACCGGCGGCGCTCGTCGCCGTCGACGAGTCGCCGGCCAAGGTTGCCGCTCCGGGAGCCGCTCGAGCCAACCGCAACCACCTGGACGATCGCCCGTTCGCGGGGACGAAGGTCCTCGTGGTGGACGACGACTTCCGCAATGTCTTCGCCATGACGGCGCTCCTCGAGCGAGGTGGCGCGGAGGTGGTGGCCGCCGAAAGTGGCTCCGACGCGCTGGCCACCCTCGAACTGGTGCCCGACATCGACCTGGTCCTGATGGACATCATGATGCCGGGAATGGACGGCTACGCCGCGACCCGTGCCATCCGTGCGATCGACCGGTTCAAGTCCCTCCCGATCCTCGCCGTCACCGGCAAGGTGGTCGGTGGTGAGCGCGAGCGCTGCATCGCCGCAGGAGCAAACGACTACGTTCCGAAGCCCGTCGACACGGACGAACTTCTCGCCGCAATCGGACCATGGCTGCCGAAGGTGGTTCCCTCAGCGGCATGAACGCGTCGCCCCCGACCGAAGCACAACCTGGACTCGATATGTCCCAGCGCTCGGCGGCAATCCTGGTGGTCGACGACAACGAGGCCAAGCGAGTCGCGATTGTTGCGGCACTCCAGCCCTTGGGCCATTCGATCGTTCAAGCCAGCTCGGGGGAAGCCGCTCTGCATGCGGTGATGAGCCGCGCCTTCGCAACGATCTTGATGGACGTGAAGATGCCCCTGATGGACGGCTACGAGACGACGAGGCTGATTCGGATGCGCCGCGAGTCGGAGTGCACGCCGATCATCTTCATCACCTCTCATCTGCAGGAAGAGACACGGGTACCGGAGGCATACAAAAGCGGAGCGGTGGACTTCATCTTCGCGCCGGTCGTCCCCGATATTCTCCGCGCCAAGGTCTCGTTCTTCGTCGACCTGTTCCTCCAGTCACTCGAACTGGAGCAGTCGCTGGCCGAGGTGACGATGCTCCGCGACCAGTTTCGAGACAGCGAGGCCAGTATCCGTTCGGTGCTCGAGAATGTGGCGGAGGGAATCGTCACCGTCGACCAGCAGCGTGTGATCAAGTCGTTCAATCGTGCAGCGGTCAACCTGTTCGGCTACAGCGAGGAGGAGGCGATTGGACAGCCCTTCTCGAGCCTCATCGCCGCAGTGGACTCCTCCGACGTCTTCAGCGCAGCGTGGTTGAAGAGGATGGCCCTACCGCCCGACGATAGATCCTCCGACGTGCTGGGTCACCGCAAGGATGGCTCCACGTTCCCGATCGACCTCGCCGTCAGTGACGTCCAACTCGGAGCCCGCACGATTCACATCGGCTGCATTCGCGACATCTCGGTCGGGCGAGCCCACGCTGAGGAGCTGCGACATCTAGCAGTGCACGACGTTCTCACCGGTCTTCCGAACCGCGTTCTCTTCGCCGATCGGGTGAATCAATCGATCGCCTCAGCTGCGCGAAGCGCCGAACCGTTGGCGCTCCTAGTCCTGGATCTCAATGGATTCAAGGAGGTCAACGACGCGTCAGGGCACGATCGCGGCGATGTCCTGCTCCAGCAGGTCGCCGAACGCCTCACCGGGTCTTTGCGGGAAACCGATACCGTCGCGCGGTTGGGCGGAGACGAGTTTGGCGTTCTGCCCGCCGGAGTCACCGACGTAGCCGGCGCAGTGGCTGTGGCCTGGAAGCTTCAGGAGGCTCTCAAACCGGTCTTCCTCGTCGACGGCCGTGAGATCGAGGTGCAGGCGAGCATCGGCATCGCGCTCTTTCCCGAGCACGGAGACAACCTCGACGATCTTCTCCGCCGATCCGATCTCGCGATGTACGACGCCAAGCGCTCGGGTACTGGTTACGCGCTCTTCGTCGCCGACCACGAGCACGCTTCCGTCCGCCGGTTCGCGCTGCTGGCCGATCTCCGACGCTGCCTCGAGCGCGACGAACTCATCCTGCACTACCAGCCGAAGATCGACCTCGCGAGTGGAAAGACCGCGGGAGTCGAGGCTCTCATCCGCTGGAACCATCCATCGGGAACGTTGCTCATGCCTGGCGAGTTCATGCACGAGGTCGAACAGAGCGAACTGATGGTCCCGATCACCCAATGGGTGATACGCGAAGCTCTGCAGAGGCTGCGGACGTGGCGCGAGCAAGGCTACGACCTCACCATGGCTGTCAACCTGGGGGCTCGCTGCCTCGCAGAGGGAACCGGGATCTTCGAGACCACCGAGCAGCTGATGCATAACCTCGCGATCCCTCCCGGCCATCTGACGTTCGAGCTGACGGAGAGCACATTGATCGACACTGCCGTGCCGGGCCTGCTAGCGCGACTAGAGAATCTCGCCGAGCCGTTGTCGATCGACGACTTCGGCACCGGACACTCCTCACTGGTTTACCTCCAGCGCCTACCGGTAATCGAAGTCAAGGCCGACAGGTCATTCGTCTCCTCGATGTGCTCGGTGAGCGGTGATGCGATCATCGTTCGCTCGATCGTCGATCTCGCCCACAACCTCAGCCTCAGGGTCGTCGCGGAAGGCGTAGAGGACGAGGAGACGCTCGATCTGCTGGCCGAGTATGGATGCGACCAAGCACAGGGTTACTACTTCAGCCGGCCGATGCCCGGCGAAGATGTGGTGCAGTGGCTCGAGACATCGCCGTTCGGGGCGACGACGACGCTCGGCCCTATCGATCCCGTCTCTACCGACGGCCGGCCAACCGCGATCGCAGAGCACGAGATGGAATACCCCGACGCCTTTTCCGTGGGGGCGGAGCGGATACTCGTCGTCGAGGATGACGCCACTGCTCGCACGCTGACCCGACAACTCCTCATCGACAAGGGTTACGACGTCGTCGCCGCAGCAAACGGCGAGGAAGCACTCGCCATCTACCGCGATCACCCCGTCGACCTCGTGCTCACAGACATCGTCATGCCAAAGTTGAACGGCAGGAACCTCGCAGCCGAGCTTCGACGAGCTAGCCCCGACCTCCCCGTCGTCTTCATGTCCGGCTACCCCAACGAGACAGACCGAGACGCGATGGCGAACGGCAACGCATTCATCCAGAAGCCATTCGCAAGCCGTGACCTCGGTAGAACCGTCCGCGCCACGCTCGACTCCAAGCCGGCACCGACCCTACTGGGCTGAGCGCTCGCAGGAGTCGGCTCGGGGGTGGTGGGAGGCACCGGGTCTACGTGCCGGCGGAAACTTGCGGGACGGCGCAAGTCGGGCAGTAGAAAACGATCTCGCCCTCGCCGTTGTCGTCTTGGTCAACACATGAGCTTCCCAGCACGCTTCCCGTCCTGCTGCCTCGCGAGGTAAGCCGCCCCCAGTTCGCCTCCAATGAGTCACTTCCTAAACCGCGTGCGCAAGTTCGGCACGCAGCGATCCACATCACGGCCCCATCCGCCGCTTCGACCCTCGTTCCCGTTATGCTCCGCTCTGGAACCGGCTAGCGTCGGCGTGGGGGGTGATCGATTGATGGCGACGTTGCAACCCGTCTTCAACGCGATCGGCGTCCTCCGGGACTATCTCGTTGCGATCAGGCCGCTGCCACTCGCCGCTGCGATCGGATGTCAGCTCGTCAAGGTCGGATGTACGAGCCGTGCCTGGCGGAACGTCCTTGCCGCCTCCTACCCCGCAGCGAACGTCCGCTGGCGATCGATCTACGCCGCATATCTTGCCGGGGCCGGTATCAACGCGATCTTCCCCGCGCGACTCGGGGACCTGGCGCGCCTCATCGTCGCCCGCAAGTCAGTTCCGCGCTCGACCTACGCAACCGTGCTCAGCTCCACCTTCGTGCTGACGATCGTCGACACCGTCGTCGCAATCTGTCTCTTTACCTGGGCGGTCAGCTACGACGTCCTGCCCGGCCTCGACGTCCTCCGTTCGCTCCCTGGCGTCGACTTCCGCTGGTTCATCGCCCACGGACGTCTCACGGCGGGACTCGCGCTGGGACTCGTCGCTGCCATCGCTGTACTCTCCCTCGTCGCTCGAGCTCGGCTGCGCGACCTCAGCGCCCACGTCGCACAGGGGTTCCTCATCCTTCGCACGCCAACGCACTATCTGAGGAAGGTCGTGCCCTGGCAGGTCGCCGGCTGGGGTCTGCGGCTCGCGACCGTATGGTTCTCTCTGGGCGCGTTCGGAATCGAGCAGACCGTCCACAACACCCTCGCCGTCCAGGCCACGGCCACACTTGCGACCCTCGCACCGATCAGTCCCGGCGGCATCGGAACCTCACAAGC
>NZ_JBDSNT010000095.1:0-9502 GCF_039915195.1 Gaiella sp.
CTCGAGCGGATCGTCCCGTCCGACTGGCCCTGGGAGCACATCGAGGAGGGCGAGGAGAACGCCCCAACGCACATCCGAGCAGCGTTCATGGGCCCGAGCGTGCTGATCCCGATGCGTGACGACGGCACCCTCGCGCTCGGGACATGGCAAGGGATCTTCCTCTGCGAGTTCGACGGCCCGCGCGAGCGGTCGGTGCTCGTCAGCGTCCTGCAGTAGGCGGGATCCCCGCTACGCTCCGCTGCTCATGGCCGCCCCTGTTTCGAATGGTGAGGAGCTCGAGCTCCACGTCGACTCGCTCGCCTTCGGCGGCAACGGTGTCGCACGCCTCGACGGCTTCGTCGTCTTCGTTCGCCGTGGCTTGCCGGGCGACACGGTGCGCGCGCGCGTCACCAAGGTCAAGCGCGGCTTCGCCGAGGCAACCGCGCTCGAGATCCTGACGGCCGGCCCCGACCGGGTCGTCGCGCCCTGCCCGCATTTCGGGGCCTGTGGCGGCTGCCGCTTCCAGGACTACGCCTACGACCGTCAGCTCGAGTCGAAGGCGGCGCAGGTGCGCGATGCGCTCGTGCGCCTGGGAGGGATCGCCGAGCCGCCGATCGACCCGATCGTGCCCGCTGCCTCGCAGTACCACTATCGCAACAAGCTCGAGTACTCCTTCACACAGACACCCGACGGCCCCGCACTCGGCTTCCATCGGGCGGGGCGCTGGGACGAGGTGCTCCCGCTCGAGGTGTGCCTGCTGACCACCGATCTCGGCAACAGGATTCGCGACGCCGTGCAGGGCTGGGCGCGCGAGGAGAAGCTCGTCGCGTACGACCAGGCCGACCAGAAGGGCTACCTTCGTCACCTCGTGTTCCGCGAGGGGCGCAACACCGGCCAGGTACTCGTGCAGCTCGTCACGGCGAAGGGCAAGAAGTTCGAGGAGGGCTACCTCGTCGAGGTGCTGCGAACGTTTCCCGAGGTGCGCTCGATCCACTGGGCCGTCAACGAGACCCCCGCCGAGATCACGAACCTTCCGACGGTGCTGCTCTGGGGCGAGGATGCGATCGAGGAGGAGATCCTCGGACTCCGCTTCCGGGTGCGACCGAACGCATTTCTGCAGACCAACACCGAGATGGCCGAGACGCTCTATTCGATTGCCCGCGAGTTCGCCGGGCTGACGGGCAGCGAGACGGTCTACGACCTCTACTGCGGCACGGGAACGATCGGTCTCACGCTCGCTCCTGATGCACTGACCGTGTGGGGGGTCGAGATCTCCGAAGAGTCGGTCGCGTGTGCGATCGAGAACGCCGAGCTGAACGGGATCACGAACGCGGCGTTCTTCGCCGGCAACGTCTCGCTTGCGCTCGAGGAACTGCAGCAGCGCGCCGGTCAGCCCGATGTCGTCGTCGTCGACCCGCCTCGCGCCGGTCTCGCGGGCAAGGCTCTCCGTCGCCTCGGGCGCCTCAGGGCTCCGCGGATCGTCTACGTGTCGTGTAACCCGACGACGCTCGCCTCCGATCTGAAGTCGCTCCGTGAGGACTTCGGGTACGAGCTCGTCCGCTGCCGCCCGGTCGACATGTTCCCGCACACGCCTCACATCGAGACGGTCAACCTGCTCGAGCGCGTCGAGCGTCCCGCAGACGCCACTCCGCCCGACGAAGGCTAACCCCGGATCTCGAGGCCGCGCTCGCGCCAGGCCCTCCAGAGCAGGTCGGCGTTCGGCAGGAGGAAACCGAAGGCGATTGCAGGGAGAGCCGGGAGGCCCGCGAGGTCGAAGACGTCGGTCGAGATCAGTGTCAGCGAGAGCAGCCCGACCATAGTCAGCCCGGTGAGGTGCAACCGCAGATTGAACCGGTCGGCGGCGGCGAGAAACAGCGAGAAGAAGAGGATGTCCGGTGGGCCGATATTTGCCGAGTCCTCCTCGCCTGGGAGGCGGAACGCGATCGAGACGCGGTCGAACAGGCTTGGCTGCTCAGAGACGATGTACTCGGTAGGCCCGCGCCAGACCGAGAGCACGTCGACCCAGGGGATTATCAGGGCGACCAGCACCACCCACGAGAGTGCCTCGAAGACGGTCATGAACCAGAAGCCAACGGCCGTCAGCGCGAGCAGCTTCGTGACGTTGAAGAGCGCCCCGAAGCCGGCGAGATAGAGCAGGAACGACAGCGCAACGAGCGCTGTCGCGATGTGGGGGATCCAGCGAGAGGTGGCGGCGGGAAGCGCAAGCCACGGCACCGCGAAGGTCACGGGCAGCACGACAAGGGCGATCACGAGGACGTCTGGTCGATACCCGAGATCGGGCAGCACGCCGGCCCCTGCATCCCAGGCGACGAGAACGGCGACGACAACGGCGAGCGCCGCTGCCCGTCGTGCGCTCAGTACGGAGGCAGCTCCGCCCACCACGGTCCAAGTTCCTTGAACGCGTTCCAGAAGGCCGTCTTGGCTCCCCGGTCGTCGAGGGCGCCGTCGATGTCGGGCGTCACGATCGCCTCGATCGTGGGCGTGAAGCGGTGTAGGACGCCCACGTCCCGGTCGCTCAGCTGGTCGGCGAGCGGGAACTCGAGGGCGTCGAGGAATCGGCTCGATTCCTCGCCCATCACGATCAGGAGCTTCGGTTGAACGATGTGCAGCTCGCGCGTCAGCCACGGTCGGGCCTGAGCGTCGTCCTCCGTCCCGAACTTGAGGCAGTTCGTCCCGTAGATCGCGAGCGGGTCGACATCGAGGCGTTGCAGCGACTTGAGCAGAGCATTGCCCGAGCGGCCGAAGAAGGCGACTCCCTCGGTGATCTCGGCTTGCTGCGGAGCGTGCTTGAGCAGGAAGATGTCGGCAAGTGGATGCCCGGATCCGAGTACGGGAACGTGCGTCTCATCGGCGATCGCGAGGAGCTCCTGTTGCAGCTCGTTGATCTCGCTGATCGCCTTCCTGAGGTAGCGCTCGTAGATCTCGTCGGTGGGCGGCGCGGAAGGCATCTGCGTTCTGATCACCTTCTTCTCTCGCAGGGGTTCTCCTTGACGCGGTTCGAAGATGTCGAGGTTTCCGGCCCTAGAGCTGGGCGGCTCGCCGGTTCAAAACCCTGGCCCGACCGATCGGCTCGGCGACCCCCGACGGCCGTTCTGTGACCGCGAAAGGCGGCTCGTCCGGACTACACGTCGTGTGCTATTTCGTGCTACTCTCGAGAAGTGTCACGCTCAGACGAGACAACGCGGCTCAATGTCACGCTGACGCCGGAGCATGCGGCGAAGCTGAGCCGGCTCGCCGAGCAGGCCTACACGCTCGAAGGGACGCTCGCCCGGTCGCTGCTCTCGCGTGCAATCGACGAGGCCGACATCGACAGTCGCGGCATGATCGAGTTGCTGAACGGCATCCCCGGCTCCCTGGAGCGCGCCCAGCTCGGGCGCGAACAGGCACGCGCGTCCGACACGGTTCTGCTCGGCGACCTCTAGCCGTGGCCCGAGTCGAGGTCAGCCGGGCCGCGGTCGAGGACATCGCCTGGCTTCGAGTCACACATTCGCTTCCGCCCGATACCAACGAGCGCATCAAGAGTTCGCTGCGCGCCCTGGAACAGTTCCCGCGGCTCGGTGCCGAGCTCGCAGGCGGTGGCTGGGAGGGATTCCGCTTCCTGCTCGGTCCCTGGCGCTGGATGGTGATCGTCTACGAGGTGCTCGACGAGGGCGAACGAGTTGCCATCGTTACGGTGCAAGACGGACGGTCGTCGAGTGCCGCCCCGACGCGAGCGACGGGCTGAAGCACGTCGTTCTCGGTCAGAACCGTCCACGGCATCACTCCGTCGCCGAGATCTTCTCCTTCACCTGCGCCGCCCACTTGAGCGACTGCAGGTAGGCGAGCGACTTCGGCCGCCGCAGCACCTCGGCGCTCCTGAGCGAGAGGAGGAACTCCTCGGGGCCGTTGAAACTGCGCATCCTCACCGCCCCCGTGCCGACCCCCTGGAGGACGTGCGCGTCTGACCCGGCGCCCGCGAGCAACCCGTACTTGCGCTGGAAGCGAAGCGCCTCGTCGTTGTACGCCTCGAACAGCAGCCGTGCGTTGTAGACCTCGAGCACGTCGATGTCGGCGATGTGCCGCTGCAGGGTCGCGGCCGACGGGATCGCGTGCATCCGGTCGAAGGGATGCGGGATGTAGACGATCCCATCCTGCTCCCGGATCGCAGCGATCGTCTCGGCGAAGGTCATGCCACGCGGGATCTCCTCCCTGAGGAAGAGACCGATGATCTCGCCCTCCTTGTCGGTCTTGACCTCCTCTCCGGGGATCACGATCAATGTGCGCTTGCGTGCACGCTCGACGACCTCGAGCGCGCCGCCGAACACGTTGTGGTCGGTGACCGCAATCGCGCCCAGCCCCTCGGACTCGGCGTGGTCGACGAGCGCTTGCGGCTCGATCGAGCAGTCGTGCGACCAGCTCGTGTGCATGTGGAGATCGACGGTGATCCAGTCGCGATCACCCAGGAGATCGCCTTCGACCGCTGGGCCCGGCGCCGGCGGGCGACGACGGGCGGCTGCCTTGCTGTAGACCGACTCGAGGTGCCCGGCCAGGTTGGCATAGTCTGCCAGCATCGCCTGCTCGCGCCCTTTCGCGGCTTCCGTTGCGCGCAACCCCTCGTCCTCGGCGAGTCGCGCAACGGCCGCCGACGCCAGCTCGGGCTGCTCCGCAAGGCCCGCAGGCTCCGCGATCGCGCAGGCACTCGACCGTGCTTCGAGCAGGAGGCGCGCGCTTCCTCCGGGAGCCGGAACGAAGATCGCGGCCTCGGCCAGGGTGGTCCGCCGGACATCCGGCTTCACGAGCGAGCGCACACGCGCCCGGTCGTGAAGCTTCGCGGGGATCGCCGGTCGGCGTGTCAGAGGGGCCGTCCGGGCGAGGACGAGCTCCCAGCCCGCGAGCGTCGGGAGTAGGCGCAACATGGCCTTCGCGACCGCGCTCTGGCCAGGGGCGAGCTCGACGACGATCACCTTTCGCTTCGGAGACGGGGAGAACACCGCAGAGTCGACCCCGATCGAGACGCGCTCGTAGTCACCCGGGAAACGGTCGGACGCATTGGTGATCGCCTCTTCCGAGGTGCCGAGCAGCACGTCGACGCGGGCGAGCAGCTGGGCGCGCTTGTTCTTGCGCGGCGGTACCGCGATCCGTTCCGTGGAGAAGAACGTCGCCGCCGTTGCCGAGTGCGCCTCGAGCAGCGCGGCCGACGAAAGGCTCGAGACGCCTGGCTCGAAGCCATGCACCACGTCGAACGAGCCGAGCGCCAAAGCTGTGGCGAGGTTCGCGCGGAGCCCCATCGGGAGGGCGACGCGCTCCGTCAGCGAGGTCGGTAGGGCGGCGCCGATCGCTACCAGTTCCCCGATCGTGCCTCGTTGAAGCGCCCGTCGACCCTCGAGTAGGTCGGCCGTACGAGACGAGGGTGCTACGACCGTGACAGCGTGTCCGCGGCGTCGCAGGGCGGCCGCCACGCCGGCAACGTGCTCGTTCACGTCATGCGGGAGTGACCAGGAGAACGGGGTCACAAGACAGATGCGAAGCGCCATGGCCGGCGGATTCTAGCTTCGCTCGATCACAGGTACAGTCGACGAATGTCCGACGTCACGATCCAGGTACGGTCGAACGGGCCGCTGAAGGTCACCGGCCCCGTCACGATCATCGATGCCGATGGCGTTCCGTTCGAGCTCCCGCCGGGAAGCTCGGTCGTTCTGTGCCGCTGCGGTTACTCGAAGAACAAGCCCTTCTGCGACACGACGCACAAGGAAGCGGGCTTCGAGGCCGACGACACCGCTCCGCTCGCTTCCTGAGCTGAAGCGGGGCGGCAGCGAACGGCCACCTAGGAGGTGGCCATCCACTGCCGCTCGCGCCGTGTGTTCAGAGGCGTGACGCGAACGAGAAGCACGTTCCAATCCACATCCGGTCTCTAGGGCTTGGCGGTCTTCGCCTTCTTCACTGCCTTGATGCCGTACTGCTTGATGAACTTCTCCGTGTTGTCGTGCGCCTCGTCGTCCACGATCTGGACCGGCGGCGACTTCATCAGGTAGCTCGACGGCGCCTCGAGAGCACCCGAGATGCCGTTGTTGAGCGCCAGCTTCGCCATTCGCACGGCGTCGATCACGATGCCGGCCGAGTTGGGCGAGTCCCAGACCTCGAGCTTGAGCTCCAGGTTGAGCGGCACGTCGCCGAACGCGGTGCCCTCCATGCGGATGTACGCCCACTTGCGGTCGGTCAGCCACGGCACGTAGTCCGACGGGCCGACGTGAACGTTGCCCTCACCGAGATCGTAGTCGAGCATCGAGGTAACGGCATTCGTCTTCGAGATCTTCTTCGACTCGAGACGCTCCCGCTCCAACATGTTGCGGAAGTCGGAGTTGCCGCCGACGTTCAGCTGCATCGTGCGGTCGAGATGCACGCCACGCTCGCGGAAGAGGCTCGTGAGGACGCGGTGCGAGATCGTAGCCCCGACCTGCGACTTGATGTCGTCGCCGATGATCGGCACGCCGGCCTGCTCGAAGCGCTTCTGCCAGTAGGGCTCGCGCGCGATGAACACCGGCATGCAGCTGACCATCGCGACACCGGCCTCGAGAATCTGCTCGGCGTACCACTTCGCCGCTGCCTCCGAGCCGACCGGCAGGTAGTTGACGACGACGTCGGTGCCCGTCTCCTTGAGGATCCTGACGATGTCCGCCGTCTCACCCGGGGCCTTCTCGACGACCTCGGAGAGGTACTTGCCGATCCCGTCGTGCGTCATGCCACGGGACACCGTGATGCCCGTTTTCGGTACCTCGGAGAACTTGATCGTGTCGTTCGGGTGAGCCCAGATCGCGTCGGCTAGATCGACGCCGACCTTGCCCTTGACGACGTCGAATGCGGCCGTGAACTCGATGTCGGAGATGTGGTAGCCGCCGAGGTCGACGTGCATCAGCCCTGGGACGAAGGCGTCACGGTCGGCGTTCTTGTAGTACTCGACGCCCTGGAGGAGGGAGTTGGCGCAGTTGCCGACGCCGATGATGGCGACGCGCACCTTGTCCTTGGAGCGGGCCTTGCCGGTTGCAGAGCCGTTGGTAGCGGCCATGGGTGTGTCCTTTCCGCGGCCGCCCCCGAACGGGACGGACCTGCTGCGGTTCGATTGAAACGGAACACCGAGCTCATCCGAGAGCGCGGCGAGGATGACATCATTCGTGTTCGAGCCGAGGCGGAACGCCTCGGCCTGGACTACGTCCTTGAGCTCCTCGGGCATACGAAGAAGCACGACGGGACTGGAGCCCGGGAGCGGGCTCCTACGGTTCGTCGGCACGTAGTCGACGCCGAACCTCTCGGCGAGAATCCCGACCGCGACGTCGTTCAGGCTGGCACCACGGCGGGCCGTCTCGCGGACGAGCGCCGCCTTGAGAGAGGATGGAGTCCGAACCAGGACGCCCTTTCGTGGCAAAGTGCTAGCAGCCAAAGTGCTATCAGTATAGCGCGACTCTTGGGACAGCACCTAGGGCTACGCGTCGTGGTAGACGGAAGGTGACCGTGGCGGCCGCTGCGCTGGGGCAGCGCGGGGCCTGCGCTACGAAGCGGCGATCTCGCGCAACTGACGCCGCACGAAGAGGATCCGCTGGATCACGGTGATCCACGCCATTGCGGCGAGGACGTAGATCGGCCACTGCAGCCAACCCCACGGAGCGAGCGCGAGGCCGATCGAGATCAGGACGACGCGCTCGACGCGCGAGCCGAAGCCGACGTCCCCGCGAAGCCCGAGCGCCTCAGCCTTCGCACGCGTGTACGAGACGAGGAACGACCCGATCACGGCCGCGAATGCTGCGACGAGCGCGATGTCGTTGCCCTCCCGCGCGAACACGAGACCGATCGCCGCGAGCATCGCCGCCTCCCCGAGACGGTCGAAGGTCGAATCGAGGAAGGCTCCGAACACCGTTCCCTTGCTCGCTGCCCGCGCGAGGGCGCCGTCGAGGATGTCCGCAACGGACCCGACGATGAAGAGGATCCCGCCGAGCCAGAAGTAGAGCTTTGGGTTGCGCTCCTCGAAGCCGACGAGCACGGCACCGACGAGGCAGAGCGTGACACCGGCCATCGTCAGCATGTCGGGTGTCAGCTTCGTTTTCGCGACCCCCTTCATCGACCGCTGCAGGATCTGCCTCGCGGCCTGCATGTACTCCTGCTTGACCCGGTCGAGTTCGCTGACCTTGGGCCCGTCTCCCTGGGCCTCGCTCACGAAGTCGTCGCCGGCTTCCAGCGAGAGAACCATTCCCGGCGGAACAGCAGGGCGCCAGTGGCAATCGCGAGGACAACGCCCGCGACCACATCGAGCCAGTAGTGGTTGCCGGTCGCCATGACCGAGAACCACACCCAGGCTGGCCAGAGCAACCAGAGCACGCGTATCGGCCAGCTCTTGCAGACACCGAACATGACGACCCCGACAATGAACGCGTCCATCGAGTGGAGGCTCGGCATCGCGGCATAGGGATTCGCGGTGAGCGCGACGAGTCCCGATTCGTGGTTGAGGCTCGAGTGCTTCGCCAGCGTGTCGACGAAGCCCCACTCGGGATAGAGCCGCGGTGGAGCGGTGGGAACGACGATGTAGCAGACGAGGCCGACGAGGTTCGCTCCGATCAACCAGTTCCGGAACCCGGCGAAGAGCTCGTGGTGCTTGAAGTACACCCAGACGAGCGTCAGCCCGACGACGGCGAACTGGGAGAGCCAGTAGGTGTAGGTCGTGCCGGTGATCAGGATCGATGACGAGTCGACGAGTCGCTGCAGGGCGGGCTCGAACAGCGTCCCGGACCAGTTCTCGATGCGGATCACGTGGATGC
Organism: Gaiella sp.; assembly: GCF_039915195.1. Classification (GTDB taxonomy): domain Bacteria; phylum Actinomycetota; class Thermoleophilia; order Gaiellales; family Gaiellaceae; genus Gaiella. The sequence continues at coordinate 8,784 of NZ_JBDSNT010000095.1, forward strand.
CGTTCGAGAACGCGGCGCCCACGTCGCGGTCGGCGAACCCGCGCGCCAACTGGTACACGACGTAGAACCCGAGCCAGAACGCGATCTGCGTGAGAAGATGAAGCCAGCCGCGCGGTAATCGCCGGCCAGCGGTCTGGGTGTAGCTCGTCATCTGACGAAGTCTAACGGCGGAGGCCGATCACCTCGCGGCCCGCCAGGTCTGATAGTCGACCATCGCTCGTACGGTAGGCAGCCCGGTTCGCAGCCTCGTTGCCGTCGATCGTGACGCGTGATGGCGTCGATTCAGCCTGCTCGCCAGCGGCCCTCGATGCATCCCGGAGCGCTCTCCCCCGACGCGCGTTCAGCCCTCGCAGCTCCCCCGGTGGGGGCTCAGCCGCCGATGTAGGACATCTCGACCCGCGGCAGCTCCGCAGTGCGCGACGAGCGCTCCTCGGAGTAGCGGTCCGTGCGCCTGCCCCAGATTCGTCCGATCGTGGCGTGGATCTCGGCATCGTCGGCACCGCCGCGGACGAGGGCGCGCAGGTCATGACCCCTGGTTGCGAAGAGGCACGTGTAGAGGCGACCCTCGGCGGAGATGCGCGAGCGCGTGCAATCGCCGCAGAAGGGCTGCGTGACAGAGGCGATGACTCCGATCTCGCCGCTGCCGTCGGCATAGCGCCAGCGTCGGGCGACCTCACCACGGTAGTTCTCCTCGGCAGGCTCGAGGGGAAGCGCGGCGG
>NZ_JBDSNT010000112.1:0-5780 GCF_039915195.1 Gaiella sp.
GGGAATGCGCGTCTTGCTCTCCTCCCTGCGGTGCTCGCGGTCTACCTGCTCTTCGTGTTGAGTCCGATCCGGAGCGCCGTCAGGGGTGCTGTGCTCGCGATTGCCGTTTCCGCCGTGGTCGTCAGCCCCTGGCTCGTTCGGAACGAGGTCTCCGTCGGCTGCGCAGCGCTGACCACCGACTCTCGGGCACTCTGGAAAGCCAACAACCTCGCGACGTACGCGATCCTGGCGCGAGGTGAGTGGATCGATCAGGTGCCGCAGCTGCCCGGCGCTCCTCCCTGGCCCGAACTTGCCGCCGACATCACCGAGCGGACGGGGCGCGTCGTCGAGGTGGACGAGTGCGCGCAGATGCGCTTCTACCGCAGCCTCGTCGTCGACTTCTGGCGCGAGCATCCGAGAGAGAAGGCAAGGCTTTCGGCACAAGCGGTCGGGATGTTGTGGAATCCGACGGTCACGGTCGAGGAGAGCGGTCCGAGATCGGGGGTCGCGGGGCTTGCCCGGGACATAGGCGAGCCCCTGTACGTCTTTGCGCTGATCGCGCTCGCGCTGGTCGGAGTGGTACGCATCCCCCGCCGCTTCGTCGCCCTCGTTCTCGTTCTCCTCGGCTATCAGACCGTGATGGCGATGGTGTTCGCTGGCACGGTGCGATACCGGGCTCCGTGGGATTTCCTCCTCTGTCTTCCCGCGGCGGTCGGACTGGCCACGGTCTACTCGTTCGTCGAGCGGCGCCTGCGAGGACCGCGGGCGGCATGAGAGTCGTCCACGTTCATCGTCTCCGCGGCGTTGGGGGGTCCGAGCGGCACCTGCTGACGCTCCTTCCTGCCCTCCGAGAGCGTGGGATCGAGGCCACCTTCGTCGGGCTCGACGATGCAGATCCGAGCCCGTTCTACGCCCAGCTCGATACGCTCGGCGTGCCCTACCAGCGCTTCGAAGCCCCCCGGGACATCGCCCCGACCCTCGCATACCGGTTGCGACGTGCGATCCGGACGTTGCGACCGCACATCGTCCACACTCATCTCGTCCACGCGGATGTCTACGGTGCCGCGGTCTCGGGCCGTGCCGCTGTCGTGTCGACGAAGCACAACGATGATCCTTTCCGGCTCGGGCACTTCCGGCATGTCGAGCGACTCTGCGCTCGGCGCGCGCGTCACATCATCTGCATCACCGAGGCACTGGCGCGCTTCAACATAGGGCGTGTTGTCATCCCGGAGGAGAAGATCTCCGTCGTCCACTACGGTCTCGACGACCTCCCCGCAGCGTGGGGGCCGCCGGGCGGACCGACGTTGGCGACGAGCGCGCGCGTCCTACTCGCGATCTCGCGGCTCGAGGAGCAGAAGGGTCTCGATGTGGCGATCATGGCACTCGCCCGGATCCGTGTGCGGCACCCCGACGCGGTTCTCGTCGATCTCGGGCTCGGCTCGCAGAGGGACGAGTTGCTCGCTCTCGCCAAGGCACAGGGCGTGGCCGACGCCGTGTATCTCGCCGGCAGCGTCGGCGATGTCACCGACTGGCTTCGGCGCGCCGAGGTGTTCGTCCACCCGGCCCGCTGGGAGGGCTTCGGCCTTGCGCTCCTCGAGGCGATGCTCGCTGGCCTGCCGGTCGTCGCCAGTGACGTCAGCTCGATTCCCGAGATCGTCGAGGACGGGTCGACAGGTCTCCTCATACCGTCCGACGACGTGATGCGACTTGCCGCTGCGGTCTGCGACCTGCTCGACGAGCCGGCGAGGGCGCGCTCGCTCGGCGCAGCGGGGCTCGCGCGTGCTCGCAGCGAATTCTCCGTGGCTGCGATGGCGGAGCGCACAATGGCGGTCTACGCGCAGGCCCTCGCCGCCCACCGGCGGTGATCAGGTCATGTCGACAGCCGTACGATCGCATCGGCCCACGAGTCCGTCGAGTGCGCCTCCGTGACCCGCTGACGTAATCTCCCGCCTAGCTCGGCCCGCGCACCGCCGTGGACGCGCGAGAGATCGCCGATGGCCGCCGCGAGCGCCGTGGGGTCGTCCGGGGCGAACCGGAGGTCGGGCTCGAGGTCGGCCACGAGCGCCCCGACCGGAGGGCTCGAAACGAGGATCGGCAGACAGGAAGCACACGCCTCGTAAACCACCTTGTCGGGGGCTCCGGACCGTGTGTTGTTGACGAGCGCCCAGGAGCGCGTGAACAGCTCCGGCACCTCGCCGCGCGGGATCGGTCCGCCGAGGACGACGACGCCGTCGAGTCCGAGCTCATCGACGAGGCGCTCGAGTCCCTGGAGAACCGCACGCTCTCCTGGCATGGTCGACGTCCCGTGACACTCGAGTCGCACGTCGACGCCCGCGTCGCGAGCGAGCCGGATCGCCCTCACGATCGTGTCGAGGCCCTTCGAGTCGGAATAGCGGCCGAGCGCGACGAGCGCGTACGGCCGCTCGATTTCCGGGCTGCGGGAACAGGTGAACTGCGCGACGTCGATCCCGTGCCCGATGCCCACGACCTTCGCCGAGCGGATAGGCACGCTCTGCGTGTCGACGCTGACGATGGTCGTCGAAACGCGGGCAGCGATCGAGAGCATCCGCGTCGGGTGCCATTGGGCGTACCAGAGCACCACGCGAACGCCGATCGGCCGCACGAGCGGTGCCGCCAGTACGGCGTAGATCGGGCACATGTGGGCAAGGACGGTGACCGGCCGAGGACGCCGGATGACCTCCGCGATCATCGCCGCAGTGAAACGCAGCCCTCTCCCCACTCTGGTGCGCGAGGCAAATGTTCGTACTCGACAGTTCAAAGGAAGCGTCCCGGGCACCGCGCTGTCGGTGACGACGACCACCTCGTCGAACCGTTCTGCGAGGGCGGTGATCTTCGCCACGGTAGCTCCGAGGATCGGATCATCGGGATCGACGCGTTGGGTGATGAAGACGAGGCGCATGCTTAGAAGAAGTCAGTGTCTCCGAGAGAGACCGACCAGAGGTCTGGTGTTGAGACGAGCGGCGATGAGAGACCCTTCCCGACGTAGTCGAGTCGTGTCGGAAGGGGGACGAATCCCGAGCGGACGAGGAGCGCGCGTGAGATCGTCGGGGACGGCACGGCGACCAGGATGTCGGCAGACCGCGCCTAGCGGACGCACTGCGCGAGCAAGGGGGGGGCCTCGTGCGCCGGAGCGACGAGCTCCATCAGGAGGGCCGTGGAAATCCGGCCGCGTTGCACATGCCCGAGGACCGCGAAGCCGTTCGCGGTCGCGAAGGCGGAGTAGCCCTTTGGAGAGTCGAGATAGCGCCACTGGAGGTAGCGCACGTCCCGGATCACATGGTTCCCGAGGATCGGCGCGGCCGCACGGTACGCCGCCTCGTGCTCGGGGCCGAACCGCTCGATCCGGTGGACGGGAGAGTCCGGACGCCCCGACGTCGTGCCCTGGCGCCCGACCCGCCGGGTCATCGCACCGCGCAACGGCCTACCCCACACGCGGCGCCGATCGATCTGGCTCCAGCCGAGAGGACCGAGGAAGAGCGGCCGCGTCGGCGCGCTCGCGAAGGCGAGCACGCATGCGGAACCACGATCCGCGCCGAGCTCCTCGTGGTGGCGCTCGAGCGCTCGGAAGATGCCGAGCCCACGAGCGCGCTCGGAGGTCACCGCATGCACGGAGTACTGGGCGAGCCGCTCCTCCCCTGTGATCTGCAAGCGGGCGAGGGTATGCGAGGCGACACCGACGACCTCGCCGTCGATGACTGCGACGGACATGAGGCTTCCGGCCGGGTTCGTGTGGAACCACCAGTCGAACACCTCACCACTCATCGCGACCGGCCCCCATGCCTCGCTCATCAGCCCGAGGTACGCGTCGCGATGGCGCGCCTCGTACGGCTCGATCGAGAACGCCGTCATTTCGAGGTCGTCCGCAGAACCCGATTAAACGCCCGCCTCGCCGCCGTGCCCGGCCCCGAGTCCTTGAGCGCCATCGCGTCGCACGCTCCCCGGAGGACGAGGGAGAGCGTGCTCGCGGGGTACGGCTCAACGTTGTACCGCCTGAGCGCGAACGGGTCGGCCCCGCTTTTGTTCAGACCTGTCACCGTCGTAAACGCGGCTTCGTAGCCGGAGCGCCGGAGCATCGCACGGTGCTGCTGCTGGAAGTCGGCGACGCCACCCTTGACGTAGGCGTACGCGCGGATCGGTCGGCCGAGATGCTCCTCGAGAACGCGCTTCGAGGTCACGAGCTCACGCTCGGCGGTCGAACTGGCGAGCCTCGCCAGAGGCACGTGGGTGATGCCGTGCGACTCGACGCGAACGCCGAGGCGCTCGATCTCGGCAAGCCCTTCCCAGTCGAGCGTCGGATTCCTCGTGGGCAGCCCCTCATCGTGCGGGAACGGGACGTCGGAGCCGATGCTGCCGACACTCACGAACAGGACGGCCGGGTAGCCGGAGCGTGCCAGGATCGGAGCCGCGCCGACGAGATTGTCCCGGTAGCCGTCGTCAAACGTGATCAGGGTTGCCCGCGGCGGTAGCGAAGCTCCGCGATACAGATGGTCGAGCACGTTGTCGAGCGCAACGGGGCGATACCCCTCTGCGTCGATCAGCGCCATGTGCTCGGCGAAGAGTGCCGTCGGGACAGAGCCCGGATTGCCCTCGGCGTCGTTGACCTTGTGGTAGAGCAGCACCCGCAGCCCACCCGTCACAGGGCGTCGCAGGCGACCCACCGTGCCAACGCCGAGGTACACGGTGTTCTTGACGTGCTGCTTTGCAGCGTATGCGGCCACCCTCGAAGTCTAGGAGCCGCGACGGGCGATGACCGCGTCGACGAGGTCTCGAACTCGCCGAGCGAACTCCTCAGGGGTTGCCGCCCACGTTGCCGAGGCCGCGTGCGCGCCATCGCCGAGGCGCTCCGCGAGTGAGCGGTCACCGAGAACGCGCCCGAGCGCCTCGGCGAGCGAAGCCGGATCGTCCGTCGGCACGAGCACACCGCTGACGCCGTCCTCGACGAGATCGGGGATCCCTCCCGACCGCGTCCCGACGACCGGTCGGCCGCGGCAGAACGCCTCGACGATGACTCGGCCCATCCCCTCGCGGCGGGAAGGGAGAACGAGGAGCGTTGCCTCGTCGAGTGCCCGCGCGACTCCGGCGGTGCCGAGGCGCTCTGTCCAACGCGCACCGAGCGTCGGATCCGCGACGAGCGACCGGACGAGCGACTCGAGCCGCCCCGCGCCGACGATATGGAGCCCCATTCCCGGTCGATCGGCGATGACGCGTTGCCACGCTTCGGCGAGCACGTCCACGGCCTTGTACCGCTCGAGAACGCCCACGAAGAGAGCGACCGGTCGCTCGGGGAACGAGGCAGGCGGGGTGGCGAGGTACGGCCCCAGATCCATGTATGCGGGGAAGGTTGCGATCGGCTCGACGCCTGCCTCCCAGACGAGCTCGCTCGTGAAGGCGGAGACCGTGCGAACCGCATCGGCGTGCCGCAGGGTATGCCGGGCAAGCCCGTCCGCAACCGGGGAGATCAGTCTCCGCCCCCGCGAGCCGTAGACGCGCGTGTTGTTTCGCCAGTCACCGTGGACGTCGAAGACGACCGGGACGGACACACGGGCGAGTCGTCGTGCGAGGAGCGCGAGCGCGGTGTCCTCGGCGCCCTGGACGATCATCACGTCGGGACGGAATGCGCGGATCTCCCCGGCCAAACGCACGGGGAGCGCGCCGTAGAACGCCGCACCGTCGAGCCGGGCTATCGGGAAGCGCGGGACGAGTGTGAACCTTTCGTCCGAGACCGCCTCACCCGTCGCAGAGGAGCCGAACTGTCGCCAATCGATCACGTCGGAGAGCGC
>NZ_JBDSNT010000153.1:0-4855 GCF_039915195.1 Gaiella sp.
TGTCGGCTGCGACGGCGCTTACCACGGAGTCGAACGGCCCCTTGGCGCGGCCGCCGGGGGCGTGCTCACCGCCATCGACACGGTACTCAGGCTGCGTCCCGTTCCTTGTCGAGACGATGGGTCTTGAACCACAGTGAGTCCTGGCGCGGGTGGTCTATGATCGCCGAATGCCGTGCCGCGTCCTCATCCTCGGAGCAGGTTTCGGTGGCCTCGAGCTCGCGACGACGCTTTCCGAGGAGCTCGGCAACGATGTCGATGTCACGCTCATCGACAGGAACACAGCGTTCTCGTTCGGCTACTCCAAGCTCGACGTGATGTTCGGCCGGCAGACCCTTGTCGAGACACGACTTCCGTACGCCGACATCGAGAGGCCCGGTGTGCGGTTCCTCCGGCAGACGGTCACCTCGATCGACGCGGAGGCGCGGCGCGCGACCACTGACGAAGGCCTCCACGAGGCCGACGTCCTCGTCATCGCGCTCGGGGCCGACTACGACCTCGACGCGACTCCCGGTCTCGCGGAGGGCGGCAACGAGTTCTACTCGTTCGAGGGCGCCGCTCTCCTCGGCGACGTGATCCCCACCTTCACGAAGGGGCACGCGATCATCGGCGTCTGTGGCGCGCCCTTCAAGTGCCCTCCAGCGCCGAGTGAGTGCGCGCTGCTGCTCCACGACGACCTCGTTGCGCGAGGTGTGCGCGACGACTGCGAGATCTCCGTCGTGATGCCCTTTCCGAGGCTCGTCCCGCCCTCGCCCGAGACGTCGGCCGCACTCCTCGACGCCTTCGTCGAGCGTGGTATCGCGTTCATCCCCGACCGGCGCGTCAGCGCGATCGATCCCGCTCGCAGCGTCGCCGTGCTCGACGACGGAACGGAGATGCCCTTCGACCTCTTCCTCGGCGTGCCGAAGCATCGCGCACCCGACGTCGTGCTCGAGAGCGGCCTCGCGGTCGACGGGTACATCCCGGTCGACCACGCGACGCTCGAAACGCAGATCCCCGGCGTGTACGCCGTCGGCGACGTCACCACGGTCGGCGTGCCGAAGGCAGGGGTCTTCGCCGAGCGAGCAGCGCGGGTCGTCGCCGGGTCGATCGTCGCGACGATACGCGGTGGCGAGCAGCCCGAGCCCTACGACGGGCGGGGGTCGTGCTACATCGAGTTCGGCCACGGGCTCGTCGGCCGCGTCGATGTCGACTTCTACTCCGGCCCGAAGCCGACGGGTGTGTTCAGCGAACCGTCGGACGCACTCGTCCGGGAAAAAGAGCACTTCGGCTCGAGCCGAAGAGCCCGCTGGTTCGCCAGCTGACGCTCGTCAGCCCTTCGCGAGGGCAGCGTTGATCGCCGCGAGCGTCGCCGGCCCGGCGACACCGTCGGCGGAGAGGCCGACTGCGGTCTGGAACGCGGAGGCAGCTGCTACGGTCGCCGGCCCGTAGCTTCCGTCCGGCGTTCCGGCCGCGTATCCGAGGCTCGTCAGCGCCGCCTGCAGCGTTGCGACGGACTGTGACCCCTTCGTGCCGGGGCGGAGCGTCTCGTCGGTCGGGACCGACGTCGGCGGGGTCGCCGGCGTCGTGACGGCGGGTGTCGTCTCGGCGGGTGTCGTCTCGGCGGGTGTCGTCTCGGTCGGTGTTGTCTCGGTGGGCGTGGTCTCTGCAGGTGTCGTCGGTGCTGCCTCCACGGTCGACGTCATGGTCACGACCGTCTCCGTCGAATCCTTGGTGATGCGCCCTACGAGGAAGCCTGCGAAGACGAGAAAGACGGCCACGAGCACAGCCAGGACGATTCCGAGGTGACGGTGGGCGACGTCCCTGGATGCGGGGTCGTCGTGCTCCCACTGATCGGCGGCCTCCCACTCCGGCTCTCGGTCGTACGCATCGTCGCTCCCCAGAGGCAGATCCTCGCGGCCGGTCGTCGGCGCCTCGCTCGAAGCGAACCAGTCGTCGTCCGGGGGGCTGGGATGAGCGTCGTCGATGCGCATCGACATCCCAGAAGGCTACTCCCGGCGGCGGAGGGCGGCCGACCGAGGGCGGTGGACGGCCTGTCGGCAAAGTGCCTGTTGGCATAGACTCACCCGACATGCCCGGGGTCGAGCTCGCGTTTCTAGGAGGAAGCGTCATCACGGTCGATCCGGCGCAGCCGCGCGCCGAAGCCGTCGCCGTGACGGAAGGCCGGATTGTCGCTGTCGGCTCCGATGAAGAGATCCGGAAGCTGATCGCGCCCTCGACCGACGTGATCGAGCTCGATGGTCGGACGCTCCTGCCCGGCTTCCAGGATGCCCATCTCCATTTCGCGCACGGAGGGATGACTGCGTGCGAATGCGACCTTTATGGGACGTTCACCCCGGCCGAGCATGCCGATGCGATCGTCGCGTACGCGGCTCGCAATCCGGCGAACCGCTGGATCGTCGGCGGGGGCTGGTCGATGGACGACTTCGGGGGCCGGATGCCGACCAGGGAGTTTCTGGATGCCCTTGTCCCTGACCGGCCGGTTGCTCTCCGCACGCGCGACGGTCACACGCTCTGGAGCAACAGCCGGGCGCTCGATCTCGCTGGGATCACTGCGGCGACATCCGATCCGGCGGGCGGCGTGATCGACCGTGACGGCACCGGAGCTCCGTCGGGAACGCTCCAGGAGACGGCGATCCGACTCGTGCAGGAGCTTCTCCCCGAGCCGTCGCAGGGCGAGTGGGAGCAGGCGATCCTGGATGCCCAGCGGACGCTTCACGCTCTCGGGATCACGGCGTGCCAGGAGGCGTCGCTCGACCAGTCCCTCTTTGCGCCCTACCGCTCGGTCGCCGAGCGGGGGGAGTTGACGATGCGCACGGAAGGCAATCTCCTCTGGCGTGACGACGCCGGCGACGAGCTGATCGAGGAACTGCTCGAGCGCCGCGCGCGCGGAACCGTCGGGCGTCTCCGCCTCCGTGGCGTGAAGCTGTTCCAGGACGGCGTCGTCGAGAGCTACACCGCGGCGATGCTCGCTCCGTATCACGATGCCGACGGCGCGATCACCGAGAGGTATGGCGCAAGTCTGTTCGAGCCCGAGCGTCTGGAACGGATAGTCGGTCTGCTCGATGCCAACGGCTTTCAGGTGCACATCCACGCCCTCGGCGACAGAGCGGTGCGTGAAGCACTCGACGCGCTCGAGGCTGCTACCGCTCTCAACGGTCGACGCGACGCGCGCCACCATCTCGCCCACGTGCAGTTCGCCGCCCCCGCCGACCTGCCCCGCTTCGGTGAACTCGGCGTCGTGGCGAACGTGACGCCGTACTGGGCCGTGCTCTCGGGGTACGTGCTGGACCTGACCCTTCCGTTCGTCAGCCCCGAGGCCGGAGCGTCGATGTATCCCTTCGGGAGCATCCTTCGTCAGGGAGGGCGGCTCGCGTTCGGGAGCGACTGGAGCGTGTCGACGCCCGATCCACTACTCCAACTCGAGGTCGCCGTCACGCGTCGGCGCCCTGGTCAGGACGGCGACGAGCCCCTCCTGCCGCGCGAGCGGCTGACCCTGGACGAGGCAATCGCCGCGGCCACCATGGGCTCGGCGTACGTCAATCACCGCGATCACGATACGGGTTCGATCGAGCCCGGCAAACTGGCCGACCTCGTCGTCCTCGATCGTGATCTGCACGACCGCGGGGCAGGAGCGATCGGCGAGGCTCGCGTCGTCACGACGCTCGTCGAAGGTGCGCTCGTCTACGACGCGTCGACAGGTTAATCCCTGATCACGAGAGGAGCTGCCAGCCGGTACTCCTCGAGGTTCGGCGTCGCGCCGACCCGGTCGATCACCGTGAAGCGGCCAGGTCCCGCAAGGGGTGTCAGGACCCCGTGCCACGTGTTGCGCAGGATGTTGATCCCCTGGCCGGGCGCAGTGCGAAACGCGCGCACGTTCACGGGCCGTCCCTTTTCGTCCATCGCAACGATCACGAGAAACGGATCAGCCGACATCGGGACGAAAGCCTGTGAGCCCTCGGGGTGGCGCTCGACGAGCTCGAGCGTCAGGGGAAGCGAGCGTGGCATCGCGTGAAAGACGCTCAGCCCGGCCCGACCATCGGGGCCGAAGTCGAGCCGGGCCCGGTCGTGAAACCGCTCGCACGATCCCTCGTTGATGATTCGGTCCGGTGCGCCGACGGCCTCGAGCACGTCCCCGTACGGGGCGAACGCGGCGACGGTCAGCGGCTCGATCCGAACGTGCGCGATCATCGCGCAACGAGCTCGGGGTGCCTGTTCACGTCCTTGTAGAGCAGGTACCGGAACCGGCCGTTGCCCGTCGCGATGCACGCCTGGGGGCAGAACGCGCGAAGCCAGATGAAGTCCCCCGGCTCGACGGTGACCCAGTCCCGGTTGAGGAGGTACTCTGCGGTGCCCTCGAGAACGTAGATCCCGTGCTCCATCACGTGCGTCTCCGCGAACGGGATGCGCCCTCCGGGCTCGAACGTGACGATGTTGACGTGCATGTCGTGGCGTAGGTCGGCGGGGTCGGCAAAACGGGTCGTCCCCCAGTTCTCGGCGCTACTCATCCAGTCGATCGCCACTTCGGCATCCGACGTGAGGATGGGGTCGGGCGTCGAGAGCCCTGCCGCCGGGGTGTAGCGCTTGCGCACCCAGTGGAACTGCAACGCCGTCGTGGCGTCGTTCCGCACGGCCCAGCTGCGTCCGGGCGGAACGTACGCATAGCCACCAGCACCGACCGAGTTGGGCGCGCCGTCAACCGTAAGCGTCAACTCGCCGCTCGCGACGAATATCGCCGCCTCGGCACCTGTGTCGGGCTCGGGGCTGTCGCTTCCACCGCCGGGCACGACCTCGACGGCGTACTGGGCGAACGTCTCGGCGAAGCCCGAGAGGGGGCGGGCGAGAATCCAGGCTCGTG
>NZ_JBDSNT010000023.1:0-2543 GCF_039915195.1 Gaiella sp.
AGACCGAGGAGGATTCTCATCCCCGAGAGCGTGATCTCTGCGCCCCGCGACCGCGGGGCCATTGTCAAGCTCACCTGATATTGCGCGCCACGTCGGTTCCGACTGGCTGGTCGGAGACGAGCCGCAGAAAACGCTCGGCCGCTCGCTCGAGCGGCGCCACCTGACGTGAGACGAGCAGATCGAGATCCGTGACCCCGTGCCGCACCGTCGGGCCGAACGGATGCAAGAAGGCGCCGTCCGCCGTGATCGTGAGCTCTGGCAGGATGTCCGTGACACCCGGCGTCATTCCCATCCCGGCGAGCTCGGCGCGTCCTCTGCGCACTACCCCACGAACGATGTGATCGTCGTCGGAGATGCCCCAGCTGCGATGGAGGACACAGAGTCGGGCGAGCTCGTCTTCGGTCTGCTCTTCGACGGTCGTCGCAATCCTGACCGTGATGCCGCGCTCGAGGAGAGCCGGGATCGCGCGCTCGACCTTCGCGAAGTTCTCGGGACCACGGAACGCGTCGTTTCGATCGGGCTGATCCGAGTCGAGCGAGATCTGGAGCGCGATGTCGAGCTCCGCGAGAGGCTCGAGCCGGTTCAACAGCCGGTCCGTGAAGAGCGTCGCGTTGGTCAGAGCAACCGTGGGAAGGATCGAGGCGATCTCGGCCAGCGTCTCGGAAGCATGGGGAAGCATGAAGAGCTCCCCACCGGTGATCCCGATCGCACCGAAGCCGAGCTCACGAGCCTCCCGCACGGTGCGGATCATCGTCTCGGCCGACAGCGTTCGCCGGTTGGCGATCGCCGGCATCGACTCCGTCAGGCAGTACCCACAAGCGAGGTTGCAGTGGTACGTCGCGTAGAGCCACAGCCGGTCGCCACAGCGCCCTTCCTCGACGGCGGTCTCGAGCGTCGCCTGCGTGCTCATGCTGTGGGTGGAACGTCGAAGGCGGTACAAAAGTGGTTGAGCATCTGCGTGGCTCCGATCAGGATCGCGAGCTCCACCATCTGGTCGTCGCGGAGGTGGTCGAGCACACGTGCAACGAGCTCGTCAGTGATCGCGCCGGGATCGAGGACATAGCGATCGGCCCACTCGATGATCGTCCGCTCCCGTTCCGCGAGAACGCCCAGAGGGATCTCGTCACACACGGCGGCAAGCTGTTCCTCGTCGACGCCGGATTCGAGTGCCAGCGGTCGGTGCGCCGCGAGGCAGTACCGGCAGGCGTTCAACTGCGACACCCGGACGACGACGAGCTCCTTCGTCGCGAGATCGACAGCACCCTCGTCGTAGATCTGACCGAGGAATGGCAGGAGGGTCTCGAGGAGATCGGGTGCATTGGCGAGCGACCGCTTCAAGGGAGAGGCGGAACCGTCCGCGGCGTAGATCGAGCGGACTGGAAGCGGCGCCTCGTCACGCAGCAGGAGTCGAAGGCGGCTCACGGTCAACCTTTTTTACCAGTAGCCGGCGACCCGGCGCGACGGTAGTAACACTTCAGCAAGGGTTGCTGCCTCACACGGGCCGTCGCATCGTGACACGGATCAGCCGGCGGGGAAGCCCCCCCTCTTCGAACTCCTCGACGTCGAGCAGCTCGAAGGATGCGGTCGCAGACCCTGCAGCGATTCGCTCGACGAGGTCGCGCGTGAAGAAGTGCACCACGAATCCGTCGAGCTCATAGAGATCACCGCCGAGAGACGTGCCCCGGCCATAGTCCGGATCGACCGATGTCCGGGCCGTGTAGATGCAGAGACCAGCCGGGCGCAGAATCCGCCACACCTCCTTCGCGAGGGCGTGCAGGTGCGACTCGCTGAGCGCCATGCAGAACAGCATGTGCGAGTAGCACGCGTCGAACCTCTGGTCGGGAAAGGGCAACGGTTGCCTGACGTCACACTCGACGCTCGAGACCCGCTCCGCAATTCCCTCGGCGCGCGCCTTCTCGGCGATCGTCGCGACCGCGACCGGAGCGAAGTCGACGGACGTCACCGCCAGCCCGGCCCTGGCGAAGAAGAGGGTGTCGCGGCCCTGGCCGCCTCCCAGCTCGAGCAGATCCTGCGCACGGCCCTGACGAAGCGACTCGAGCGTGGCGCGAGCGGGCTCACTCGCCGCGACTCCGTATCGATCGGGTCGCTCACCGAGCGTGGACTCCCAGTGCCTTCTCTGCTCGATCGACGGTCGCCGAGTCTCAGGCGCGCCTGCAGGAGGCGCCATTCCCGGCAGCTCGTTCGCTGCCAGGCTCTCCGATGCGACATGCGCAACGGGCAGGCCGGCCGCGCTCCACTCCTCGAAGCCTCCGATCACGTCTCCGATCCCCTCGTGGCCGAGGCGCCGGAGCGTCGAGGCAGCGAGGCTCGACGACCAGCCGTGGTCGCAGAGCAGAATCGGTGGCGCCCGATCGATGTCGATGTGCGGGTTGGCCCACGGACTTGCGGAGTCGAGCCGCCATTCGAGCACGGTTCGGGGGATATGCACAGAACCGGGGACGATGCCGTGTCGCTCCCTCGCACTCTCCGAGCGGATGTCGATCATCATCGCCCCTGCGAGCTGGCGCTCGTGCGCCTCGACG
>NZ_JBDSNT010000034.1:0-21242 GCF_039915195.1 Gaiella sp.
CGTCGTGTCGAGGGCGGTGCCTGGACATACCGGTCGCCGACTCCGGCGTTCGACGCCATTCGGGACGCTGTCGCCTTCTATCCCGCTCCCATGGACAGCTGCACCGTCGCAGGCGAGCGGGTGACCCCACAGCCCGGCGGGTTCTACGGCGGCTGGATCACGATCGATCTGGTCGGGCCCTACAAGGGCGAGCCGGGGACGATGGGCTGGTAGCGCGACGGCGAACGGCTCGCTGCCTACCTGCAATCAACCCAGTGCGTCCCGGAGAGCGTCGGCCACGAACGCCTGGTCGTCTGCTGCGAGCCGTGCATGGAACGGGAGCGCGAGCGTCCGGCGGCTCTTTGCCTCCGCGATCGGGCACAGCCCCTCGCTGAACCCGTAACGCTCGCGCATGTAGCTCTGGAGGTGGATACACGGCAGATAGCGCGCGCAGCCGATGCCCCGTTCCTCGAGGACACCGATCACGGCCTCTCGATTCGACGCTTCGGGCAACTCGACGACGTAGACGAACCACGAGCGTTCGTGATCGTCGTCGTCGGGGCACGGGAGGCCAAGCCCGTCGATTCCGGAGAGCAGCGCCGTGTAGCGACCTGCGACCTCGTTTCGGCCCGCCAGGATGCGGTCGAGCTTCTCGAGTTGGCCGATGCCGATGGCAGCCCTGATGTCGTCGATCCGGTAGTTGAACCCGAGACGAGCGTGATCGAGCCAGCCTCCACCATCCGCTCGCCCCTGGTTTCGCAGGCTCTTGAGAAGCTTCCAGGTCTCCTCGGACGACGTCGTGACGATGCCACCCTCGCCGGTCGTGATCTGCTTGTTCGGGTAAAACGCCCAGACTGCATCTTGCCCCTGCGCCCCCAGCGGGCGGCCCTTGTACCGAGCCCCGAGCGCCTCGCACGAGTCATCGAGCAGCGCCAGCCCTTGTCGTTCCGCGATTGCTTGCAATTCGTCCATTTCGCTCGGATATCCAAAGATGTCGACCGCGACGATCGCCTTTGTCCGTGGTGTGATCGCAGCCTCGACGGCCGCCGGATCGAGGTTCAGCGTCCGGGGATCGATATCTGCGAAGACCGGAATTGCTCCCTCGTAGACGGCGCAGTTCGCGGAAGCAACAAAGGAGTATGGTGAGGTGATGACTTCGTCGCCAGGCGCGATGCCGGCGATCACGCAGAGGAGATGAAGGCCGGCCGTTCCGCTTGAGACCGCGGCGGCGAACGGCGCCCCCACGGCCGCCGCGAACTCTTCCTCGAATCGATCGATCCAAGGGCCGAGGGAAAGCCGGCCCGATCGGAGCACTTCGACGACGAGCTGCTCCTCGCGCTCGTCGAGCCAGGGGGCTGACAGGCCGATCTGGCGCTGCGTGACCGTCACGCCTTTGCAGGCACGACGTCGACAACGTCCAGCCAGTGTGCCCACCGATCGTCCCGTCCGTTGACGGTGTCGAGATACGCCGTCTGAATCTCCCTCGTCACCGGCCCGACGCCGAGCTCCTGATCGTCGACGGCACGCACCGGCGTCACCTCGGCTGCCGTGCCGGTCATGAAGAACTCGTCTGCCAGGTAGAGATCCGAGCGAATGAGCGGCGTCTCCTCGACGACGTAGCCCAGATCTAGCGCGATAGTGATTACCGCGTCGCGGGTCAGGCCGGGCAGGATCGACGTCGACAGCGGCGGCGTGCGGATGACGCCGTTCTTGACCAGGAAGATGTTCTCGCCGGGCCCGTCCGCAACGAAGCCGTCATCGGTGAGAAGGATCCCCTCGTCGTACCCTCCCCGCCGTGCCTCGGTAGTCGCGAGCATCGAGTTGAGGTACACACCACTCGCCTTCGAGGCGTGCGGAATCGTATTGGGCCCGACCCGCTTCCAGGACGAGACGCACGCCGTGATCCCCTGATCGAGGGCGGTCTCACCGAGATAGGCCCCCCAAGGCCAGCTCATGATCACCGTCTCGACCGGGTTGCCCTGGGTCGAGACACCCAGCTGTCCGTAACCGTAGAAGGCGATCGGCCGGATGTAACAGGCCGGAAGCCCGTTGACGCGAACGAGCTCATGGGTCGCCTCGCGCAGCTCCTCGACCGTGAACGGGATGTCCATGTACAGCAGGCGCGCGGAATCGTGCAGTCGCTGCATGTGGTCGGCGAGTCGGAAGACGGCCGGCCCCTTCGGTGTGGCGTAGCAACGTACGCCTTCGAACACGCCGGAGCCGTAGTGGAGGCCGTGGACACCGACGTGCACCTTCGCGTCGTCCCAGTCGACCAGTTCGCCGTTCATCCAGATCTTCTCGGTTGCCTCCATGGCGTTCCTCCGTGCTCGTTTGTGTCTTCGGATTATGCGGATTCCTGCGCGATGTCCACGAGAGACCCGCCCGACAGGCGCACGAGCTCGTGCGGGGAGAGCATCGCCATGTGCCTGTCCGAGCCTCCGCCGATCCAGACGACAGGGGACGAGATGATCGTCTGCTCGATCAGCACGAGCGTGTCGGGCGGCGGTGGCACGGGAGAGACGCCGCCCGGCACGAACCCGGTGACCTCGATCACCTCGGCAGGACGCGCCACTCGGGCATCACTCGCTTCCGCGACGAGAGCGATCTTCGCGGGATCGGCGCGGCGGTCGCCCGGGAGCAAGGCCAGCACGGGTTCCGTCCCGCACACGAACACGAGAGACTTGACGATCTGCTCGAGCGCACAGCCGATCGCGTCTGCCGCCGCCTGCGCCGACGGTGTCGCGCTCTCGAACTCCTCGAGCCGCGCTTCAGCACCGGCTGCCCTGAGAAAGACGGCAACACGTTCGACAGGGTCGGGCCAGGCCATCGATTGATTGTACGAGCAGACCTCGGGCAGCTGCGGCTCAGTACACGAACGGAGCGATGCGCCAGCGGACGCGGTCGCAATATGCCTCGTAGTCGGGATAGACGTCTGCGAGCAGCCGCTCCTCGACCCGAGCCTTCCCGACCCAGAGGCCGGCGAGGACGCCTGTGAGTGCGAGTGCGCCGATGCCTGTCAGGAGTCCGTAGCCGGCGAAGACCCCGAGAAGGCCGAAGTAGATGGGATGGCGCACGACGGCGAAAGGCCCACTCGTGACGAGTCCCGTCGGCCGTGGCTTCGGGAACGGAGTCAGTGCCCGGCCGAGCTCGCGACTTGCCCAGACGGCAAAGACGGTACCGGCGACCACGAGAACGAGACCGAAGGCGACGCGCACCAGACTCGCCTCCTCCGGCCAGCCGGGGGGCCGGAAGCCGGCAACGACGACGACGGCCATGAGCGCGAACTGCGCGATCACCCAGCCTGACCCTCGTCCGGTCATGTTCCGGCCGACGCCCCTACTCCAGCTCGATGAAGATCGCGTCGCCGAAGCCGACGTTGTGCATCTCGTCGATCAGTGCCTCCGACGGGGGCTCGTCGACGGAGAGCGCCATCAACGCCTGCTGGCCGTCGCGGGTTCGCGAAACCGCCATGTTGGCGATGTTCGCGCCGTTCGAGCCAAAGAGCGTTCCCACCTTCCCGATCACACCCGGCACGTCGTCATAGCGGAAGAACACCATGTCCGGCGCGAGCTCGATATCGATGCCGAACCCGTAGGCGCTCGCGAGGAAGAGGCGCGGCTCGGGACCGATCGTCGTCCCCGAGACCTCGACTTCCTCCCCGCCCTCCGGCGTCACTCGCACCTCGACAATGTTCGTGTAATCGCGTGAGCCACGCAGCCGCTCTTCGGAGACCGTGATCCCGCGCTCGGCTGCGAGGAGAGACGCATTGACGTAGTTGACGACCTGGTCGACCCGCCCCTGGAAGATGCCGTCGAGCGCTGCGACCGTGAGGAGACGCGTGTCGTAGTCGGCAAGCGGGCCGTGCGCGGACACGACGACCCGGCGCGGACGGCCTCCGGCGAGCTCTACGGCAAGGCGACCGAGCCTGGCGGCGAGTGGAACGAACGGCCCGAGGATCTCGAGAGACGCCTTGTCCACGATCGGGATGTTCACCGCGTTCGAGACGAGGCCACCCTCGAGTGCGGCACAAACCTGCTCGGCAATTATCACGCCTGCCCTGTCCTGCGCCTCGTCGGTCGAGGCGGCGAGGTGCGGCGTGACGACCACGCTATCGATGCCGAGCAGCGGGCCGTCGTACGGCTCGGCCGAGAAGACGTCGAGCGCAGCACCGGCGAGCTTGCCGGACGTGAGCGCCTCGGCTAGCGCCTCCTCGTCGACCAGCGCACCGCGGGCGGCGTTGACGAGTCGTGCCCCGTCCTTCATCTTCCCGATCGACTCGCGATTGATCATCCCGCGGGTTTCGTCGGTCAGCGGCGAATGGAGCGTGAGGAAGTCGGCCACACCGAGAACGGCGTCTTCCGACGGGGCATGGTCGACGCCGAGCTCACGAAATCGTTCGTCGGCAACGAACGGGTCGTAGGCAACGACCTGCATCCCGAGACCGATCGCGCGGCGAGCAACTTGCTGACCGATCCGGCCGAAGCCGAGCACGCCGAGCGTCTTCCCCTCGAGCTCGATCCCGCCCCATTTCGAGCGCTCCCAACGGCCTTGCTTGAGCGCCGCGTGCGCCTGCGGGATGTTGCGAGCGAGAGCCACCAGCAAGCCCACGGTCTGCTCGGCGGCCGAGACAACCGTCGACTCGGGGGCATTGGCGACAACGATGCCCCGGCGGGTCGCAGCCTCGACGTCCACGTTGTCGACTCCAACGCCCGCGCGTCCGATCATCTTGAGGTTCGTCGCTGCGTCGATGAGCTCGGCAGTGAGCTTCGTGGCGGAACGGATGACGATTGCGTCGTAGTCGCCGATGATCGCCTCGATCGGCGAGGTCTGATCCTCGTCGACCTCGAACTTCGATCGCAGGAGCGCGATCCCCGCGTCCGCAATCGACTCTCGAACGAGAACGCGCATCATCAGACCGAGGAAGAGTAGGCGGCGAATGCTGCGGCAACCGCCGCGCCCCGCTCGACGGTCGCGCCCATCTCGATGAGCTGCATCTCCACCGCTCCGAGCGCGGTCGTGATGTCGAAGATGTCGACGTAGCCGATGTGACCGATCCGGAACAGTCGCCCGGCGATGTCACCGTGGCCCCCGGCGATCGTGATCCCGAAACGATCGCGGAGCGCGAGTCGAAGCGCGACCGCGTCAATCCCCTCTGGCGTCAGGAGCCCTGTCAGGACGGCCGCGCCGTCGTCGTCCGGCGAGTAGAGCTCGAGTCCCATCGCCTTCGCGCCCGCCCGACATGCACGGCCGAGCGCAACGTGGCGTGCGTGCACACTCTCGAGCCCCTCCGCGAGGATCAGCTCGAGGGCGGCATTCAGTGCGACGACAATGGACGTCGCAGGCGTGAACGGCGTGCTTCCCTTCGCCTGGTTCTTCCGCGCGACGGCCCAGTCCCAGTAGAACCGCGGCAGCAGGGCCTCCTCCGAGCGCGCCCAGGCGCGCTCGGAGATCGACGCAAACGCGAGGCCCGGCGGTGTCATCAGCGCCTTCTGCGAGCCCGTGACGACGACATCGACACCCCACTCGTCCGTCTCGAACGGAACCGCTCCCAGGCTCGAGATCGCATCAACGACGGAGATCACGCCGGCGTCGTTGCACGCCCGAACGAGCGAGCGAACATCGGAGACAACGCCGGTAGACGTCTCCGAGTGCACGAGCAGCGCGACACGCGCACCGCTCTCGGTGAGCGAGCGAGAGACGTCCTCGGCCTGGGGCGCCTGACCCCATGCGTAGTTCAGCGCGACGACCTCACAGCCGTACGCGTCCGCGAGCTTCTGCCAGCGTGTACCGAATTCGCCGTGCGACACGACGAGGACACGCTCACCCGGCGAGAGAAGGTTTACGACGGCGGACTCGAACGCGCCCGTTCCCGAAGCGGTGAAGACGAGAACGTCGTTGCTCGTACGAAATACCTGCTGCAGGCGTTCGACCGCCTCGTTGAAGACGTCTTTGAAGTCCGGCGACCGGTGATGGATGACCGGCTCTGCCATCGCTGCCAGGACCTCCGGCGGCACCGGTGTCGGACCCGGCGTCAGGAGATAGCGCTTCCGAGACATCTGCCAAGAGGGTAGCGACGGGAGGCGACAGGCCCGGCACGAACCGCGCAGGCGAACCGAGGCGCCGGACGCGAGTACCCTCTGCGGTCGTGGAAGCACTCCTGGCATTCGTCGCGACGCTCATCTCGCTCCGGCTGAGCGCGGATCTCGCCCGGCGCTACCGGGAGCGGCGCGCTCCCGAATTGCTCATCTGGGCCGGGGCACTCGCGGCGTTCGCGATTGGCTCGGGCGCCCTTGCGTGGGGAGCCGCGGCCGGGTGGAGCGATCCGGCGTTCCGTGTCTACTACCTCTTCGGCGGCCTGCTCGCCGCGGCGCTGCTCGGCGCCGGGTCGCTCGCTCGCATCGGCGTACGCGGGATCTCGCCGCTGATCCTCGTCTATGTCGGGCTCGCGATCGGCGTCGCTGTTGCTGTTCCACTGTCGTTGCCCGCCGCCGGCGACTCGATCCCCGAAGCGCAGGCACACCTCGCTCTGTTCCCGGCGCGCGTGCTCGCGATCCTCGGCAACTCTCTCGGAACCCTTGCCGCGGTCGCCGTTGCGGTCGCCGGACTGCGCCGCAGGCCGTTCGGCAACGCACTCATCCTCGCCGGACTGCTCGTCGCCGCACTCGGCAGCGCGCTCGCGGGACTCGGGGAGGCAGAGACGGCGCTCTTTTCCCTCGTCGCCGCACTCTTGCTCTACGGCGGCTTCCTCGCCCCTACTCCCGCATCACCGCCTCTCGCGGACGCCCACGCCGCGTCCGCCGGGTCCGCTCCCTGAACGAAGAGCGCCGGTCAGAGCCTGACCGTCAACATGGCGAGCAACGCGTCCGGATGGTGCAACTCGAGCTCGAACCGACCGGGCACCTTCGCGACGAACTGGATCACCGTCGGCGTACCCTTCTTTGGCGTCTTCTCGATGTCATAACCGTGCAGATGCACATCCGTGCCTGCGTTGGTGCGGATCACGAAGCGCACGGTGCGGCCCTTCTTCACGGACGGGCGCTCGATGCCACCGATCACTTTGCCGTTGACGACGATGATCTGGATCACGACCGGCTTGACAGCGGTGGGGGCAGCAGTCGCTGCCAGCGGAATCGCCAGCGCGACGAGCGCGGCAGCGAGGAAAAAGGTTCTACGCATTGTCTTCTCCTCGGGTGGTCTCTGGAGCTGCGCTCGTCGAGGCACCAGGGAACGAGTCACGAGGGACCCGGATCAAGCCGCGACGCATGCCTCGATGATGCCAGGAGAGAGAGGTCGCTAGCCCAGTAGTTTCCCGCGAACGAGCTCGCTCACGGCCCGCGGGTCGGCCTGACCGCCGGTCTCCTTCATCACCTGGCCGACGAAGAAGCCGAGAAGGCCGTCCTTGCCGCCTCTGAACGCGGCAACCTGGCCCGGATTGGCCGCGATGATCGCGTCGATCACGGGGTCGAGCTCGGAGGCGTCGCTGACGACCTCCTGGGCGAGAAACGGATCGGCGGAAAAGCCTGCGTCGCCCGACTTGCCGATCGCCTCGTCGAAGGCCGCGCGCGGAATCCGTTCGCGCGCGGCGACGAGCTTCGCCAGCTCGACGGGGTCAACCGTCGCAGGATCGACACCGGCACCCACCAGGTTGTTGGCGATGACATTCGATGCGGCCATCCGCTCGGCACCTGCAGCGACCGTGGCCGCGTACAGGCCATCGAGGCCGCCCGTGACGAGGACGAGGGCCCGCTCCAGGTCGAGCTCCTGGCCGAGACGAGCGACCCTCACCGCCGGTGGCTCGGAGAGCTCGGCGCGCAGCCGATCGATCATCTCGGTGGAAGGCTCGACGGGCACGAGATCGGGCTCCGGGAAGTAGCGGTAGTCGTCGGCCTCCTCCTTCGAACGACGGGGCGTCAGTGTCCCCGAGCCGGCGTCGAAGTCGAAGGTCTCCTGCTTCACCTCTCCCCCGGCCTCCCAGATCGCGATCTGCCTGGCCGCCTCCGCCTCGATGCCGCGGGCGATGTAGTTGAACGAGTTCATGTTCTTGATCTCGCATCGTGTCCGGAGCTCGTCCGAGCCTTCAGGGCGAACCGAGACGTTCGCGTCGACACGAAGCGTGCCCTTCTCCATCTCAGCGTCCGAGATGCCGAGCTCGACGACGGTCTGACGGAGCAACAACAGGAAGCGCTTCGCCTCCTCCGACGAGTGAATGTCGGGCGCCGTGACGATCTCGAGCAGCGGCGTGCCACCCCGGTTGTAGTCGACGAGCGAGTATTCGGCACCGCCGATCCGGCCTGAGTGCCCACCCATGTGCACCGTCTTCGCGGCGTCCTCCTCGAGATGGGCGCGCACGATGCCGACGGTGAGCTCCCGCTCCGGCATGGGTACTATCATATTGCCGTTCTCGCAAGATGGCATATCGTATTGCGAGATCTGATATCCCTTCGGGAGATCGGGGTAGAAGTAGTTCTTGCGGGCGAAGACGGCGCGCGGGGCAATCTCGCAGCCCAGCGCAAGCCCGAGCTTCACGGTCCACTCGATCGCGGTGCGGTTCATCACCGGCAACGCTCCCGGGAAGCCGAGGCAGACCGGACACGTCTGGGTGTTCTCACCCGCTCCGTAGCGGGCCGCGCAGCGGCAGAACATTTTCGTGCGCGTCTTGAGCTGCACGTGGATCTCCAGGCCGACCACCGTTTCCCACGTCATGCTCATCGCAGTCGCTCCGGCACGGTGTCGAAATCGATCGCCCGCTCGAGGGCGTGCCCGGCCCGGAAGAGCGCGTTCTCACCGAACTGGGAGCCAATGAGCTGCAGGCCGACGGGGAGTCCCTCGGAGAGGCCGGAAGGGATGTTCAGGCCGGGAAGACCAGCCAGGCACGACGGGATCGTCATCACATCACAGGCGTACATCGCGAGCGGATCTGCCGCGCGGTCGCCGATCGGGAACGCCACCGTGGGCGACGTCGGCGTTGCGATGAGGTCGAACTGCTCGAGCGCTGCGCGATGCTCACGAATGAGGAGCGTGCGGACGCGCTGTGCCTGGCCGTAATACGCGTCGTAGTAGCCGGCGGAGAGCGCGTAGGTGCCTAGCATGATCCGGCGCTTGGGCTCATCCCCGAACCCGGCATCCCGCGTCTGCTCGACCATCTCGCGATACGTCGGCGCGTCGACGCGGGGACCGTACCGGACGCCGTCGTAGCGGGCCAGGTTGGAGGACGCCTCGGCAGGAGCGATGAGGTAGTAGCACGCCATCCCGTAGTCGAAGGAGAGCGGCAGGTCGCACTCGCCGATCTCGGCACCGAGCGAGCGAGCAGTCTCGATCGCGGTCTCGAACGAGGTGCGGACGCCAGGCTCGATGCCGGCGAGATCCCACACCTGCTTCGGGATCCCGATGCGCACGCCCGTGAGGCTCTCCGTCGTCGGGAGTTCGACTGCTTCGGGGAGCTCGACGGTTGTGGAGTCGTTGACGTCCCGGCCGGCGATGATCGAGTACAAAAGCGCGACGTCGCGCACCGTCTTCGCAACCGGGCCGATCTGGTCGAGGCTCGAGGCGAACGCGACGATGCCGAACCGTGAGACCGTGCCGTAGGTCGGGCGCAGGCCGACGTTCCCGCACAGGGCGGATGGCTGCTTGATCGAGCCGCCCGTATCGGAGCCGAGGCCCCAGGGTGCGAGCCCACCGGAGACCGCGGCAGCCGTACCCCCGCCGGATCCGCCGGGCACGCGCGTCGGGTCCCAGGGGTTGTGCGAGGGGCCGTAGGCGGAGTTCTCGGTCGAGGAGCCCATCGCGAACTCGTCGGTGTTGGTCTTGCCGATGATCGGCATCCCGGCTGCCTTGCAACGCGCCGCGACGGTCGAATCGAAGACGGGGACGTAGCCGGCGAGGATCTTCGAGCCGGCGGTCGTCTCGATGCCCTTCGTCGAGATCACGTCCTTGAGCGCGATCGGCACGCCGCCACCATCCGCGTGATCGCAGAGGCGGAGATACGCGTGCAGTTCCTCATCCCGCTCACCGGCGGCGGCGACATACGCGGCATGAAGCTCGGCAGACGAGACCTGACCGCTCTCGATCAGCACAAGCGCGTCCTCTGCGGTGATTCGCAGCGTGTCGATCACGCCGACACCTCGGGGCCATGCGACGGCGGAACGCGGAAGAGGTCGCCCTCGCGAGCGGGTGCGTTCGAAAGCGCCTCATCGAGGGTCAGCGACGGCCGCGGCTCATCGTCCGCCCAGACGTTGACGAGATCGAGCGGATGCGACGTCGGCGGCACGTCGGCGAGATCGAGCTCCGCAACCTTCGAGACCGCCTCGAGGATCGCCCCGAGCTCGAGGGTCAGCCGATCGGCCTCACCCTCCGTGAGGTCGAGCCGCGCGAGCCGCGCGACATGCAACACCGTTTCCCTGTCGATCGCCATCTCACTCCCATCCTTTCAGACCGCTACCCACCCTAGAAAGACAACGGGCCCCTTCCGGGGCCCGTCGCACGAAGCTCGAATCCGGAAAGCCTATGCAGCCGCCGTGACGTTCGCCGCCTGAGCACCCTTGGGCCCCTGGACGACCTCGAACTCCACCTTCTGCCCCTCTGTGAGGGACTTGTATCCGTCCATCGTGATTGCCGAGAAGTGGACGAAAACGTCCTCTCCGCCTTCGCGCTCGATGAACCCGAAGCCCTTCTCGTTCGAAAACCACTTGACGGTGCCAATCTCTGACAACGAACGTCCTCCTGAAACAAGTACAGCCCCAAGGATTGAAGCCGTACGACTTATCGAAGCCGCGAGAACGGTACCGTCAAGAGCCCGGGAAAGCAAGCAGGCTACGCCGATAGCGGGCAGCCTTCAACGTGCTCTGTAGGAGCATCGCGATCGTCATCGGGCCGGTACCGCCGGGCATCGGGGTCAAGAACCCTGCCACGCGCTCGACGGATGCGTCGATATCACCGCGGATTCCCTCCTCGGTGCGCGTCAGGCCGACGTCCAGGCAGGCGGCACCGGGCTTGATCATGTCGGCCGTCACGATTCCGGGGCGGCCGACCGCGGCCACGACGATGTCAGCCCGACGGACATGCACGGCGAGGTCGGCGGTGCGCGAGTGACACACCGTGACGGTGGCGTTCGCGTGCATCAAAAGCATCGCCATCGGCCGGCCGACGATCTCGCTGCGGCCGATCACGACGGCCTCCTTCCCGGAGGGGTCGATGCCGTACGCGTGGAGCAGCTCCATGCAGCCGGAGGGCGTCGCGGGAACATGAATGGGGGTCCCGAGATAGAGATTGCCGGCATTCAACGGATGGAAACCGTCGACGTCCTTGGCGGGCGAGACAGCGTACGTCACCTTCGTCTCACTCATGTGCGAGGGCAGCGGAAGCTGAACGAGGATGCCGTCGACCTCGGAGTCGTTGTTGAGCCGATCGATGAGCGCGAGCACGTCCCCCTCGGACGTGTCAGCGGGAAGCCGCACGTCGCGAGCGTCGATGCCCGCCTCCGTGGCCGCCTTGTGCTTTGCCGCGATGTAGACGTGCGATGCCTCGTCGTCACCGACGAGCACGGTCGCGAGCCCCACGTGCCCAAGCTCGGCCACCTCGCGTGCAACACCTTCGCGGACCTTCGCCGCGAGCTCCTTGCCATCCATCTTCACAGCCGTCATGGCGGCGACTCTAGTCGATCATCCGCCCGGCGCGCGACGGAAACCGGTTAGCCCGTCGACTGCGCTCAACGTGATGTCGGATTCTGCCGATACGGAAAGAGAGGCGCACTGCCCGGCTCCCGCCCTTCGTCGAAACGAGCACCATGACCATCCTGAGGATCGCCGTCGTCGGAGTCGCCATCGTCGTGTTCATGGCCGTCGCGCAGGATCAGCGCTGGCCTCAGAAGGTCGGCGCCGTCGGTGTCTGCGGTGCGACAGCCGCCCCCTCGTCCGCGCCGACCGGGTACTGGTACTCGTGCAAGCAAGGCCTTGTCAACGGGTTCCCGAACCTGGAGGCCGACAGGTGCACGAACGTCGGGGTCGTGCGTGACCGGGAGTACTGGCAGTGCGACGTCCCACTGACGTCATTGCCCGGTGCGTAAGCGTCTGACCGCGATCCCGGTCAGCGTCTCCCGGACGACACGCTCCGCGACGAGCGCGGTGATGTCTGCCGACGCGACGCCTGTTGGAAGGATCTCGACGACGTCCATCCCGACGAGATGTAGGCCGGTGGCAAGCGTCCTGCACGCCCAGAGGAGATCAGCGCTCGTCATGCCGCCGGGCTCCGGCGTTCCCGTGCCGGGCGCGAATGCGGGGTCGAGGACGTCGACGTCGACCGTGAGGAACGCGGGCACGTCGCCCACGATCGCGATCGTCTGCTCGATGACGGCACGAATCCCCTGGTCACGAATGTCGTGCATGAAAAAGCTCGTGATGCCGTGCTTCGCCTGCCACGCGAACTCCTTCTCGCCCGGCCAGTAGCCCCGGAGCCCCAACTGCACGTAGCGTGATCCGTCGACGTGCCCGTCGCGCACCAGCCGGTACATCGGCGTGCCGTGCGAGATCTCGACGCCGAAGACCTCCTCGCCCGTGTCCGTATGCGTGTCGAAGTGCACGAGCGCGACGGCGCCGTGTGCGGAACGGACCGCCTTGACGTTCGGCTCGGTGATCGAATGGTCGCCGCCGAGAATGATCGGGATCGCTCCCGCCGTCACGACCTGGCCGACTGTGCGCTCGATCGCGGCATGGCTCCTGATCGGATCCGACGGGAGAACCGCGGCATCGCCGAAGTCGACAACCCGCAGCGTCTCCATCGCGTCGACCTTCGCCTCGAGGTGCCGGCCCGGCGGACAGCTGGCAGCGCGGATCGCACGTGGGCCGAAACGCGTGCCGGGCCGGTCGGAAGTGAGATCGTCCATAGGCGCCCCGACGATGGCGACATCGACGCCTTCGAGGTCGGCCGGGTCGTGGGTGAACGGCAACGCAGAGTACGTGAGCAATCCTGCATAGTCGGGCTTGTCGTCCAGGCCGATCTCGCGCCAGCGCTCCAGTGGGTCGATCATCGCGAGATCATATGCGGCGTCCGAGAAGCGATGTGGAACGGCCCGCCTCTAAGCTGATGGCGTGGAGAGCAGCCCGCGGGATCGCCTTCAGACCGCGTCTCGTATCGGCGCTCTCGGGTTCGTCGCGCTCTGGCTGCTCTCGGCGCGACTCCAGTCAGCGATCCCTTTCTGGCTTCCCTTCGCGATCCTCGCCGCGATGGAAGTCGAGTTCGTCGTCCGGGGGATCCGCGACCGCCGGGCGGACGAAGAGGTCGAGCCCGTGCCGAATGCCCGTCGGCTCCCGGGCGCCGACGATGCCGATCTCGGTTGGGTCGAGACGCTCGACGACGAAGGTCAGCCGACCCTCGTCCCTGCCGCCCCACGCCCACCGCGGACGACGCGCGGACCGGCACTGCTGATGCTCGTGGTCGCCATCGGTCTATTCGCCTACGCCTACCGGATCGATCGGGATGCCGGGTGGTCTTCCGTCGCCAGCGCGGAGCAGTCGCGAGCAGAGGAACGATTCACTGCCGAGGCGGCGCGGATCGCGGGCCGGGACGTGCGCGTCTACTGCGACGACGCGTACTCGTTCACCGGGGTCGGCTCGGATGCGGCAGGGGTCGCTTTCATCTCCCGCGGTCTGTCGTATCTCGAGCCAACGATCTGCCGATCGCTGTACCGGCTCGCCTTCGAAGGCGAGCTGGGCCAACGTGACGAGGCCGCATTCGCAATCACGGTACTCGCCCACGAGGCAACACACCTGCGTGGGATTCGCAACGAGGCCGAGACGGAGTGCTACGCCCTCCAGGAAGGCGTGACCCTCGGGCGGCGGCTCGGTCTCGATGAGGAGACAGCACGAGCATTGATGGAGAGCCAACGGGCGCGTGACCTCTCCGACGCAAGCGTCGCACGCCTCGACTACCGCCTGCCCGAGGGGTGCACGGACGGCGGCAGGCTCGACCTGAGCCCGAACGACGACCGGTTCCCGTAGCGAGCGTGCCGCCGAAGACGCCGCGTCTTCGAGCTACGGCTGACCGAGCTCCTGCTCGAGCCGCTGCCGCACGAGCGCAACGCTCCACCCCACACCCTGCTCGCCGAGCGCCGATGCGGCAAGAGCCGCGGCCTCGTGCACAATCCGCTCGCGCTCGCTCTCGAGCCCACCGCGGACGACGAAGATCGCGGCGTGCGCTCGCGCCCCCCAATACACGACCTCCTCGAGCGAGGTTCCTGGAGCCGTGCGACCCGACTCCGAGAGTCGCGGTAGCTCGGCCACGTCGCGGGCGACCGTGCGCGCCTCGACCGCCAGGCCCTCCGCTTCCGCCCGTAGCCTCACCTGATCCGACAGGAAGAGCCGGCGCCGCTGTTCCTGCCGCGCAACGCTTTCGGCTGCATCGACCACGAGCCCATTTGCGCGGCGAGCCGCTCGCTCCGCCGCTGCCTTCACCTCCAGCCCGGCCCGCTTCGAGCCGCGAACCGCCTCGAGCTTGCGCTCGGCCTCGCCGGCTTCCCGCCGCGCCTCTGCTTCCCGTGTCTGCGCCTCGGCCACTGCCTCCTCGGCCCGAACGATCTCGGCGGGCAACGCCTCCAGGGACAGCCGCACACTTTCGGCTCTGCCCCGAACGTCGTCAACGCGGACGAGCAATACTCGTGCGTCGTCGATGCGCCGCGCCGCGTCGGCGTCGCGCTGCTCGAGCCCCCGCGCGTACGCTATGAGCTCGGCGGAGCGATCGCTACTCATGGCGGCAGTATCGCGAATCAGCGGTGTCACGAGTGCAGATCGCTCGACAACAGTAGATACTCCCCACGTGGGTGCCGTCGCCCGTCGTCCTTGCAGTTCGCGAGGAGAGCCCTACCGACCGTGAAGATCCATCTCCGCCTCATTCGCCGCGTCGTCGCGGTCGTCGCGCGCAATCCGGACATCCGCCGTGTCCAGATCGCGTTCTCGGCCTTCAACGGCGCCGAATGGGCTGTCTGGATTGCGATGCTCGTGTACGCGTACGGTCGCGGCGGCGCCACGGCTGCAGGGCTCGTGGCCCTCTTCCAGATGATCCCCGCAACCCTGTTCGCGCCATTCGCAGCGGTGCTCGGAGACCGGTACCGCCCAGCTCGCGTGCTGACGCTCGGCTACTTCATCCAGGCCACCGCGATGGGTGCCACGGCGGCGGCGCTGCTGCTCGACGGCCCGCCAGCCCTCGCGTATACCTGCGCGGCAGTGGCCGCGACAGCCACGACGATGACGCGCCCGACAATGGCAGCACTCACCCCGGGCCTCTGTCGCACGCCTGAGGAGTTGACCGCATCGAACGTCGTCGCTGGCTGGAGCGAGAGCACCAGCATCCTCGTCGCACCCGCCCTTGCCGGCCTCATCCTTGCCGTCTCCAGCCCGGGCTGGGTATTCCTCGTGATGGGGACTGCCGTTCTCGGAGGGGCGCTGCTCGTGATGTCGATCCCCGGTCCTGCTGCAAACCCCGCTTCGGGAACGAGCGTGCGGAAGGAGCTCGTCGAGGGCTTCTCGGTCGTCGCTTCTGAACCGTCTGCTCGAACGCTCGTTGGCCTCCTCGGCGCGGAGCAGATCGCCCTCGGAATGCTCGACGTCCTCTATGTCGTCCTCGCCGTGAGCGTGCTCGGGATGGGTAACGGCGGCGCGGGATACCTGAACGCGGCGTTCGGACTCGGCGGTGCGCTCGCGATCGCCATCACAGCGACGCTCGTTGGTCGCGCACGCCTGATCCCGGCGATCGTGGGCGCTCTCGCGGTGTGGGCGACGGCGTTCATCCTTCTGGCCATCGTCTCCACTATCGTCGCGGCGATGCTCCTGCTCGTCGTGGCCGGAGCTTCGCACAGCCTGTTCGACGTCTCCGGGCGGACGCTCCTCCAGCGAACGGCTCCGCCCGAGGTCCTGGCGCGCGTCTTCGGCGTACTCGAGTGTCTGATGAGCGCCGGGATTGCCACCGGAGCGCTGCTCGCGCCCCTCCTCGTGCACCTGGGCGGCACGACTGCCGCCATCGTGGGCACCGGGATCCTTCTCCCCGTCATGGCGCTCCTCATAGGCAGACGTCTCTTCGCGCTCGATGCTTCGGCCACGGTGCCGATCGTCGAGATCGGCCTGCTGCGATCGCTGCGGCTCTTCTCGGCGCTCTCGCCGCCTTCGCTCGAGGGGATCGCCCGCAGTCTGCAGCCCCTGGAAGCGACGGCCGGAACGCCGATTGTCACCCAGGGCGAGGACGGCGAGCACTACTACGCGATCGCCGAGGGCGAGCTCGAGGTTGTGATCGACGGGAAGCGCGTCACCGTTCTGACCCGCGGTGACGGCTTCGGTGAGATAGCTCTCTTGCACGACTGCACGCGAACCGCAACGGTGGCCGCGCTGACGGACGTAAAGCTCTACTCCCTGGCGAAGGAGCCGTTCCTTCAGGTGCTGACCGGACATCCCGCGGCAATGGACTCCGCGACGGCGATCGTCGCGGAGCGGCGGTAGGAACGTTGACCCGGGCTGTGGTCGGTGCCGAAGGTCCTGCCCTGGCTGTTCGCCGCTCTACCGCGCTTCGATGTAGTCGGTCAGGTACTGGATCTGGAAGCTCTGGCGCTTCGACGTGAACTTGACGAGATCGCCGATCGAAACCATCCCTACGAGAGCGCCGTTCTCGACCACCGGTGCGTGGCGGATGCGGCGGTCGCTCATCAGCGCCATGCTTTCGTCGACTCCGGTCTCGGGTGTAACGCAGATCACGGGCGACGACATCACGTCTCGCACGAGGGTGTCGCGAGAGCGGCGGCCCTCGACTGCGATCCGGCGCAGGTAGTCGCGCTCGGTAAAGATGCCTGCGATCTCGGTGCCGGCAGTGACGAGCAGCGCGCCGACGTTCGCGTCGACCATGGCCTTCACGGCCGCGAACACCGTCTCGCTGCCGTCGATCTCGATCACGGCATCACCCTTCTCGGCGAGGATCTCGGAGACCGTATGCATGGATCGATTGTGCGCCTTGCTACATATGCTTGTCAAGGAGACCGCCTGTCGTCGACGGGTCGACGCCCGCGGCTAGGATGCGCGGGTCTGGCGACGTGGCCGAGTGGTTAGGCAGAGGCCTGCAAAGCCTCGTACACCAGTTCGAATCTGGTCGTCGCCTTCTCCCGTGTGTGGAGTAACCGGCACCGTCGGGATCGATCTCTACACTCCTGCCCTCGTGATCGATCAGCACCCCACTCCCGTACCGCCGAGCGCCGAACAGGACTCGGCCACCGAGCCGTGCTGGCGCTGCGGGACATCGATGGAGTGGCGACACGCGACGCTCCAGTGCCCCCGGTGCCACTTCAAGATCGGGTGTTGTGAAGGGACGACCGCGGAGTGCTCGGCGCAGGATCGTTAGCCTCACCTGCATGACCGACCTCGCAACGGTGCTTTCCGCCGGTCGGCTCGTCGACCTGACGCAGCCCCTCGGCCCCGCCACGACCCTCTGGCCCGGCTCGACGCCGTTCAAGGCAACGACACTCGCGGAGTACGACACCGGCCCTGGCTATCTCCGCGAACTGGAGCTCCCCGAGCACGCCGGGACCCACCTCGATGCACCCGCGCACTTCTCACCTCACGGCGCGCGCGTCGATGCAATCCCGATTGCCTCCCTGGTGCGTCCCGCTGTCAAGCTCGACGTGCGCGAGTGGGTCGACGGTGACGCGAGCGCCCTCGTCGACGCCTCGATGATCCGCGAGCTCGAGAGGCGGGACGGCGTGATCGAAGCCGGAACTGCCGTGCTCGTGCACACCGGCTGGGACGCGTTCTGGGACGATTCGGCGCGCTACATCGGTGATCCCGGACCGTCCTTTCCGGGTCTCGCGAGGAACGCGGCGGAGCTGCTCGTCGAGCGCCGTGTCGTCGGGCTCGGCATCGACACGCTCGGCGTCGACCCCGGATCCTCGACCGACTTCCCCGTTCATCTGACGACGCTTCCTGCAGGGATGTGGCACCTCGAGGGGTTGATCGAGCTCGGCCGAGTGCCTGCACGCGGCGCGTGGCTCGTCGCTGCGCCGCTCAACCTCGTGGCGGGGTCGGGCACTCCGGCTCGCGTGTTCGCGATCCTGCCGTCGGATGACTGACCCCGACGCGGCGGTGACGATCCGCCCCATCCGACCCGACGAGTGGCGCCGCTGGCGTGAGACGCGCCTGCGGATGCTGCGGGACGACGCCGACTTCTTCTCCACGCGCTACGAGGACATGGTGCGCGAGCCCGACGGCATCTGGCGTGAGTGGGTCGCCGAGGCTGCCGCCGGCGAAGACAAAGCGCTCTTCGTCGCAGAGGATGGTGAGGCGTGGCTTGGCGTTGTCGGCGCGTTCGTTCGGGTCAACGCGCTCGAGGTGCAACTCATCTCGATGTGGGTCGACCCGGAGGCACGCGGCCGTGGGGTCGCCCGCGACCTCATACGCGCAGTCGCCGCCTGGACGCTCGGGCGAGGCTCGGCACGCGTCGTCCTCTTCGTGCAGGAAGCGAACACGCCGGCCCGTCAGCTCTACGAACGGGCCGGCTTCCGTCACACCGGAGACCGTGCCCCGGTCAGTGCGGGTCGGAGCGCCTTCAAGCTGATTCTCGCCGCGCCGATCGCCGACCTGCTCGCCTAGCACTCAGCCCTGAATGGGTCGTCCGCGGACGAACACCGAAGCGACTGCGAAGTCGTCGTCGAGAACGACGAGGTCGGCAGCCGCTCCGGGACGAAGGATGCCGACGTCGGGCCGACCGACGACCCGTGCAGGCGTCCGGGTAACGGCGTCGACCGCCTCGACGATCGGGACGCCGAGCTCGATGAGCATGCGTAGCCCCCACGCGAGCGGGCGGGTGGCGCCTGCGAGCGCTCCGTCGTCGTCCCGCGCCACGCCCCCCTCGACGGTGATGTGCACCGTGCCGAGGCGAAACGAACCGTCGCCCATTCCGCCAGCCGCAGTGACGTCGGAGACGAGCGCGATGCGGCCCCGGGCCGCGCGCCACGTAGCAAGGATCGTCTCGGGCGCGAGGTGTGCTCCGTCGGCGATCAGCTGAACGACGACGTCGTCGCGGACGAGCGCCGCACCTACGAGGCCGGGATCGCGCTGCCCGAAAGGCCGCATCGCATTGAAGAGGTGCGTCACGGTTTGCGCGCCCTGGTCGAAGGCAGCGTGAGCCGTCGCCGCGTCGGCGTCAGTGTGCCCGAGAGAAACGGTGATGCCCCGGCCGAGCAGGCTGTCGATGAGCTCACCCGCTCGCGGCAGCTCGGGAGCCAGTGTCACCATGCTCACTGCCGAGCCGGCAACGAGGTACGAGGCAAGGAGGTCGAGGTCGGGCCGCCGGAGATGCTCCGAAGGATGGGCGCCCGGGCGCTCGGGGCTGAGGAACGGCCCTTCGAGATGCACACCGAGAGTCCGTGCTGCCACTCCGTCGTTTCGCGGAGCGGCGGCGCACTCCCCGATCGTCGAGAGCGCGAGTCGCGTCAGCTCGGTCGGCGCGGTGATCAGCGTCGGCTGATACCAGAGCACTCCCGTCCGGGCGAGCTCCACGCCAAGCCTCTCCACCTCGTCGCCGGTCGCGTGGAGAAGGTCGATTCCACGGAAGCCGTTGACCTGAAGGTCGACGAAGCCCGGGGTCGCGATCCCAGACCGACCACCCGCCAGCCCAACCTCTGCAATTCTCCCGTTCTCGATCTCGACGTCGCCCCTCACGAGCGACCCGTCGACGACGGCTGCGGCAACCCCGAGCTTCACAGGCATAGCCTACGGGGAGGCTTGAGGCGGTGCGCGCCCCGGTGGTAGCCTCGGACCTACCGTGAGCCGACGATCCCCTTTCGATCTCAGCGGCCGCTGCGCCGTCGTCACCGGAGCCTCGAGCGGGATCGGCCAGGCTATTGCGAGTGCCCTCGCCGAGGCGGGAGCGGACGTCGTCGGGATCTCGCTCGACGATGGTGCCGAGACGAGCGCACTCGTGGCCGGCTTCGGCCGGCGCAGCGCTCAGCTCATCGGGGACACGAGCATTCCTGCGGACCTCGAGCGCGCCGCAGATGTCGCCGAGGAGCAGTTCGGAAGCTGCGACATCTGGGTTAACAACGCAGCGCGACCGCTCGTGAAGCCGTTCCTCGAGACGACGGAGGCCGACTGGCGCGAGCTTTTCGACGTGAACCTCCTCGGCTACGTCTGGGGCTGCCAGACGGCAGCGCGCCGGATGGTCGAAGCCGGCCGCGGCCGCATCGTCAACGTCAGCTCGGCCGCCGATGTGCAGCCGCTCGCGGACCTCTCCGCCTACACGACGGCCAAGGGCGGCATCGTCGCACTGACGAGAACGCTGGCCCTCGAGCTCGCGCCACACGGGATAACGGTAAACGCCCTCGCGCCGGGCGCGACCGACACGCCGCTGAACGCCAAGGCCTACACGCAGGAGGTGCGTGCCGCATACGAAAAGCGCATCGCGCTCGGCCACATCGCTGACCCCGGGGAGATCGGCGACGCGGCGGTCTTCCTCGCGTCGGACGCGTCCCGCTACATGACGGGCCACGAGTTACTGGTCGACGGGGGGCTGACGATCAACGGCTCCGTCGGGCACGGGCGGACCGACTAAATCACATTCCCCGGGCTGCTTCGTACGAGCCGATCAGCGCCTCAACGGACGACCGCTCGAGGATCGGGATCACGGCCTCGGGGAGGAATCGATCGAGGCTCTTGAAGCGGAGGCACGACTTCCCGAAGTCGAGCCTCACGCCCGCGTTCGCGTAGGCGTCGCGAACGCGCCGCTCACCCTCCGGGTCGATGTACACGCACATGAGATAGAGGCTTGTGTACTGCCTCTGCGCTGCGAGGGAAACGACGTTCAGCGGCTGTCCGTTGTAGGTGTTCGGATAGCGCTCGAGCGGTATCTCCCAGCTGATCATGCCCCAGCGCATCGTCTCGTCGAACCCCGTCGGAAGATGCTGGTTGACGAGATCCCGCACGCTGGAGACGATTGAAGCTCGCTCAGGCGGGAGGTCGCTCAGGTACTGCGTGACGGTGGCGGCCTTGCTCTGGGCCACGATCGCCTCAATGCTTGCCGTGATGGGCCTGCGCCCGACGGTTCTGCTCCTGCGGAGCGGGCCGGAGCATGAAGTAAAGAACAGCGCCGATGATCGGCACAACGAGGATCAGGATCAGCCACAGGAGCTTCCCGCCCACGCCGAGATCGGGACGCCCGATCAGGCTGACGACGGCGTACCCCGAGAGCAGGAGCACGGGGATGATGAACACGAGCAAGAGGAGCCACTGGGCCGCACTGAATGC
>NZ_JBDSNT010000092.1:0-42083 GCF_039915195.1 Gaiella sp.
CCAACGGTCGTGACCTCGCTAACCGTGTTCGTCGAGGGTGACGACAATCCGGTCAAGACATCGACGGAGATCCACCAGCCGGACAACATCGAGACCACGGCAACCGGCCTGCTCCTGACCGAGGATCCGGGCTCGAGCCAGCAGTTCCCCGCCGGCTCGACGGACGCTAGTGCGACGACGGCTCGGCTCTGGTACGTCCCGTTCTCGGGCGCGCCCGACGTGGTCGCGAGGGTGAACCAGGCGGCCGACGGCGGCGCGACCGACGTCGACGGCCGGGCCGTGGGCAACTCGGGCGCGTGGGAGACGAGCGGAATCGTCGACGCCTCGGAGGCATTCGGGCCCGGTGCGTTCCTCATCAACGTCCAGGCGCACACGCTCTGGGTGGAGAAGGCCCCGGGCGAGGACAACAACAACGACGGTCAGCCTGACTTCACGTACAAGCGTGAGGGCGGGCAGTTCGTTCTGATCAAGATCCCGGGCATCTAGCCGCTCTGAGATCGAGGGAGAGAGATGGGGCGCCTACCGGGCGCCTCATCTCTCTCCGCACTCACTGGCCTGACTCCTCGACTCCGAGTTCGAACGGCGGCGGCCCCACCGCCCGCATCCCGCCGAGCTTCTGTGTCGACTTGACAGCGGGGACGAGCGGGGCGACCTCCCCCCTTTTCTTGTGAGGTCTCGTCGGGGTCGGGGCGTGCGATCGACGCATCCACCAGCGCACCATCGTGGTCGACGCGCAAGTATGGAGGGATGCACCTCGGCTTGATCACGCTTCTCGTTGGAGCCGTGCTCGCCGTCAGCGTGGTGGTGGCGCTCGGAGCAGCTCGAACGGGACTGCCGGTGCTCGTCGATGAGGTGTTCGTGCGTTGGCGCCGCCGCGTTTGACCTCCGGGTTGGTGGGGCCGGAAAAAGAGCCGTCCTGTCGCGGAGAGCGACCGGCCCGTCCGGCCGGTCGCTTACGTCCGCGCGGCTCAGCCTGCGACGCCTGTCCCGATCGGGCAGGCGACGCCGGTGCCGCCGATCCCGCAGTAGCCACGCGGGTTTCGCGCCAGATACTGTTGGTGGTAGGTCTCGGCGTAGTAGAACTGCCCTGCTTCGGAGAGCTCCGTCGTGATCATTCCGTAACCCGATTGGGCGAGTGCCATCGAGTAGCGCGCCTTGGAGGCGAGCGCCGCCTCCTGCTGAGCATCCGTCGTCCAGTAGAGCGCTGAGCGGTACTGCGAGCCCACGTCGTTGCCCTGCCGCATCCCCTGGGTCGGATCGTGGCCCTCCCAGAAGGTCTGCAACAGGGTCTCGTAGGAGATCCGGGCCGGGTCGTAGGCGACGAGAACGGCCTCTGTGTGACCGGTGCGGCCAGAGCACGCCTCCTCGTAGCTCGGGTTCGGCGTCGTGCCGCCCGCGTAGCCGACTGCGGTCGTGTAGACGCCCGGTAGCTGCCAGAAGAGGCGCTCGGCCCCCCAGAAGCAGCCCAGGCCGAAGATCGCCGTTTCGGTCCCCTCGGGGAACGGCGGCTCGATCGAGGTGCCGAGCACGACGTGCTGCTCGGTGATGGGCATGGCGCCCGGACGTCCGGGAAGCGTGTCCTCCGGGGCGGGCATGGTTTGGGATTTACGTGTGAAGAGCATGTTCCTACGGTATCCGCAGAGGGCGATTCGTTACAGGCGGTGTCCCTTCGCGACGAAGCGCCTCACCAGATGACGCGCCCTGGATCATGATCTGTGATCCGCTGATCGCGCGTGACGAGCTTCGACCTGAGGACGGCGGCCGTCGCGTACACGATCCGATCGACAGGGTCTCCGGGAAACGAGTCGGGGATGCGGCCCGCCTCGATAGCGATTTCGGTTGTCAATGGATACGGCTCCACACCCTGCACGGCCAAGGCAGCGCGGATCCAGGCATTCACCCCTCGATCGAGGCGAATACGGCGGCGGCGCTCGAGAGTCGCAAGCTCGTAGCAACACACGGTCGGAAGAACCACGCGTCCCGCGGTTTCGATGGCACGTGCTGCGCGACGGGACAGACGGCGGTTCTCGTCGCGCCACCAGAGGAAGGCGTGCGTATCGACAACGATCACGGAAACTGGGGATCCCAGTCGTCATGGAACGGTGCTATGAGCTCCTCGTCCGAGACCAGGTAGGTGACGCTCCCCTTCAACGAGATCGGAGGGGCCATCGGGGCAAGTCGCGCAACGGCTTTTCCGTGCTTTGTCACCACGATTTCCTCGCCGCTCTCCGCGACCTCATCCAGCAGCGCAAGGCACTGCGCCTTGAACTGGCTCGCGGAGATGACTCGTTCCATCGACCTGAGGGTAGCAACGATCAGGTCATATTATCGTGACCACGGTCAGGCGCAAGTGGTCATTTTTGGCCGTGACGCTTCAGGCGCGCACGAGTGCCTGCTCGAGGTCGCCCCAGAGCACTTCCGGATCCTCGAGGCCGACGGACAGTCGCAGTAGCCCCTCGGGGCAGCGGTCACCCTCCCAGCGGTGCCGCGATTCGAGCTTCGTATGGGTGCTGCCGAGGCTCGTCGCGTTGACGATCGTCTCGGTCGCCGTCTCGACCCGGCGTGCAGCGGCACCGTCAGCCACATCGAACGCGACGACGAACCCGAAGCCGGGGTATCGCGTCGTGACCACGGCGGGGTGAGCGGCGAGCCGTTCGGCGAGCACCCGTGCCGACGCTTCCATTCGCTCGATCCGCACCTCCGCCGTCTCGAGCCCCCGCTCGAGCAGCCACGCCGTGTCGGCCGAGGCGACGAGGCCGGTGAGGTGGCGCGTGCGGTGGAGACGGTCGAAGAGCCCGTCGTCGCTGACGGTGATGACTCCCGCGAGCAGGTCGTCGTGACCGGCGAGCACCTTCGTCGCGCTGTGTAGCGCGACGTCACAGCCGAGGTCGAGGGGGCGCAGGCGGAAGGGTGAGGCGAGCGTCGCGTCGCAGATCACGGGCGCGGCGTGGGCAGCGGCTGCCTCGAAGTCGGGCAGCGTCAGCATCGGGTTCGACGGCGCCTCGATCAGGATCAGGTCGGCTTTGGCGGGAGGTGGGCCTGTCTGGTCGAACTCGACTGCGTTGATGCCCCAAGGGCGCAGGTGCTCGAACAGTACGGTGTGCCCGTAGTACGCGCCCTCGGCGACCGCGATCGAGCCCCCAGGAGGAAGCATCGTCAAGACTGCCCCGGTCACAGCCGCCATGCCGGCAGGGAAGAGGAGCGAGCGCCCTCCCTCGAGCGAGCCGAGCTTCTCTTCGACGGCAACTGCGTTCGGCTGCTCGTCACGCGCGTAGGCGTAGGGGCCGGGCTCGCCGGCTGCGTCATAGGGCCAGCTGGCGGAGCGGTCGAGAGGAGCAGGCACGTGACGACTCTATCCAGTCGGCCGTCTTCTACACTCGCCGGATGGACGAGCAACTCGCCGTTGCGGACGATCTTGTCGAGGCTTTTCGCCGCGACGGAGCCGTTTGCATACGAGATGCCTTCTCGACACAGGATCTCTCGTTCGTGGAGGACGCGATCGAGCAGAACCTGGCATCGCCGAGCGAACGTGCCCTCCTCGCCAGTCGCCCGGACGATCCGGGTCGCTTCTTCGAGGACTTCTGCAACTGGCAACGGCTGCCGGGAATCGACGTGGTCATGCGAACGTCCCCGGCTGCCGCGATCGCAGGCCAGCTGATGGGTGCCGACCGCGTGCGCTTCTACCACGATCACGTGCTCGTGAAGGAACCTGGCACGACGCAACGCACGCCGTGGCACCAGGATCAGCCCTACTACAACATCGAGGGCACCCAGACGTGCTCGGTGTGGCTGCCCGTGGATCCCGTCTCGCGGGCGGCGACGCTCGAGTTCGTGGTGGGCTCCCACCTCGGCCCCTGGCTGATGCCACGGACGTTCATGGACAACCAGGCGAAGTGGTTCCCAGACGGGGCGCTTGACGAGCTGCCCGACATCGAAGCTGACAGGAGCGCGTTCGAGATCATCGGCTGGGACCTCGAGCCGGGTGACGCCGTCTTCTTCAACATGCTGACGCTCCACTGTTCCGGTGGGGTCGAGGGACCTCGGCGCCGGCGGGTGCTCTCGCTGCGCTTCCTCGGCGACGATGTCACCCATGCGCCGCGCGCGTGGAGGACATCACCCGACTTTCCCGGGTTGGCCGAGGAGCTCCCCGCGGGTGTGCCGCTCGAGCATCCGCTCTTCCCCGTGGTCTGGGAGTCAGAATTCCTGGCTGCGCGATAGTCTCACAAGCTGATGGACGGGATGACGCACGATACAACCGAGGCGAAGCTTGCATGGCTAGCGGAGTTGCGCGATGCCGCCGCGCATGCCGGCGAAGGTAGGGCAGTCGATCGCCAGCACGAGCGCGGGAAGCTCCTCGCCCGGGAACGGCTCGACCTCTTGCTCGACCCTGGTTCGTTCGTCGAGCTCGACCGCTTCGTCCGTCACCGTGAGACCGAGTTCGGGATGCACGACCGGCGTCCATGGGGCGATGCGGTGGTCACAGGGTACGGCACGGTCTTTGGCCGACCGGTGTGCGTCTTCTCACAGGATTTCACGGTGTTCGGCGGCTCGCTGAGCGAGGTGTTCGCCGAGAAGATCTGCAAGGTGATGGACATAGCGGTGAAGGTCGGGTGCCCCGTCGTCGGGATCAACGACTCGGGCGGCGCCCGGATTCAGGAGGGGGTCGTCTCGCTCGCCGGCTATGCCGAGATCTTCTGGCGCAATGTCCAGGCCTCGGGCGTCGTCCCTCAGATCTCGCTCGTGCTCGGCCCGTGCGCAGGAGGCGCCGTCTACTCGCCTGCGATCACCGACTTCGTCCTCATGGCGGAGGGGACGTCCTACATGTTCATCACGGGACCCGACGTCGTGAAGGCGGTGACGGGCGAGGACGTGACCCAGGAGGATCTCGGCGGTGCCGCTGCCCATGCAGCGAAGTCCGGCGTTGCGCATCTCGTGGCCGCCGGCGAGGAGGCCGTGATCGAGGACGCGCGCTACCTCCTGTCGTTCCTGCCCCAGAACAACCTCGAGACGCCGCCGTATGCCACCCCGGCAGATCCCGTCAACCGGGAGGCGCCTGAGCTCGACGCGCTGATCCCCGACTCACCGAACAAGCCGTACGACATCAAGCAGGTGATCAACCGCGTCGTCGACGACGCAGACTTCCTCGAGCTCCAGGCCGACTACGCACAGAACATCGTCTGCGGCTTTGCTCGCCTCGGAGGGCACGTGGTCGGGGTCGTCGCGAACCAGCCGAACGCGCTCGCCGGCGTGCTCGACATCGACGCGTCGGTCAAGGCCGCACGATTCGTGCGGACGTGCGACGCCTTCAACATCCCGCTCGTCACCTTCGTCGACGTCCCCGGGTTCTTGCCGGGAACCGAGCAGGAGTGGGGCGGGATCATCCGGCACGGAGCGAAGCTGCTCTACGCGTACGCCGAAGCGACGGTGCCGAAGCTGACCGTAATCACCCGGAAGGCCTACGGCGGTGCCTACGACGTCATGAGCTCGAAGCACATCCGGGCCGACGTAAACGTCGCCTGGCCGACTGCCGAGGTCGCCGTCATGGGGCCGGAGGGAGCCGTGAACATCATCTTCCGCAGCGAGCTCGCAGACGCCGCCGAGCCGGACGTGCGCCGGGCCGAGCTGATCGCCGACTACAAAGAGCGCTTCGCGAACCCGTACTCGGCCGCTGAGCGCGGCTACGTCGACGATGTGATCGAGCCGCGGACGACGCGGCCGTATCTGATCAGGGCGCTCGAGATGCACCTCGCGAAGCGCGAGCCGGGGCCGAAGCGTAAGCACGGAAACATCCCGCTGTGACCGTCTCTCGCGATTCGGTTCCGACCGACAGGAAATGGGGCGCAGAAAGCGTCTTCGCAACACCGGCCGAATGGGAGGCCGAGCTCGAGGTCGTGCTGGGCGCTCTGCCGGCGTTGGCCGCGTTTCAGGGACGACTCGGAGAGGGGAGCGGCGTCCTCACCGAGGCGTTGCTGGCCCGCGATCGCATCTCCCGCCGGGTTGGTCGACTCACGACCTACGCGGACATGGGCTACGCGGTCGAGACGACGAACGATGAGGCCGTTGCTCGCTATGGGCGCGCAACGGCGCTCGGCGCGCAGGTTGGTGCGGCGACGGCATTCGTCGATCCGGAGGTGCTCTCGATCGGCCGCGAGCCGCTGGCCGCATGGACTGCGGCAGAGCCGGCGCTCGCGCCCTATGAGCACTACTTCGACGATCTCTTCCGTCTCGAAGCGCACACGCGTTCGAGCGAGGTCGAAGAGGTGCTCGGGCTCGCGAGCGATGCCTTCTCCGGCCCCTATGTGGCGTACAGCGCGCTTGTCGACAGCGACCTCGTGTTTCGACCTGCAATCGCAGCCGACGGCGAGCCTTTCGAGGTGACGCAGGGAACGATCGATGAGATCCATTCGAGCCCGGATCGAGCGCTGCGTCGGAGTGGCTGGGAGAGCTACGCCGACGGGCACATCGGTGTCCAGAACGCTCTTGCCGCCACACTTGGCTCGGCCGTCAAGCAGGCGGTGTTCTCAACGCGTGTCCGGCGGCATGGCTCAACGCTCTCGGCGTCGCTGACGGCCTCGAATCTCCCCATCGAGGTCTTCGACAGCCTCCTTGCCGTCTTCGAGACGAATCTGCCGACCTGGCATCGGTACTGGGAGCTCCGGCGCCGCGTCCTCGGGGTCGAGCGCCTCGCTCCGTGGGACGCCACCGCCCCCCTCGGCGCAACCTCACCCGTTTTCACCTACGAGCAGAGCGTCGAATGGATCTGTGGATCTTTGGCTCCCCTGGGTCACGCGTACGTCGAGACCGTTCGGCGTGGCTGTCTCGACGAGCGTTGGGTCGACGTCTACCCAACTGCCGGGAAGATGGGCAACGCCTTCTCGGCGGGATCACCCGGAACCCCGCCCTTCATCATGATGAACTTCGACGGCACCGCAGTCTCTCTCGGGACGCTCGCGCACGAGCTGGGCCACTCGATGCACTCGTATCTGACGTGGCAGGCACAGCCACAGCCGTACACCTACTACTCGATGTTCGTGGCCGAGGTCGCCTCGAACTTCCACCAGGCGTTGCTGCGTGCCTATCTCCTCGACACGGTGACCGACCCGGTGATCCAGCTTGCGGTGCTCGACGAGGCAATGGCCAACTTCCAGCGCTACTTCTTCATCATGCCGACGCTTGCGCGTGTCGAGCGTGAAGTCCACGAGCGCGTCGGACGCAACGAGGGCGTGACGGCGGCGTGGCTCGGAGAACGAACTGCCGATCTCTTTGCGGAGGGATTCGGGCCTGATGTCGAGATCGATCGCGCCCGGCTGGGCATCACGTGGGCCCAGTTCTCCCATCTCTATGCGCCGTTCTACGTCTTCCAGTACGCAACCGGGATCTCCGCAGCTCACGCCCTCGCCGGCGGAGTCATCGCCGGCGAGCACGGTGCTGCCGACAACTACCTGGCCTTCCTCTCGGCGGGAGCGTCGCTCTACCCACTCGACGCGCTCCGCCTCGCGGGTGTGAACATGACAGGTCCGGAGCCTGTCGAGGCGGCCTTCGCGGTGCTCTCGTCGCTCGTCGATCGCATCGCCGCGCTCGCCTGACCGCTCGTGGCCGGGAGCGCGAGATCGGTCGTCTGCGTGATCCTCGGCGCGCAGGCCGGCGGTGGCGAATCGCCGCTTGCCGAGGGACCCGCCTACGAGCAGCTCCGCCGTCGTCCCGACGTGCCGTTCGACCCGGCATTGGCACGGAATCACTCGTCCTGTTCGGAGGCTGCTGCGGCACGGATGACCGGCGCAACGTCGAGATCGCCAGGTTGCTCGCGGGCCCGCAGCGGCCGCGCTGGACAGATGTACGCTAACCTACATAGGTAATGCCTATGCAAGTAGTAACGGCCGCTCAGGCCTCCCGGATGCTCGGGATCAGCCTCGACACGCTCAGACGCTGGGATCGTGAGGGAAAGATCGAGGTGCAGCGTGATTCGGCGAACCGGCGGTTCGTCACGGCAGCAGAGATCGAGCGCCTTCGCGGGTACGAGGGATCGCAGGTCTCGTCGGCCCGAAATCGCTTTCGCGGCGTTGTCCGATCGGTCGAGATCGACGGTCTGCTCGCTCGCGTCGAGATCGACGTGACGGAGCCGTCGCGCGTCGTCGCGATCATCACGCGCGAGTCGGCGGAGGAACTCGGGCTCGAGGTGGGGATGAGCGCCATGGGCGTGATCAAGTCGACGAGTGTGATGGTCGAGACGTGAGACGGGTGACCGTTCCGTGGGCGCTCCTTCTCGTCACGGCGGTGCTTGCCGTTGGCGTCGCTTCGGGTGGGGGCATCCGCGGGGCAGACGAGCCCGCGACGGTGCTTGCGGCTGCCTCCCTCGCCGACGTGCTGCCGAAGATCGACTCGGTTGCACGCGCATCGTTCGGCGGCTCGAATCAGCTCGCCCAGCAGGCCCGCCAGGGGTATCCGTTCGACGTCTTTCTCTCGGCGAGCCCCGTCTACACGAGGGCGCTCTTCGCTGACGGACTGGTTCGACGGCCGATTCCCTTCGCGACGAACACCCTCGTGCTGATCGTCCCCCGGGGCAACCCCGCCAGGATCACGAGCGTTGCCGATCTCGCGCGGCGCCCGAAGCTTCGACTGGTTGTAGCCGGCCCGAAGGTTCCGATCGGCCTCTACACGCGAGAGGTTCTGAAGCGTCTCGCGCTCCTGCGCATCCTCCGCAAGACGGTAAGCCTCGAACCCGACGTCAAGGGGATCGTCGCGAAAGTGGCCCTTGGTGAAGCGGACGCGGGCTTCGTCTACGCCACCGACGTACGGCCCGTAGCACGGAAGGTGCGGGTGATTCCGATCCCGGTGCGTGCCCAGCCGTCGGTCGTGTACGAGGCGGCAATTGCCACCAAGCCAGCCAACCTCGCGGCCGCGCAGTCCTTCGTTATCGAGCTGCTCGGAAGCGACGGACGCAAGACTCTCCGCGCTGCTGGGTTCGGCCTACCCAGGTGAGAAGGATCTTCCCCCTGATCCTGTTCCTTGCGACGTTCACAACGCTCGCATTTCTCGTGGTCCCGGTTGCTGCGATCTTTCTCCGCATCCCTCCGGGAGACCTGTTCACTGCACTGGGTTCTGACGTCGCCCTCGACGCACTGATCGTGACGGTCGAGACGACCGTTGTCGCGCAGGCGCTGATCATCTTCTTCGGCACGCCGACGGCATACCTCCTCGCGACTCGGACATTCCCGGGGCGGAGTCTTGCGATCACGCTCGTCGAGCTTCCGCTCGTTCTCCCACCGGCTGTCGCAGGGATCGGACTGCTCGCCACATTCGGGCGTCTGGGACTGCTCGGCAGTTCGCTGTCCGCGCTCGGGGTCGAGGTCGCCTTCACCAAGATCGCTGTCGTGCTCGCTGTGATGTTCGTCGCCGGCCCGTTCTACATCCGTACCGGAGTCGCCGCCTTCGGCGAGGTCGATTCGACACTCACCGATGCGGCACGGACGCTCGGTGCCGGTCCGGCGCGAACCTTCGGGCGGGTGGCATTGCCGCTCGCACTCAGCGGGCTGACGGCAGGCGCGGCGCTCTCGTTC
Organism: Gaiella sp.; assembly: GCF_039915195.1. Taxonomy (GTDB): domain Bacteria; phylum Actinomycetota; class Thermoleophilia; order Gaiellales; family Gaiellaceae; genus Gaiella. The sequence goes on from NZ_JBDSNT010000092.1 coordinate 9,558, forward strand.
GCCCGGGGCATCGGCGAGTTCGGAGCGACGATCATGTTCGCCGGCTCGTTGCAAGGTGTTACCCAGACGCTCTCGCTCGCCGTCTACGAGCAATTCGACGTCGATTTCGACACGGCGCTCGCAATCGGCGCCGGATTGGTCGTCGTGAGTGCAGCTGTTCTCCTCACCGTCAAAATGATCCCCTCATGGCGTCGCTCGACATCACTCTTTCCAACGGTCTCCGCGACGTCCGCCTCGAGCTGACGCTCGAGGTCGGCTCGGAGACCGTGGCTCTCGTTGGCCCTTCTGGCGCGGGCAAGTCGAGCATTCTGCGAGCGATCGCGGGGCTCCTCCGGCCGGATGAGGGCTGCATTGCACTAGACGGAACGCCCTGGCTCGATACAGCATCCGGCGTTGACGTGCCTCCGGAGAATCGTTCGGTGGGCCTCGTGTTCCAGGAGTACGCGCTCTTTCCGCACCTGTCGGTGCGCGCGAACGTGGCCTTCGGGGCGACGAACCCGAGCCTCGTCGACGAGATTCTGGAGAGGTTGAGAATTGGTGGGCTCGCAGGCGAGCGTCCGGGGAGGCTGTCGGGTGGAGAGCGTCAACGCGTCGCGCTGGCACGCGCGATCGCACGGGAGCCCGCGGTGCTCCTGCTCGACGAGCCGCTTTCCGCACTCGACGCGCACACCCGCGACGCAGTCCGGGGTGAGTTGCGTGAGCTTCTCGCGAGCCTCAGACTGCCCACAATCCTCGTGACGCACGATTTCGAGGACGCCGCTTCCCTCGCGGATCGGGTCGGCGTGATGGTCGAAGGCCGTCTTCTCCAGATCGGCACTGCGTCGGCCCTCGTCGCGGCACCCGCTGACCCGTTCGTTGCTCGCTTCACCGGCGCCACGCTCCTACACGGTATCGCTCAGCCGGGTCGCGATGGGTTGACGCGCGTCGTCCTCGACGTCGGCGGCGTGGCCTTCACGACGGACGTTGGTGTCGGCCGCGTTGCGGTAGCGGTACACCCGTGGGAGGTCGCTGTCTCTCGGACGGCCCCCGAGGATGCGACGGTGAACCACATCGAGGCACCGATCGACTCGCTCGTAACGATCGGCAACCGCGTCCGCATCCGGGTGGGGCCCCTCGCGGGTGAGATCACGGCCGGTTCGGCCGAGCGCCTCGGTCTGCGCGAGGGGGACACAGTCGTTGCATCCTTCAAGGCGACCGCGGCACGCTTGATTCATCTGGCGTAGCCTTCTCGGGATGGAGCTTGAACTCGTTCCCGATCCGGGCGCGGACGACGCGGTGACCCGCGCGGTCGTTGCTGCTCTGGGCCGATCTGGCCTTCTCGGCGGCGAATCAGGATCCAGGTCGAGTGGGGCCTGGTGCCGCGCCGGGCTCGAGGAGGCTGTGGAGCGGGGCGCGTCTCCGATTCTTCATGGTGCCAGTCCGCCGCCGGGTGGCGCTATGGGCCGTGGCTCGGTGTCGCCCGCGCGGAGCAGTCGCGGCGCCACGCGCGCGTAGTCGAGCCCCGAGACCCACGTCAGCACGACGGCGACGAGCAGCACCCACCATGCGAGGTCATCGCTCCACGCGCCAGCTGCGGCCATCCCTCCGACGGCAACCGCGAGCGCCTGCGCCCACGTTTTGAGTTTCCCGAGATCGCGGGCTGCGATGACGACGCCCTTCTCGATCGCCGCGAGGCGGAGCCCGGAGATGAGGAACTCGCGCGCGAGGATCGCTGCCACCATCCACGCCGGCGCCACGCCCTCGGCGATAAGCATCGCAAGCGTCGCCATCACGAGTACCTTGTCCGCGATCGGATCGAGGAGCGAGCCGAACGCGGATGTCTGGTTCCAGCGCCGCGCGAGCCAGCCGTCGATCTGGTCGGTCGCCATCGCGATGACGAACACGGCCGTCGCCCAGTACGCGTGATCGGGAAAATCCCACGCGAAGAGCACGACGACAACGGGGACGGCCAGGGCCCGGCCGAGCGTCAACTGATCGGGGATGGTCATCCGTAGGGGAGAATACGCGGTGCGCATGCCTACCTTCTCCCGAGTGCTCGTTGCGAACCGTGGCGAGATCGCCGTCAGGATCTTCAGAACGCTGCGCGAGCTGGGCATCGAGGCAGTAGCCGTGTACTCCGACGCCGACCGCGGCGCACTCCACACGCGCGTCGCGGACGAGGCGTTCCGGATCGGTCGCGGCCCCGCAGAAGAGAGCTACCTGCGGGGCGACGTGATCATTGACACGGCGCTTCGTGCAGGCGTCTCGGCGATCCACCCCGGCTACGGCTTCCTGGCCGAGAATGCCCCGTTTGCGCGAGCGGTCGAGGCAGCGGGGATCACGTGGATCGGCCCGCCTGCCTCCGCGATCGAGCTGATGGGCTCGAAGACCGAGGCGCGGACGGCGATGAAGGCTGCGGGTGTCCCGATCATCCCGGGTGCCACCGAGCCGGTTCGCACCTCCGCCGCGGTTGTCGAACTCGGTGCGGATATCGGCTATCCGCTCATCATCAAAGCGGCGGCAGGCGGCGGCGGGAAGGGGATGGAGATCGTGACCGACCCGACCGGCGTCGTTCAGGCCTTCGAAGCGGCCCAGCGCCAGGGTCTGAGGTACTTCGCCGACGATACCGTCTACGTCGAGCGCTACCTCGAGGAACCACGACACGTCGAGGCGCAGATCCTCGCCGACGGCCACGGCACGGTGCTGTTCCTCGGCGAGCGTGACTGCACGATCCAGCGGCGGCATCAGAAGCTCATCGAGGAGACGCCATCGCCCGCCGTCGACGATGCGCTGCGGGCCAGGATCGGCGAGATCGCCGTGAATGCTGCTCGAGCTGCCGGGTACCGGTCCGCTGGCACGATCGAGGGCCTGCTCACGCGCGATGGCGAGTACTTCTTCATGGAAATGAACACGCGGATCCAGGTCGAGCACACGGTTACGGAGCTCGTGACCGGCCTCGATCTCATCCGCGAGCAGATTCTGATCGCCCAGGGCGAGCCGCTCTCGCTGCGGCAGGAGGACGTGATCCTGCGCGGGCATGCGATCGAGTGCCGGATCAACGCCGAAGACGTCGGCAAGGGCTTTCTTCCCGCGCCGGGCCTGATCACGGAGTACGAGGAGCCTTCGGGGCCAGGCGTGCGGGTGGACTCGGGCGTGCGCGCAGGCGATGAGATCTCGGGTCTCTACGACCCGATGATCGCCAAGTTGATCGTCCACGACACCAATCGCGAGACGGCCCGAAGGCGGATGCTGCGGGCACTGGCAGAGTTCAGGATCAGTGGCCCACCCACTCTTCTCGGCTTCCATGCCGCGCTCCTCACGGAGCCGTGCTTCGTTGACGGCGGCACGTGCCACGGACACGTCGAATCGCAGGAGCTCGCACAACGCGCGAATGAGATGACGGAGACGTTTACTCATCAGGCAACTAACGTACAGCGGGCATCGGACAGAGTTGCCCTGCGTGAGCGCGTCGTTTCCGTCGAGGTCGAAGGGCGTGCGTTCGACGTTCGCGTTCATTCGACCGAGCCGCCGTGGGCGAGCCTTGCTCGCCGGAGGCGCGACCGTCGCGATGTCGGCGCGGGAAGCGCGTCGGGTGCCGTCGTCAGCCCCATGCAGGGGATCGTCCTCTCGGTCGCTGTCGCGGACGGCGACGCGATCGAGACCGGGGGAGTGATCTGCGTGATCGAGGCCATGAAGATGGAGAACGAGATCACTGCTCAACACCCGGGGATCGTCAGGTCGATCGCGATCGCGCCAGGGCAGAGCCTCTCGAACGGTCAGCTGATCTGCCTGCTCGCCGGAGAGGGATGAGCGACGCGCCGGAGGAACTGGGCGAGCTCGTACGGCGGCTCGTGGGCGAAGGATCCCTGACGGGAGCCACGATCAGCCGCCCGAGGCGCAGTGATCCTTCGCGGCCTTCTCGCATCACAGTCGCTCCCGTGGACATCGCCCGGTCATTGCGGTACCGCTTCACGGCGCACCACGCGACCCGGACGATCGACGAGAACCTCGCCCCGGACGCTGCCGCCGAACGACTCGTCGGGCTTCTCGAGCACGACTTCCGCCAGGGCCTCCTCCAGGCGACGGCCGCCGACTGGCAGGTGCTCACCGGCAAGGGTGCGCCGATGATCCTCCGCCGCGAACCGACCCGGCGACAGGCGACCCGCTCGCACGATCGGACGAAGCGCTACCTCCTTCCCGAGGGCACGCCCGTTCCGTTCCTTGTCGCGCTCGGCGTGATGACGGCCGAGGGAAAGGTTCGCAAGCCGCGCTACGACAAGTTTCGTCAAGTGAACCGATTCCTCGAGCTCGTGGAGGATGTCCTCCCGTCTCTTCCAGCCGGCCGACTGAAGATCGTGGATTTCGGCTCGGGAAGGTCATACCTGACGTTTGCGCTCCATTATCTCCTCGTCCACGTCCACGGGCGTGCGGTCGAGATCGTGGGGCTCGATCTCAAGACGAACGTGATCTCCGACTGCGAGCAGCTCGCGCGACGGATCGGTGCCGACGGCCTGCGGTTCGAGGTCGGGGACATCGCCGGTTATGAGGCCCTGGCAGGCACCGATCTCGTGGTCAGTCTCCACGCCTGCGATACGGCGACCGACGATGCGCTCGACCGCGCCGTCCGGGCTGAGGTTCCGGTGATTCTCGCCGTTCCCTGCTGCCAACACGAGGTGATGTCGCAACTCGAGAACGCTGCCCTCCGGCCCTTGCTCCGGTATGGGACGCTCAGGGAGCGGTTCGCCGCCGAGGTGACGGACGCTGCACGTGCGCAACTCCTCGGTGCGGTCGGGTACGACGTGCAGGTCGTCGAGTTCGTCGAGCTCGAACACACGCCGAAGAACATCCTCCTCCGCGCCGTCGCTCGACCCGGGCGCGATCGTGCGAAAGCGTTCGCCGAGTACCGCGCGTTTACGGCCGAGCTCGGTATCGACCCGACTCTCGGGCGCCTTCTCGCGGATCGGCTGCCTTCGTGACGTCGACGTGCTCGGAGCACTCGGTCGCGGTGGGGGAGCCTCTCGCCGCAACGGCGACCCAGGGAAGCGAGTGGTTGCTCGTCGAGGTCAGGGGAGCGTGGGGAAGGGATGCGATCAACGAAAGCGGACTTGCCTCAGCCGTCCGCGACCGGTTGGGGGCGTACCCGGGCAAGGTCGTCCTGATCCGGCGGCCCGATCGGCGAGACGGGTGCGTCGTCATTCGGGCGGAGGTGCGTGAGGACGGTGGATCGGTCACCCGCAACGATCTCGCCTCTGTCGAGCAACTCGTTACCGCCGATCTTCCTGCTGGTGACGCGATCGCGGGCCCCGTCTTCATCGTGTGTATCCACGGTCGTCGGGACGCGTGCTGTGCGCGTCTCGGGGCTCCACTGTACGAAGCCCTCAGACAACGCACTCCCCCGGAGCAACTCTGGCAGGCGTCGCATCTCGGCGGCCACCGGTTCGCTCCGAACGTTGTCGTCCTTCCACTCGGCATCCAGCTCGGCCGCATCCCGCTCGATCGGGTCGGGGAGGTCTACGACACCGTGACCGATGGTCGGATTCCGCTCGATCTGTACCGGGGACGAACGCTCTACGCGCCGCGCGTTCAGGCAGCCGAGATCGCCGCCCGTGCAGCCACGGGCTGCGACGCGGTCGACGGTCTCGCGCTCAGCGCAGACGACGGAGATTCGGTCACGTTCACCGCACCGTTCGGCGACGTGACCATCCGCGTCGAGCAACGCGTAGGGCCAGCGGCACCGGCGAGCTGCGGTGCCGAGCCCGAGCCCACGGTGCTGTGGGTCGCATCGCTAGAGTCAGCAGCGTGAGCGATTCTTCCCCCGTCATCCTGATCACCGGTGCCTCGACCGGGATCGGCGCGGCGACGGCGCGCATGCTCGCGGGCGAGGGATGGCGCCTCGTGCTCGCTGCGCGCTCGATCGACAAGCTCGACGAGCTCGCCTCCGAGCTCGGTGGATCGGACCACGCTGTCGCCGTCGAATGTGACGTGACCGAGTGGGCCGACCAGCAGGCGGCCGTCACGGTCGCGCTCGAGCACTTCGGGCGGCTCGACGCGGCCTGGGCAAACGCAGGTTTCGGGGCCGAACGGAGTTTCCTCGGCGACTCCGTCGAGCACTGGCGAGCGATGATCCTGACGAACGTCTACGGCGCGGCGCTAACGATCAGAGCGACCCTCCCCGGGCTGAAGGAGACGAAGGGCCACCTGCTCCTCACAGGCTCGATCGCCGGGCGTCGCGCGATTCCCGGCTCGCTGTACTCATCCACGAAGCACGCCGTCCATGCGATGGCCGAGTCGTTGCGGCAGGAGCTAGACGGGACAGGTGTCCGTGTCACGATCATTGCTCCCGGCATCGTCGACACGCCGTTCTTCGAGAACGTGCCACTCGATGCGCCGCTCGAGCCGGATGACGTCGCCCGCGCAGTTCTCTTCGCGCTCTCACAGCCGCCGCACGTGGACGTGAACGAGATCCTCGTCCGGCCCACTGCTCAGCCTATGTAGCTCGGTCGCCCACGGCGTCGCGCTCGAGCGCCGGGTGGATCACACGATCACAGCGCCCGTTCCAGGCGCGGAAGCTGCTCGTCGCGAGCGCTGGTGTCAGGGCCAGGAAGCCCGACGAGGAGCGCGAGGACCATGCCCTTTCGCCCCGGGTCGGTTCGCGGCAGCGCCTCATTCCGAGCGACCTCCGAGAACTCTTCACGTCGGCGGCGTCGAGCGCTCGCTCCTAGGCCGGATCGGCCTCGACCTGCTCGAGGCGGTGCGCGTGGTCGGTGTACCAGACGACCGGCGTTTGCGCTCCCTCGGGAGGCTTGCCGTCAGCAGCGAAGGGCCCGAAGGCGATTCTCACCCAGAGGCCACCTGCGAGCGCACCCGGTGCTGCAATCGTTCCCCGCCAGGTCTCTCCCGGCTCGATCGACTCTGGCAGGGACGGCGTGTAGCTCGTGGCGGCGCGGAGCCCGGGGACGTCGCCGTCACGCGTCCGCCGCTCGAGCTCCTTCAGGTCGTCGTTCGGGAAGAGCAAGACGCCGAACTCGCGGTACGACGGGAAGCCGGGGTCGCCGACGATCCATGCGATGTTCGAGGTGTTCTCGACCGAGATCTCCGCCTTCCACCCGTCCCGCGTGACCGTGAACCGCGATACCCCGAAGACGAGCGCGGGACTCGTCGCAGGGTAGGGCTCCTTCCAGTCGAGGCTTGCCGTCTGGGGCGGGGCCTTGATCGTCGTCGGCGCGGTGACGGCCTGTGATGTGCAACCTGCCGTCAGAAGAGCGGCAAGCGAGATGAGTGGAAGCAGTCGCATGGTGCTGATCGTCGCACAAGCGCGCAGGTAGGCTCCGAGCCGATGGATCTCTACGAGTATCAGGGCAAGGAGCTGTTCCGGCGCGTTGGGATCCCCGTCGGCGACGGACGCCTCGCGACGACGCCCGGAGAGGCCCGGCAGGCGGCTGAAGTGCTCGGCAGCCCCGTCGTCGTGAAAGCCCAGGTCCTGACGGGCGGGCGCGGCAAGGCGGGCGGCGTCAAGCTCGCAGCGAACTCTCATGAAGCAGAGGAGCACGCGAGGAACATCATCGGCCTCGATATCAACGGGCATGTCGTCAAGCGGCTGTGGATCGAGCAGGCCTCCGATATCGCGAAGGAGTACTACCTCTCGCTGACCTTCGATCGGGGCGTCAAGAAGCCGCTCTTCATGTTCACGACCCAGGGTGGGATCGAGATCGAGCAGGTCGCCGAGGAGACTCCCGATGCGCTCGTCCGGCTGCACGTCGACCCGCTGGAGGGCTTCAACCCGTGGCAGGCCCGGCACCTCGTGTACGGCGGCGGGGTTACGGATCCGTCGGAGCAGAAGCAGATCGCGAGGATCATCGGCCAGCTGTACGACGCCTTCGTCCGCTTCGACGCCATGCTCTGCGAGGTGAACCCACTGATCGTGACGCCGGATGGCTTCGTCAAGGCGCTCGACTCCAAGTTCACGGTCGACGATAACGCCCTCTACCGGCACCCGGACGTCGCCGCGATGCGCGACGATGACGCTGCCGATCCGCTCGAGGCACTGGCCCGCGCGAAGCACGTCACCTATGTCAAGCTCGACGGCGAGGTCGGCGTGTGTGGGAACGGTGCCGGTTTGACCATGTCGACGGTCGACGTGGTCACGTTCGCGGGCGGTCGCCCGGCGAACTTCTGCGACCTCGGTGGGGGAGGCGACGCACAGGGCGTCGTCGACGCGCTCTCGGTGATTACGCGTGACCCACAGGTGAAGGCCGTCTTCTTCAACATCTTCGGCGGGATCACGCGCTGCGATGAGGTCGCGCGCGGGATCCTCCAGGCACTCGAGGAGATGCAGCTCGAGCTGCCGATGGTCGTTCGCCTGGACGGCACGAACGCCGAGGAGGGCCGGCGTATCCTCGCCGAGGCCGCTCCAGCAAATCTCCACGTCTCGCCGACGATGCTCGAGGCGGCCAGGCGCGCGGTGGAGTTGGCCGCATGACCGACGTCTGGAGCGATCGGGCCGAGATGTATCGCATGAGCGAGGCGCATCGGGACGGTCCCGACCTCGACGTCCTCGTCGAGTGGGCGACGGGTACCAGGACGGCGCTCGATGTCGCAACGGGCGGCGGGCACGTCGCACGTCGGCTTCGCGAGACCGGCCTCGAGGTCGTCACCTGCGATCCCGCGCCGGGGATGAAGCCAGATGTCGTCTGTCGTGCCGAGGATCTTCCCTTCGCAGATGGCAGCTTCGATCTGGTCGTGACACGCGTCGCGGCACACCACTATGACGACGTCGCTAAAGCCGTAGTCGAGATGGCGCGGGTCGCAGCTGACGGCGTCCTGATCGTCGACAACTGCTTCATGGGGGAGGACGTCGAGGCGGCGGAGACACTGCGCGACCCGTCCCACGTGCGCAACTACAGCGAGGTCGAGTGGCGCTCGTTCGCCGAGTTGGCAGGTCTCGAGGTCGAAGAGGTGCAGTTCTTCGAGAAGCCGATCGAGTTCCAGCCGTGGCTCGACCGCTGCGGCTGCAGCGACGACGACGCGACGCGTGTGCGCGAGTTGCTCGGTGATCGGATCGTCGGCGAGCACGTCGTGCTCGACCGGATCGCACTGAAGGCGGTGCCTGCCTGATGGCGATCATTGTCGACAACGACACGCGCCTCGTCGTACAGGGCCTGACCGGCTCCGAGGGACGCTTCCACGGCCTTCGGAATCGAGCCTATGGCACGAATCTCGTCGCGGGCGTGACCCCCGGCAAGGGCGGCCAGGACGTCGAGGGCGTCCCGGTGCTCAACACCGTCGCCGAGGCCGTCTCCGAGCAGGGAGCGAATACCGCGATGATCTTCGTTCCGGCTCCGTTCGCTGCAGACGCCGTCTACGAGGCCGTCGATGCCGGAATCGAGACGGTGATCTGCATCACCGAGGGTGTTCCCGCCCACGACATGCTGCGGATCCACACCTACGTGCACAACCTCGGTGTGACCCTGATCGGGCCGAACTGCCCGGGCGCGCTCTCTCCCGGTAAGGCGAACGTCGGGATCATCCCGGCCGAGATCTTCAGCGCCGGCAATATCGGCCTCGTCTCGCGATCGGGCACGTTGACGTACCAGATCGGCCACGAGCTGACACAGATGGGGCTTGGAAACTCGACGATCGTAGGGATCGGCGGTGATCCGATCGTCGGCTCGTCGTTCGTAGACATCCTCGCGAAGTTCCAGGCCGACCCGGAAACCGAGTACGTCGTCATGGTCGGCGAGATCGGTGGCGACGAGGAGGAGAAGGCTGCCGCGTTCATCGAGGCGGAGCTGACGAAGCCGGTCGTCGCCTACATTGCCGGCTTCACCGCTCCGCCCGGCAAGACAATGGGGCACGCCGGCGCGATCATCTCGGGCTCGTCGGGCACCGCTGAGGCGAAGAAGGCTGCGCTCGAGGCGAAGGGGATCCGGGTTGGCACCACGCCCACCGAGACAGCGGAGCTCGTCGCCGAGATCGCGCGCAGCTAGCGGGCTCGCCGAGGGAGGGCGGTGCGTCTCCCCTCCCGGATCCTGCTCCTTGATGCTCTTCTCGTCGGTGCCTTAGTCCGACCTCGATCCACCTGGCCCACCGGCTCGCCGTCGGCTACGAGGTTCTCGGTTGATCTGGTGGGGGCTGATCTTCGCGCGCGAGGAGCGTCTCGGATCGCGACGGTCGCGGTCGTGCTCGTCCACGCGTCGTTCGGGCTCGTCATCGTCGTGCTCGAGGAGTTCGTCAGCCACTAGGCTGCGGGCCCTGTGCGCATCTTCCTGACCGGATCGACCGGATTCATCGGCTCGAGGCTCGCTGCTTCCCTGCGTGGTCGCGGCGACGACGTGGTCGCACTCGTTCGCTCTCCCACGAAGGCAGGTTCGCTGATCGCGCTTGGGTGCGAGATCGTCGTAGGTGACCTCTCCGACATCGAGGTGACGATGCTCGAGGGCTGCGACGCCCTCGTGCACAGCGCGGCGATCTACCAGGTTGGGGTCAGTACATCGAAGGCGGAGGCGATGCGCGATGTGAACGTCGGCGGCACCGAGCGAACGCTCGATGCCGCCGTCAGCGCCGGAGTCGGCCGACTCGTTTACGTGTCGACCGTCAACACCTTTGGTGACACGAAGGGAGCCGTCGTCGACGAGACGTACCTGCGTCCGGCGGGCTCGTTCGTCTCCGCCTACGACGAGACGAAGTGGTTCGCGCACGAGGCTGCAACGCGGCGAATCGAGGCGGGCGCACCGATCATGATCGCGATGCCGGGGCTCGTCTATGGCCCCGGAGACACGTCGCAGATGGGGGAGCAGATTCGGTCGGCCATGGCAGGCAAGCTCCCGTATGTGGGCTTCCCTACGCTCGGCGTCAGTGCCGTTCACGTGGACGATGTAGTCGAGGGAATCGTGCTCCTCCTCGATCGAGGTGAGATCGGCGAGGCCTACGTTCTCGGGGGTGAGCTGACGCACGTCCGCGACCTCATCGGGGCAGCCGCCCACGCCGCAGGCACGCGCGCGCCGCGATTCACGATGCCGACCTGGGCGATTCGACTCACTGCCCCGCTCGGACGCACGGGCGTCGGCCCGATGCTCGGTATCCCGGCGAACGTGCGCGAGCTGATCGCCGCGGCTGACGGCGTCACCTACTGGGCCACGGACGCGAAGGCCCGGACAGCCCTCGGCTACTCGCCGCGAACCCTCGCCACGGGCATGGCGGAGACCCTTCGCGACGGCGCGTAGATCACGAGTCGTCGGTACATTCAGGGCATGCCTTTCGGCCTCGGTATCTGGGAGATCGTGATCCTCGCGGTTGTCCTCGTGCTTCTCTTCGGGAGCAAGGGCGCGCCCGCGATGGCGCGACGGCTCGGAACGGGCGTCCGCGAGATGAAGGACGCTGTGGCCGACATGGATCCGCGCTCGGTGTTCGACGGCAGGGACGAGCCTGCGAAGCCGAAGTCGGTGCCGGCGATCGAGGCTGCGCCTGCTGTCGTCGTTCCAGCCTCCGAAGCAGTAGCGACGCCAGAGGTAGTACCCGCCGTGGAAGGAGCTGTCGTCTCGAGCGACGACAAGCCCGCTCCGAGTTGATGGACGTCGTCGCCTACGAAACGCTCGTCCCGTTCACGACGAAAGACGGCTCGACGATCCGCGAGTTCATCCACTCTCCGGCGCAGTCACTCGCGGAAGCGACGCTCGGGCCGGGCCAGTCGACGATGCGCCACTACCACGCTTTGAGCGAGGAGATCTACCTCCTGACGGCCGGGAGCGGAACGATGGAGCTCGACGGCGATGTGCGCGAGGTGGGGGAGGGCGATGCGATCCTGATTCCACCCGGTGCCTGGCACGAGCTCCGGGCCGGGAGCGAGGGCGTTCGGCTGCTCTGTTGCTGCGTCCCCGCCTACCGCCACGACGACACGTACGTCTGAGTGCGCGCGACGGGAGAGCATATCGCGCGCACTCAGACGTAGTTGCTTGCTGCCACGCTTCGCGTGGATCCTGAAGTGAGTTCGCGCGACGGGAGAGCATATCGCGCGCACTCAGGGAGAAAGCGAGTGCAGACGGCCGGCTCGAGGAGCCGACCGCCTGGATGGGGCGAGCTCTCGTGCCACCTGGCTTGAGCCAGGCGGCGGAGGGGGCGGGGAAGCGTTGTGGGTGAGGGCCGTTGAATGCTCCTGGCTCGAGCCAGGAGCATTCGGGTCAGCGGCTTCGCCGCGCTGTCTTCTAGATCTTCCTGCGCGGCCTTGTGGGGCCCCACTTGGAACCGCGCTTGCGGCCCGAGTAGAGAAGCTTCGGGGCGGCCGACTTCATGCCGGTCTCCTCCCACGCGTCCGACTGACCATTCATGCGCGCGACGCGGCTCACCTCAGCCTGCTGGTCGGGAAGCACGAGCGTGACACCCGTTCCCGAGCGCCCGGCACGACCGGTACGGCCGACGCGGTGCGTGTACGCCTTCTCGTCCTCGGGCGGATCGAAGTTGATCACGTGGGTGATGTCGGAGAGGTCGAGCCCACGGGCGGCGACGTCGGTCGCGATCAGCGTCGTCACCTTGCCGGCCTCGAAGTGCGCGAGCGCCTTCTCGCGGGCGGCCTGGGTCTTGTCGCCATGCATCGCGACCGCACGAACCTGATGGCGCTCGAGCCGTTGGGCGAGTCGATCTGCTCCGCGCTTCGTGCGAACGAAGACGAGTGCGAGCCCACGCTCCTCCTGAAGCAGCTCGACGAGCTTGTCGACCTTGTTGTCCGCCGTTACCGCGACGAACTGGTGGTCGATCTCGCCCGGCTTCTGCTCGCTCGGCAGTTCGGCTGCGATCCGCACCGGCTGGTTCGTGTACTCGCGGGCGAGCTCACCGACGGCTCCGTCGAGCGTCGCCGAGAAGAACATCGTCTGGCGCTTGTTGGAGACGCGCCGCAGGATCTTGTCGACCTGAGGCTTGAAACCCATGTCGAGCATCCGGTCGGCCTCGTCGAGAACGAGAATCGTGACGGCGTCGAGGTTGACCATGCGCCTGTCCATGAGGTCCTGCAACCGGCCCGGGGTGGCGACGAGGACGTGTGCCCTCTTGGCCTTTGCGGCCTGCGCCGGAATCGGGACGCCGCCGTAGACGGATGCGACCTCGAGGCCCTTGGCTCTGCCGAGGTCGGCTAGGACCTCGGTGACCTGGACGGCGAGCTCGCGTGTCGGCACGAGCACGAGTGCAGCGGGTCGGCCGTCGCCGGGCGAGGTCAGCTGTACGATCGGAATCGCGAACGCAAGCGTCTTGCCCGAACCCGTCGGCGCCTTTGCGAGCACGTCGCTGCCCGCGAGGGCGGCTGGGATGGCCCGCGTCTGGATCTGGAACGGTGAGTGGATGCCCTGAGCGGTGAGCACTCGGACGATGTCCGTGCTCAGCCCGATCGAGGCAAAGGTTGAATCTGGCATTCGGTTTTTACTCCTTGGATTGTGTTCGAGACCACCTGCCCTCGAACTGCCTAATCCTCGGAGTTCCGAGCCTAGAGTCGAAAGAAGCTGATCTCCCGGGGCGGCACGACGCCGATTCCCTGCGGATAACGGTAGCAGTAGCACGGAGTTCGCCGCGAACACCGGTTCTCATCCTGCCGGTTGGGCGGTGCCGGGTACGCTGAGGGCATGGCCGCAATCTCCTTTGCGCGCGGCGCCCCGGCGCCCGAGTGCCTCGATCAGGCACTCATTGCCGACTGTGCGCGGGCAGCACTCGAGCGTGACGGGACGACGATCCTCTCGTACGGCACGGGTGGTGGCTACGGCCCCCTGCGCGAGGTGCTCGCAGCACAGCACGGCGTCGCGGCGAAGAGGGTCTTCGTCACGACCGGTGGGCTGCAGGGGTTCGTCTTCTACGCGGCCGCACAGCTCGCGCAGCGGCCAGGCCGAGTGCTCGTCGAGGGCCCGACCTACGATCGGCCGCTGAAGATCCTCGCGCGAGATGGGGCACAGGTCACGCCCGTTCGGATGGATGACGAAGGCCTCGATCTCGACGCGCTCGAGGCGGAGCTACGGCGCGGTGGCGACATCTCGTTCCTCTACACGATTCCGACCTTCCAGAACCCGTCCGGCAGGACCCTCGGGACGGAGCGCCGCAGACGGCTTGTCGACCTGGCCGCGCAGTACGACCTCCCGATCCTCGAGGACGACCCGTACGGCCGCGTCCGATACGACGGCGACCCGGTTCCGTCGATCCACGAGCTCGAGGGCGGTGAGCGGGTCACGTTCACGTCCTCGTTCTCGAAGACCGTGGCACCCGGCCTGCGCATCGGCTACTTCGTGGTTCCGGAGGAGCTCGTCGCCGCCTACGACGACCGGGCGGTTTCGACCTATATCTCCCCGAGCCTGCTGCCGCAGGCTACGGTGTTCGAACTCATCGATCGCGGGGCCTTTGGGCCGAATCTCGATCGCGTGCGCGGCCTGCTCAAGGTGCGAAAGGACGCGATGCTCTCGGCCCTCGCAGCGGAGATGCCCCCCGGCACGAGCTGGAGCTCGCCGGAGGGCGGCTACTTCCTCTGGCTCGACTTCGATGACGGGGTCGACGCAGCCGAGTTGCTGGCCCGGGCAACCGAGGCCGGCGTCACCTTCGTCCGGGGCTCGGACTTCTTCCCGAACGCCTCCGCCGGTCGGTCGTCGGCGCGGCTTGCCTTCAGCTACGAGACGCCCGAGCGGATCGCCGAAGGCGTCGCGCTCCTCGTCTCACTGCTCTAGACGCGGCTGACGAGCACTGCCAACGTGTGTCGCGCCCCGGCACCTTCGTCTATGGCATAGCCCGGCGGCGCTTGCGGCGATCGCGGAGGTCGTCGAAGAGCCACCCCGCGAGGAAGCCGAGACCGATCGCGAGGAGCAACACGACGAACAGTGACGCCTCCGTCTTGAAGAAGACGAAGTTGACCGCCACCGCATTGCGATTCGCGAGGACGAGGATCAGGACGTACACGGCGATGACGGCCAGGGCGATCCGTCTTGGCGTCCAGGCACTTCGTCGCTTCGCTCCCTCGAGTGTCGGCTTCGTCGACATACCCGTACGTTAGAGGAGTTAGAGGGACTGCGAGACGACGAGGGGAGCAGTCGGCCGGATCACGAGTCGAGGCTGGCGCGGCGGCTGCAGGCGTCCTCCGGCCGCGACGGCGCGGAACGTAGGGCAGGGCGTTTCGCCCGGTAGCGCGCAGAGCCCCGCCCTGCGGAAGTAGCAGTCCTTGCATGTTGCTTTGGCAGGCATGTGATGTGTCCCCTGTCGTCGATCTGGTCCCTTTCGGGCAGGGGCCATTGTGGCCAACAGGTATCGGTCTCGCAAGAGGTCGGTGTCGGAAAGTCCCGCAATTAGCGGCTGTTGTCCTCCGCGGCAAAGTCCTGCAAAATGGCTAATTTGTCGGCGTCTTCGCCAGAGCAGACAACGCCTGTTGAAAACTTGTGACCGGAATGATTCGAAGGTTCCCTGCATACCGGCGTGCCTCCGCTGCGTTTTCCCCAGCCGGGACCAGAAACACATCCGCGCCGGCCTTCCGTGCGCCGTATGTTTTCTGCTTCACGCCGCCGATCGGACCGACGCTTCCGTCGAGTCCGATCTCCCCGGTCGCGACGACGCGCTTCCCGTGATCGACGTCCGTCCCGAGCTCCTGCAAGACGTCGAGCGCGAACGGCAGCCCGGCAGACGGCCCGCCAACCGCACCGAGGTCGATCTCGACCTTCAACGGCAGCTTGATGTCCGCGTCCTGCGAGACCCGGATCCCGATGATTGCCTTGCCGGGCTCGCGGGGAGACTCGATCGTTCTGACCGTGACCTTCTTCACCGTGCCTTTCCTCCTGAGCCGGAGGACGACGTCGTCGCCCGGGCGGACGTCCGTGAAGGACTGGCGTAGCGCGATGGGTGTGAGCACGTCTGTATCGCCGACTCCGGTGATCACGTCGCCTGAGCGGAGAACCTTGGCGGCCGGCGCATCGGATGCGACGGCATCGACGAGCGCCCCACGCGGTGTTGCCTTCACCGTGTAGCCCGCCTGCCTGAGAGCGACGGCCGCCGCGGTCTGCTCCGAGCGGGCCATCTCACGGAATCCTTCGGCGCGCCTGTCCTCGAACGACGATCCGGGCGGCACGACCTGATCACGTGGGACGAGGCTGGCGCCGTCGGGCCGGACGAAGGGCAGGAGCGACTCGGCCCACGTCGCGGAGCGCACGTTGACGTCGACGTAGTAGATCGCCCCAACGTCGTCCCCGCCGGGCCGCTCGCCCTCGACTGTGACCTTGTCGCCGACCGGTGTCGCCTCGTTCGGGACGTAGAGGTAGCTGCGGGAGGGCGCGAACCAGGCAAACGCGATCGCCGCCGCGGCCACCGTGACGATGCCCCAGAGGAGCCAACTCAGGCGATTGCGGGTCAACCTAGAACAGTCCGTTCAGCATGCCGCCGTCGACCGGCACGACCGCGCCGCTGATATATGCAGCCTGCTCGGACGCGAGAAAACAGACCGTTGCAGCGATCTCCGCCGGTGCGCCGACACGACGCGCCGGGATCAGCGCGAGCGCCTCCGGCGGCGGCCCGTCGGGGCCGTAGAGAGCGTGGAGTCGCTCTGTGTCGATACGACCCGGAGCGATCGTGTTGACCGTGATTCCCTCCGGCCCGAGCTCGCGCGCGAGCGTCTTCAGCCAGCCCACGACTCCCGGGCGAACAGCGTTCGAGAGAGCCAGGTTCGCGATCGGTTCCTTCACTGACGTCGACTCGATCGCAACGATGCGGCCACGGCCGCTCTTCCGGAGGTAGGGCAGGCAGAGACCCACCAGGCGAACGTGCGGCACGAGTAGAAGTTCGACTGCCGCCGCGACGTCAGCCGCCGTGACGGACGCTGCGGGGCCGGGGGGAGGGCCGCCGCCGTTCAGGACGACGACGTCGATTCGGCCGAAGGCCTTGACCGTCTCGTCGACAAGTCGCTCGAGGTCGGCTTCGCTCGTGAGGTCGCCGGTGACGGCGAGTCCCCCGATCCGCTTCGCCTCTCGCTCGATCACCTCGGCGCGCCGCGCGAACATCGCCACGTCTGCGCCCTCGGAGGCGAGTCCCTCGGAGATCGCGAGACCCATCCCCTGGGACGCTCCGAGCACGATTGCGGTTCGCCCGCTGAGACCGAGATCCATTCGGCCGGGAAGCCTACCCGGCGGGACTGTTCAGGATTCGCAAAGGCGTGGGAGACGCACGAGCGTCTCCCACCTTCAGCTCGTCTTGAGGACGCCGACGACCTCACGCACGGCTGCGGCGGAGGCGCGGAGCATCTTCTTCTCGTCTGCTGTCAGCCTGAGCTTCACGATCTCCTCGACCCCACTGGAACCGAGCTTGACCGGGACGCCCATGTACAGGCCGTTGACGCCATACTCGCCCTCGAGGAATGCGGTACAGGGAAGCACCCGCTTCTCGTCGAGGCAGATGGCGTCGACCATCTGCGCGGCTGCGGCTCCCGGCGCGTACCACGCCGAGGTGCCGAGCAGGTTGACGACCTCGCCACCGCCCTTCCGCGTGCGGTCGACCATCTTGGCGATGCGACCCTTGAGCGCGAGCTGCTCGAGCGGAACGCCGCCGACAGTCGTCGCGGAAACCACAGGGACCATCTGGTCGCCATGACCGCCGAGCACCATCGCGGTGACGTCCTTCACCGACATCCCGGTCTCCCACGCGATCGACGCCGCGAAGCGCGCCGTGTCGAGGATGCCTGCCATGCCTACGACACGCTCCTTCGGAAACCTGGACGCGGCCTTCGCGACGTGGCACATCGCGTCGAGCGGGTTCGAGACGACGACGATGATCGTCTTGGGCGAGCGCTTCACGATCTCCTTCGTCACCGAGCCGACGATCGCCTCGTTGGTTGCGACGAGGTCGTCACGGCTCATTCCCGGCTTTCGTGGCAGGCCGGCGGTAATCACGACGACATCGGACCCTGCTGTCTCGTCGTACCCGTTCGAGCCGACGACGTTCGGCTCGTACCCGAGAACCGATCCGGCCTGGTTGATGTCGAGTGCCTTGCCCTGGGGGAAGTTAGGCTTGATGTCGACGAGAACGATGTCTGCGTAGTCGCGCCGGGCGAGCTCCTGGGCGCAGGTCGCGCCGACGTTTCCCGCGCCGACGACGGTAACTTTCTTTCTCACTGGTTCGCTCCTTGGTCTCGTGAACGCCGCGCTAATCGGCGAGTTTCTCGATGATTGCGTCGGCGTACTCTGCCGTGCCGACGGCGCTCGGATCGTCTCTCGAAGGTTTCAGGTCGTACGTCACTCGGTCGCCCTCGGCGATCACTGCTGCGACGGCGTTCTCGAGGCGAGTCCCTGCGTCCGTCTCGCCGAGATGGTCGAGCATCAGCTTGCCCGAGAGGATCATGGCCGTGGGATTCACCCTGTTGAGGCCCTTGTACTTCGGTGCCGACCCGTGCGTCGCCTCGAACACTGCGGCATCGAGGCCGATGTTGCCGCCGGGCGCGACGCCAAGCCCACCGACGAGGCCTGCCGTGAGATCGCTGATGATGTCGCCGTAGAGGTTCGGGAGGACGAGCACGTCGAACTCCTCCGGCCTCTGCACGAGCCCCATGCAGAGCGCGTCGACCAGCGTCTCCCATGCCTCGATCTCCGGGTAATCCTTCGCGACCTCACGGAACACCGAGAGGAACAATCCGTCCGTGAACTTCATGATGTTGACCTTGGTGATGCACGAGACGCGCTTGCGGGAGTGCTTTCGCGCGTAGTCGAAGGCGTAGCGGATGATGCGTTCGCAGCCCTCGGGGCTCATCGGCTTGATCGAGATCCCCGAGCTCGGCGCGATCTGCTTCGCCTGCATGCCGTTCAACATCGTGATCACTTCGGCCGCCTCGGGGCTGCCGGCCTCGTACTCGATGCCAGCGTAGAGATCCTCGGTGTTCTCTCGGACAACGACGAGGTCGACGTTGTCGTAGCGCGAGCGCATGCCCGGATAGGACTTGCAAGGCCGGAGACAGGCGTAGAGGCCGAGTTCGTGGCGCAGTGCCACGTTGACCGAGCGAAACCCTGTGCCGATCGGCGTCGTGATCGGGCCCTTCAGGGCTATCCCGTTCCTTCGCACGGAGGCCAGGGTGGCCTCGGGAAGCGGCGTCCCGGCCGACTCCATCACATCGACGCCGGCCTCCTGGACATCCCAGTTGAACGCGATACCGGTTGCCTCGAGCACCCGGCGTGTTGCTTCGGTGAGCTCCGGCCCCGTGCCGTCTCCCGGGATGAGCGTGACGTTGAACATCGTCATGAGCATAGTGGCCCGACGGGAGTCGACCCGTCAGGTAGCGTCAGTGGCGTCCTTCCCTGACGGACAGAGGAGACGAGTGAGCGAGTTCAAGCCAGGCCTCGAGGGCATCGTCGCCTTCGAAACGGAGATCGCCGAGCCCGATCGCGATGGCGGAGCGTTACGGTACCGCGGGGTCGACATCGAGGATCTCGTCGGCATGGTGCCATTCGAGAAGGTGTGGGGTCTCCTCGTCGACGACGCGCCCGAGCCCGGGCTCCGCCCGGCAACGCGGTACGTGGCCCGCGACCTCACCGGCAACGCTCCTTCCGATCTCCAGGCGGCGACCGCGCGTCTCGCTGGGGAGTGGGGCCTGGGTCAGCTGATCGACATCGCCGACGACGAGGCGCACGATGATCTCGCCCGGTTGTCGGCAACGATGATCTCGATCGTTGCGCAGTCGGCGCGTCATGCCGATGGCTTGGAGACGCCGGTCGATTCGGAGCTCGTCGCGACGGGATCCACTGCCGCCGAGCGGTTTCTGCTCGAGTGGCGCGGGGAGGCTGACCCCAGGCACGTCCAGGCGATCGACGCCTACTGGATCTGCACCGCCGAGCACGGGCTGAACGCATCCACGTTCACCGCGAGGGTCGTCGCGTCCACCGGCGCCGACTGCGCCGCGTCTCTCGCATCTGCAGTCGGTGCTCTCTCGGGCCCCCTCCACGGGGGCGCTCCTGCGCGTGTTCTCCCGATGCTCGATGGGGCGGCGGCGGCCGACTCGATCGGGGACTACGTGAGCGAGCTGCTCGATGCGGGTGGCCGGCTGATGGGCTTCGGGCACCGCGTCTACCGGGCCGAGGATCCGCGCTCGCGCCTCCTGCGGCGGACGGCACTTTCGCTCGGCTCGCCCCGGTTCGATGTCGCGGAGGAACTCGAGCGTGCTGCGCTCGAGGAGCTGCATGCCCGCAAGCCGGATCGGGTGCTAGCCACGAACGTCGAGTTCTGGTCTGCAGTCGTGCTCGATGTCGCCGATATCCCGGCAAAGCTCGCTCCGGCGATGTTTGCCTGCTCGCGAACTGCGGGCTGGTCGGCGCACATCCTCGAGCAGAAGCGGCTTGGTCGGCTCGTTCGGCCTTCCGCCATCTACGTCGGTCCCGGCCCGCGACCACTTCCGGTCGCCTGATGGATCTCTCGCAGGCAGCCGCCCTCGCGGACGAGTACACAAAGGGTGGCCTCGAGCGGGAGCTGGCCACACTTCGAGGCGAGTGGAGCGACGAGCTCGAGGCAGCGGCCCGCAATCCCGATTACCGAGTTCGTGCTGTCGCGTACAGGGCGATCGCGCAGTTCCGCTTCCGCCAGAAGATCGAGCTTCTGAGGCGCGGCTTCGAGGACGAGAGCCCCGCTGTTCGTGGTTCGGCGCTGATCGCGCTGGAGGGTCTCTCGCGCGCCCATCCGGGTGACGTGAACTCGTTCAGGCCCTTGCTCCACGACCTCGCGACGCGGGACTCGAACATTGCGGTTCGACGATTGGCGATCGTCTGCTTCAAGAACGGTACGCCGGCGAGGGAGACGATTCTGATCCTCGACGGGATCGCAACAGACGATGAGGCCGATCCGGAAGTGCGTAAGACGGCGAGATCTGTCGCCCTCCTGCTCGTCAAGAAGTCGAACCGGAAGTAGCGCCGTGAGTCCCGCTCCTCTCGTCGGGTTGATCATGGGCTCCCGCTCCGACTGGGAGACGATGCATCACGCTGCCGAAACGCTCGAGGCGCTCGAGATCGAGTTCGAGCAGCGCGTCGTCTCCGCCCACCGTACTCCCGATCTTCTCTTCGAGTACGCCGCGACGGCCGAGGAACGGGGTCTCCGCGTGCTGATCGCCGGTGCGGGCGGCGCCGCCCACCTGCCGGGGATGGCCGCGGCGAAGACTGCGCTACCGGTGCTCGGCGTCCCCGTGGAGTCGAAGACCCTGAAGGGAATGGATTCGTTGCTCTCGATCGTCCAGATGCCCGCCGGCGTCCCCGTCGGGACGCTCGCGATCGGCCGGCCGGGCGCAGTGAACGCGGCCCTGCTCGCGGTGGCAATCCTCGCTCTCGGCGACGCCGGCATCCGCGAACGGCTTGCCGCCTACCGGGCGGCACAGACGCAAGCGGTGCTCGACGGTCACGATCCTACGGCCTGAAGGGCGATGCGTTGATTCTCCTCGGAGTCGTGTGCGCTTGACGCTTGTCGCCTGCATCGGTGGTGGCCAGCTCGGCCGCATGCTCGGGCTCGCCGGGCTTTCGCTCGGGCTCCGGTTCCGATTCCTCGACCCATCTCCGACGGCGCCTGCCGCCGCGGTTGGGGAGCTCGTCGTCGGGGACTTCGACGACGAGGCAGCGCTTACACGTCTCGCGGCGGGAGCGGATGTGGTCACGTATGAGTTCGAGAACGTCGCGGTTGTGTCGGCCGAGCGAGTCAACGCTCTGCCGCCGGCTCGTGCACTCGAGCTCGGACAGGATCGCCTCGTCGAGAAGGAGCTCTTCAAACGGCTCGCGATCCCGAGCGCCCGCTTCGGGACTCTCGCCGAGACCGGCCTGCCGGCGATCGTCAAGTCACGTCGGCTCGGGTACGACGGGAAGGGCCAGCGTCGGGTCGACGCCCTCGAGGAGGCGAGCGCGCACGAGCTGGCGGAGGAGCTCGTTGGCTTCGACCGTGAGCTCTCGATCCTCGGCGTCCGGAGCCGCTCGGGCGAGACGCGCTTCTGGCCGGTGGTCGAGAACCTGCACCGCGCGGGCATCCTCCGTGTCTCGCGCGCTCCGGCGAGCGATGCTCCGCAGGCAGAGGCGGAGGAGTTCGTCGGGCGGCTTCTCGACGAGCTCGGCTACGTCGGTGTAATCGCGCTCGAGCTCTTCGACGTCGGAGGGAAGCTTCTCGCGAACGAGTTCGCACCGCGCGTTCACAACACGGGCCACTGGACGATCGAGGGTGCGACGACGAGCCAGTTCGAGAACCACCTGCGCGCGATCCTCGGGCTCCCGCTCGGGGACACGGACGCGATCGGCCGGTCGGTGATGATCAACCTCATCGGTGGTGCCCCACCTGTCGAGGAGCTGCTTCGGCTGCCCCGTGCCCATGTCCACCTTTACGGCAAGGATCCGCGTCCCGGGCGCAAGATCGGGCACGTCACTCTCGTCGACGCGTCCGAGCCGACGGTCGCGGAGGCGGTCGCACTCATCGAGCGGTTCGCCGACGGGTAGGGCTCGCTAAGCCGGGTCGCCGCGAACGGGCTCCGGAGCCCTCGCGTGCGGATGGGCGGAGAAGTACGTCTCGCGGCGGCGGCGATCGGAGACGTGCGTGTAGCGCTCCGTCGTCGAGAGATCCGCATGGCCCAGCATCTCTTGCACGGAACGGAGATCCGCGCCGCCCTCGAGGAGATGCGTTGCGAAGGAGTGACGCAGAAGATGGGGATGGACGCGCTCCGGTTCGAGGCCGGCCTTCTCTGCAAGCTTGCGGAGGATCATGAAAGCCCCGGCTCGGGTCAGCGCGCCGCCCCGGGCGTTGAGGAAGAGATCAGGACGATACCGTCGGTCGAGGTGGGGGCGACCAAGGGCGAGGTAGCGGCGAACGGCCTCGGCCGCGGGCCGACCGAGCGGAACGATCCGCTCCTTGTCGCCCTTGCCGAGCACGCGCACGATCCGCGCGTCGATGTCGACCGACGTCCGAGCAAGCCCCACCGTCTCCGAGACCCTCAGTCCGGCCCCGTACATCAGCTCGACGAGCGCGCGATCGCGAAGTGATCGGGGCGTCGTCCCGTTGGCGGCCTCGATCAGACGCTCCGACTCGGACGGCGAGAGTGTGCGAGGGAGCTTGCGCGTTCGGCGAGGGGTCGCGACCTCGGCCGCCGGGTTGTCGCGGCGCTGACCAAGAAGCAGCTGATGGCGATAGTACGAGCGTACGGCCGCTACACGGCGACCGATCGTCGACGCTGCGAGGCCGTTGGCGCGCATCTCTGCGACCCATCGGTCGAGATCGTCGGTGGTTGCGGCTCCGATCGGAGCTCGGAGGAACACGGCAGCAGCCGCAAGGTCACGGCTGTAGGCGTCGACCGTGCGCGGTGAGCGCTGCGCGGCCAACAGCAGCAGGTAGCGCTCTACCTCGGGATCGGAGTTCATCTGGTCGGAATGAGTCATCGGGCTGGACCCGATTCGGCGTGCCGCTGGATGCTCCTGCGCGCGGGCACCGTGGCTGCGTGGTTCAGGAGCGAGGATGGCTCGCGTCGTAGACCCGCCGGAGCCGGCGCGCGTCGACGTGGCTGTAGATCTGCGTCGTCGAGAGTGAGGCGTGGCCGAGCAGCTCTTGAATCGTGCGCAGGTCGGCTCCGCCCTCGATCAGGTGCGTCGCGTAGGCATGCCGAAGGCGGTGGGGGTTCTGCATCAGCCTCCGCAGCGTCGACGTGTCGAGGCTGCGACCGCGCACCGAGAGAAAGAGTGCATCGTTCGCGCCGCGGGCGAGTGTGGGTCGGCCGTCGCGGAGGTAGAGGGCGACAGCGTGGGCCGCTCGCTCGCCGAGCGGGACAACGCGTTCCTTCCCTCCCTTGCCGAGGACGTGGACGGCCTCCTGGTCGAAGTCGACATCGGCGAGGTGCAGCCCGACCACCTCGGCGCTGCGAAGGCCGCAGGAGTACGTGAGCTCCAGGATGGCGCTGTTGCGGAGTGATAGCGGCTCGTCCCCACCGACCGCGGCGATCGCTGCTTCGACATCGGCGAGCTTCGGCGCATCGGGGAGGCGCCGCCGCCGCCGGGGAGCGAGGGCGATCTCCGGAACGAGGGCGGCTCCGAGCGTGAACCGCATGTAGGAGCGAACCGCTGCGAGGCGTCGCGCGATCGTCGAGGGGGCGAGGCCGCGGCTGCCGCGGCCGAGCTCGGCGGTGTACTCCGCGAGCGCCTGCACGTCGACGTCGGTCACGGTCCGACCGGAGCGCTGCAGCCAGCCGCTGAAGTCCGCGAGGTCGGCGGCGTAGGCACGGCGGGTAGACTCCGAGAGGCCGGGGCCGGCGAGATAGCGATCGATCGACGTGCTCACCTCCATCCGGTCGAATTCGCCCCCCGCACCGTCCCGCCTGCCCAATGCGCTCCTCCTTCTTCTTTGCAACGCTCCTCGTCGTCGTTGCCTTGGCCGCGCTCGTGTTCGTCCGCAATCCGTTCTACTCGTCACCAACCGGCTCTCGCGGAACCGTCACGCTCGTGGGTGACTCCCTCAACGTCGGCATCGAGCGGTATCTTCCGGACGCTCTGCCCGGATGGAAGATGGTCGCGAACGACGAAGTGGGACGCGTGACGCCCCAGGGCATCGCGGAGCTCGAAGCGAGAACGCCCACGCTCTCGAACTACGTCGTCGTAAGCCTGGGTACGAACGATCCGTCGACGGAGGTAACGGCGTTCCGCAAGGACGTCGCCCGCTTCCTCGGGCTCGTGGGGCCGAATCGGTGTGTCGTGTGGGCAACGATCTGGCGCGATGGGAAACCGAACGACGCGTTCAACGAGGTCCTGCGTGATGCAGCGCGGGCGAACCGGCGCGTGACGCTCGTCGAATGGGCAGAGATGGTCGAACGGAATCCCGAGCTCCTCGCTCCCGACGGGCTCCATGGCAACGAGGAGGGCTACCTCGAGCGCGCCCGTGAGGTGGCGGCCGCCGTCAAGGGCTGTGCCCCGGCTCAGTCGGTGAGTCCCGGGTGACCGGTCCGACTCGCCTTGCGACCGGCGCAGAGATTCGGATCCGGAACGAGGCCGCACCGCTCGCGGTCGTTCTCCTGAACGGTGGCTCCGCACGTGCTGTGCCCGGAACCTGGAGCGCGACGAGTGATCTGCTCTCGACGGAGCTGGCACCGCGGTTCGCGGAGCTCGCCTTTGCCGAGGTGCGCTACCGGATCAAGACATGGAATGAGCTCGACTCGTGTCTGGCCGACGCGCGCGCGGCTCTCGATCTCGTCGACCGGCCGACGCTCCTCGTCGGCTTCTCGATGGGAGGAGCGGTGTCGATCGGGGTCTCGGAGCACCCTTCCGTCGCCGGCGTCCTCGGGCTCGCACCATGGATTCCGGAGCGGCTCTCCCTCGAGGGGCTCGTCGGCAAGAGACTCGACGTCCTGCACGGGTCATGGGATCGCTACCTGCCCGGGATTCCGGGCGTCAGCGCAGCGAGCTCGAGGCGCGGCTTCGATCGCGCCCGAGCGCTCGGCATCGCGGGAACGTACGAGCTGATCGGAGGCGGCCTCCATGGCGCGGCGATCAGACGGCGGTCGGGTGCGCTCCTGAGGCTTCCGCGGGCGCAGGCGTGGATCGACGGAGTTGGAGAGCGACTCGGGTTCTTCGAGGCTCAGGCGAGCCTACGCCGCTCGCGTTGACTCAGCGTCGGCAGGCGGACGTTCCACGCTAGCCCGAGCTTCTCGAGCGACCTGATCGTGAGCCACGCGATGTCGAGCTGAAGTCGGTCGAGCCCGTGGCGGGCGGATGCTGGGAACGCGTGGTGGTTGTTGTGCCAGCCTTCGCCGAACGTCAGCGCGGCGACGACCCAGTTGTTTCGGCTCTCGTCCCGCGAGCGATAGGCGCGCCGCCCGAACATGTGGCAGATCGAGTTGACCGAGAACGTCGCGTGCTGGTACGCGAAGATCCTGATCAACCCGCCCCAGATGAGCACCTCGAGGCCGAGCTTCCAGCTCGCACCGCCGACGGCATACCCGATCGCGAAGGGGATCGCGAACGTGAGGACGACCCACACGAAGTACATGCGATCGATGCGCCGAATCAGCGTGTCGTCGTAGAGATCCTTGCCGTATCGCTCACCGCGCTCCATCCCCTTGAGGTGGAAGAGCCACCCCATGTGAGCATGGAGGAAGCCCTTCACGGCGCCCCGAACGTTCGGGGCGAATCCTGCGTGGGGAGAGTGGGGATCGCCGTCCTGGTCCGACAGTGCGTGGTGCTTGCGGTGATCTGTCACCCACTGGGTCACCGGGCCTTGCAGCGTCATCGACCCGAGGATTGCGAATGCGGCGCGGACAGTCTTCGTCGTTTCGAAGCTGCGATGGGTGAAGAGTCGATGGAACCCGACCGTGGTACCGAGGCCCGTGAGGACGTAGAGCGCGACGAACACGACAATGTCGACCCACGAAAATGCGATCCCCCAGAGCCCGACGGCAACGGCGATAATGCCCAGTGGCGGAACGACGATCGCGACCATCGTCACGACCTGGCTCGCTCGCGTTGTGTGCTCGCGCACGGTCGCGATCTCGACATCCGGCGCGGCGAGATTGACTGCCTCAGACATGATCAGTCATCCAATGCACTGGTCTCGAACGAATCATCGATGAGATGACGATAGCGATCATCGGTACCGGCATCGCCGGGCTCGGGGCAGCGCATGTGCTTTCCGCGCTCCACGACGTGGAGCTGTACGAGGCGAACCCGACGCCAGGAGGACACGTCAACACGATTTCTCACGCCGGCTTCGAGCTCGATACGGGGTTTCTCGTTCACAACGACGTCAACTATCCGAATCTGACGCGGCTCTTCGGCGAGCTCGGCGTTCGGACCCAGGCAGCGGAGATGTCGTTCTCGATGTCGTGCGGTTGCGGTCTTGCGTGGTCGAGCCGCAGACCCTGGAGGGCGGGGCCATCGCTGCTGCGCGAGATCGTCCGATTCTTGCGAACGGCAGGCGACGCCGACGTCGACGGAAAGACCTTCGACCGATTCCTTCTCGACGAAGGCTACTCGGATTCGTTTCGCTGGCACTACCTTGTGCCGATGACCGCCGCGCTCTGGTCGACCGCGCCCGGTGATGCGCTCGAGTTTCCCGCCTCGTCGGGCATTGCCTTCTTTCGCAATCACTCGATGCTCGGCCTGCGCCGACGACGCTGGCGCACGGTCAGCGGCGGCAGCCGCACGTACGTCGCGGCTCTGCTCGACCGTCTCGGCGTGGCCGTGCAGCTCGACGCTCCCGTCCGGTCGGTCGCCCGGACGACTGCTGGCGTTGAGATCCGCTCTGACGACGGCTCCGTGCGCCAGTACGACGGCGTCGTCGTTGCGACCAGCGCCCCTCGCGCGCTTGCGCTCCTCGAGGATCCCTCCCCGGAGGAGCAGGAGATGTTGTCCGCCTTCGAGACCACCGCAAACGAGACAGTTCTTCATACCGACCCTCGATTCGTCCCGGCGAGGCGTTCGGATCGCTCAGCGTGGAACTACCAGTCTCCCGGATGTGGTGTGCTCGCTGAGCGGCCCTCGCTCACTTACTCCCTGAACCGTCTGCAGAAGCTCGAGACCGAGACGGAATACTGCGTGACGCTCAACCGCACCGCCGAGATCGACGGGGCCAGCGTGATCCGCGTGATCGACTACGAGCATCCCCGGATGACGCTCGCGAGCCTCGCCGCCGCCGAGCGGGCGCGCTCCTTCGGGGTCTCGCGGAACACGGCGTTCGCCGGCGCATGGCAGGGAAATGGCTTCCACGAGGACGGTCTAGCCTCTGGGCTCCGGGCAGCCGCGGCCTTCGGGGTGACGTGGTGAGAAGCGCCCTCTACACCGGCAACGTCATGCACGCGCGCCGTGCGCCGCACGACAACGTCTTCAGCTACCCCGTCTACATGGCGTTTCTCGACCTCGACGAGTTGCCGCAGCTCGATCGCTCGCTACGGCTGTTCGGCTGGAACCGTCGGGCGGTCACGAGCTTCCATGACGCGGATCACATCGATATCAGAGCCCTCCTCGCGGAGAACGACATCGATCTCGGTGCCCGTGGCTCCGTCCAGGTTCTCACGAACCTTCGTGTTCTCGGCCATGTCTTCAACCCCGTGTCCTTCTGGTGGTGTCGACACGAGGACGGGACGCTCGCGTGCATCGTGGCCGAGGTCAACAACACGTTCGGTGAGAGGCACCCGTACGTCCTCCTGCCGGGCGAGGGCACCGGCGTTCGCGGTCGCGTGGTCTTCGAGACCGGCAAGCGCCTGCACGTCTCCCCGTTCATGCCGATGGATCAGGCCTATACGTGGTGGTTTTCCGAGCCCGAGGAGCGGCTCAGCGTTCGGATGGACGTTCACGAGAGCGGCAGCCCCGACTTTCACGCCACGCTCACGGCCCGTCGGGTCCCGCTCACGTCGAGGTCGCTGCGCGCTGCTCTCGTGCGCCACCCCCTCATGCCCGCCCGGGTGCTCGGCCTGATCCACTGGCAGGCGCTCCGCCTGTGGGTGAAGCGGACACCATTCCACCGCAAGCCGCCGTACGTTCGCGGACAGGGCTCGATGCGCCCATGAGAATCGCCGCCAATGTCGCCCGCCGCCTCTCCATCCGTGCGCTCTCGGCGCTCGAGGGCGGGGAGGTCGTCCTGCGCTACCCCGATGGCAACGGCCGTCGATTCGGCGATGGGCGCGGGCCGACGATCCTCGTCGAGCTGAGGCGGCCAGACGCCTTCTGGATGAAGCTCGGGACGCGAACGCGCGTCGGCTTCGGAGAGTCGTACGTCGATGGCGACTGGGACTGCGACGACCTCGTCGGGCTGTTCTCCCTCGTCGGCCGCAATCTCGAGACGACCGGTGAGCACCCCACGCTCAAGCGCCTCTACCGCTTACAGGAGCTCCGTCCCGACCGCCGCCCGCGGCAGACGGAGGCCGCAGCGAAGAGCAACATCCTTGCGCACTACGACCTCGGGAACGATCTGTTCGCGCTGATGCTCGATTCGACGATGGCGTATTCGTGCGCGTACTGGGAACGCCCGGGAATGACGCTCGAGGAGGCGCAGCGCGCGAAGGTGCGGCATGTCTGCGAGAAGCTCGGCCTCGGCCCCGACGACCACGTACTCGAGATCGGTTGCGGCTGGGGTGGCTTCGCGATCCAGGCTGCGACCGAGTACGGCTGCCGGGTAACGGGCCTGACGCTGTCCCCGAGCCAGGCCAGCCTCGCGCGCGAGCGCGTCATGGCAGCAGGGCTCTCGGAGACGGTCGAGATCCGCGAGCAGGACTACCGGGTCACCGAAGGTCCGTTCACGAAAATCGCGTCGATCGAGATGTTCGAGGCGATCGGACTCGCCGAGTACGCGAACTACTTCTCGGCGATCGATCGGCTTCTCACGCGGGGCGGCCTCGCGTGCATCCAGACGATCGGCGTGCCGGATTGGCGCTTCGAGCGCTACCGCCGCCGACCCGACTGGATCCAGCAGACGATCTTCCCCGGCTCGCTCCTCCCGTCGCTCGAGTCGATCGCGAAGGCGGTCGCCAGGACGCAGCTCCAGATAAACGGGGTCGAGGAGATCGGCTTCGGGTACGCCCGCACCCTGCGCGAGTGGCGGGAGAACGTCGATCGCAACGTCGATCGGATCCGGTCGCTCGGCTACGACGAACGGTTCCTCCGCCTCTGGCACTTCTACCTCACCTACTGCGAGGCGGGCTTCGCTATACGCTCGCTCCGGGACATGCAGATCGTGCTCAGCCATTCCGCGAACGACGCGCTACCCGAGTTTCCTCGTCGCGGGCCGGGATATTGAGCTACGAGGCGTACCGGCGCCCGCTGACGCCGGTCGTTCGGGCCGCTTACCGGCTCGAGGTGCGTGGGATCGAACGCGTCCCGGCGGACGGATCTCTCGTCGTCGTCGCGAACCACGAATCGATTCTCGATCCCTTCATCCTCTCGGCGTCCATCCCGCGGCCGATCCGCTATCTCGCCAAGTCCGAGCTGTGGAACGTGCCCCTGCTTCCCTGGTGGCTCGCGAGCGTCGAGGCGATCCCCGTCGAGCGCGGGAAGAGCGACGTCGCTGCGATCGCCCAGGCGATCGCAGCGCTCGAGGCCGGCGAGGTCGTTGGCCTTTTTCCCGAGGGTGGCGTGATGCGTCGCGAGGGGCCGTGGCTGCGCGGGGCCGCACGGATGGCGCTCGCGACGGGCACACCGATCCTCCCCGTCCGCCTGCTCGAAACGCGCCGGGCGCTCGGGAGCCGCAGCTTCGGCTTCCCCCGGCTTGCCGCGCTGATCGGGGAGCCGATTTCCGTGTCACGTACCGCCCCGACGCCAGAGCTCGCCCGTGAGCTCACCGATCTCCTTCAGGAGGTCGTCGAGGAGCTCGGCACGTAGCCCGTTGGCTCCCCATCGACCTGGCCTGAGGCCCGGCAGGCACTCTAGGGAGATGCCTGGTCGCCGTTTCGGAGCAGACACGATCGCCGAGCCGCCCGAACGGCCCGCCGATCCGGCGGTGCGCAGCGCGAACCTGCGCCGAATCTTCCCGCTCTTCCGCGCGTACCGCCGCCAACTCGCGGTCGTCTTCACCCTGATCATCTTCTCTGCCGCGCTCGGTGTGATCCCGTCGTTCCTACTCGTCGGCGTTCTCGATACCGCGATCCCCGAGAACGACGTGCGCCTGCTCACCCTTCTCGTCGCGGGAATGATCCTGATCCCGATCGTCACGGGCGCGATCGGCGTCTACCAGACGCTGCTCTCGAATCGGGTTGGCCAGGCGGTCATGCACGACCTGCGCACGTCGGTCTACCGACATCTGCAGCGGCTCTCACTCGCGTTTTTCACCCGCACGCGGACGGGTGACGTGCAGAGCCGGATCGCGAACGACATCGGTGGCATCGACACCGTCGTCACCTCCACAGCAACGTCGGTGCTGTCGAACGTAACGACTGTGATCGCCACCATCGTCGCGATGGTGCTGCTCGACTGGCGGCTCGCCGTCTTCGCGTTGATCCTGCTGCCCTTCTTCGTCTGGCTGACGAAGCGGGTTGGGGCCCAGCGCAAGAAGGTCACCGCGGAGCGCCAGGTATCGCTCGCCGACGTCTCGTCGATCGTGCAGGAGTCGCTTTCCGTCTCGGGCATCCTGCTCGGCAAGACGATGGGGCGCTCCGGCGATCTTGCTGATCGGTTCTCCACCGAATCGCTTCGCCTCGCTGATCTCGAGGTGCGAAGCCGGATGACGGGCCGCTGGATGATGGCCGCGATCCAGATGACGTTCGCTGTGATGCCGGCGCTCGTCTACTGGTTCGCCGGGTGGTCGCAGGCGCGCGGCAGCTCCGTGATCAGCATCGGCGTCCTCGTCGCGTTCACGACCCTGCAGACGCGGCTCTTCTTCCCGATCGGCAGCCTCCTCGGCGTTCAGCTCGAGGTGCAGAGCTCGCTCGCCCTCTTCGACCGCATCTTCGAGTACCTCGACCAACCGATCGACATCATCGAGGGCGCGCGGACGCTCGATCGCCCAAGGGGCGACGTCACGTTCGATCGTGTCTGCTTCCGCTATGACGAGGACGCCTGGACGCTGAAGGACGTCTCGTTCGCGGTCCCGGCCGGAACGAAGACGGCGCTCGTCGGCGAGACCGGCTCGGGCAAGACGACGTGTGGCTACCTGGTCGCGCGCCTCTACGACGCGACCCAGGGCACCGTCTCGATCGACGGTATCGACGTGCGCGAGCTCACGTTCGAGTCGCTCGCCGCAGCGGTCGGCGTCGTCTCGCAGGAGACCTACCTCTTCCACTCGACCGTTCGCGAGAACCTTCGTTTCGCGAAGCCGGATGCGACCGACGACGAGGTGGAGGAGGCGGCGCGTGCTGCACAGATTCACGAACTGATCGATTCGCTGCCGGACGGTTACGAGACCGTGGTCGGCGAGCGCGGGCACCGCTTCTCGGGTGGCGAGCGGCAGAGGATGGCGATCGCGAGAACCGTACTCCGCAATCCTCCGATCCTCGTGCTCGACGAGGCTACCTCGGCACTCGACACGCAAACGGAGCGGCTCGTGCAAGAGGCGCTCGAGCGCCTTGCCGAGGGGCGAACGACGATCGCGATTGCACATCGCCTCTCGACCGTGCGTGACGCGGATCAGATCGTGGTTCTCGACGCGGGCGGTGTTGCGGAGGCCGGCCCCCACCACGAGCTCCTTGCTGCGGGAGCGCGCTACGCCCTGCTCGTGGCGCGCGACGAGAACGTCGAACCGGAGTCGCAGGGCGCCGTCGCAGGAATCGCCTGAGGTCATCTCTGGGCGGGTTCTGACATGTCAGGATCACCGGTCATGCAGCCCCGAGCGTGCGTACCATACGCGCGTCGCGCGGAGAATCGACGCGCTGCGACCCCTATCCGACTCCCACC
This sequence comes from Gaiella sp., assembly GCF_039915195.1. Classification (GTDB taxonomy): domain Bacteria; phylum Actinomycetota; class Thermoleophilia; order Gaiellales; family Gaiellaceae; genus Gaiella. The sequence continues at coordinate 41,825 of NZ_JBDSNT010000092.1, forward strand.
GACACTCCCGCTGGAGGCGCTGAAATGACCACGATCTCGACCGGAGCTAAAGGCAGCCTCGATCGGCACGGCCTCGACCCCGCGGCAGCAGTGATCTGGCAGCCGTCGACTGCGCAACTGTACGAGCACGCAATCCGGCGCGGCGACGGGCGCATCGCACACGGCGGGCCGCTCGCGGTCGACACCGGGAAGTTCACCGGGAGGTCGCCGAAGGACAAGTTCATCGTTTCCGAGCCCGGTTCCGACGCCAGGATCTGGT
>NZ_JBDSNT010000093.1:0-6390 GCF_039915195.1 Gaiella sp.
CGTCGAGCGTGCGATCCTCGCAGGGGACACCGAGACGGGGGTCACGATTCACGAGACTGTGAAGGAGCTCGATGCGGGCCCGATTGCGGCTCAGCGGGCGTTTCCGATCGGAGACGGGGACGATGCCGCCGCGATCTTCGCGCAGGCGGCGCGGTTCGCCGTTGAACTGCTCGACGACGTTCTTGCAGAAAGTTCGCGGCACTTCGTCCCCCAGGCGACCGAGGGCGTCAGTTATGCCGAGAAGATCGTTAGCGACGATCGCAAACTCGACCTCGCCGATGACCCGGTCGCGCTCGTCCGTCGCGTCCGTGCCCTGTCACCTCACATCGGTGCTCGCGCCGACCTCCACAGCAGGCCTGTGACGATCTGGCGAGCGCGGATCGGGGAGGCCGGCGCATTCGAGCCGCTCGAGGTTCAGCCGGATGGTGGCCAGCGGATGGACGCGGCCGCGTGGCTTCGCGGGCTGCGGTGAAAGCTGCGACGATCTCGCCGGCGCGGTCTGCGGCGTACGATGTCATCCGGCGCGTGTTCGAGCACGAGGCCTACACCGATCGCGCACTTCGGACGGCCGCGGCCGCGCTCGACGATCGCGACCGCTCGCTCGCTCGTCAGCTCGCGTACGGGACGGTGCAGAGAGCCAGGACTCTCGACTACGTGATCGAGACGGTGGGTCGGCGGCCCGTCCGGAAGCTCGACGAGCCGGTGCGCGCCGCGTTGCGACTCGGTGCGTTCCAGCTCGCATTTCTCGACGGCGTTCCACGGTACGCGGCGGTCAATGAGTCCGTCGAGCTCGTCCGACGCGCACGGCTCGAGCGCGCGGTGCCCTTTACGAACGCGGTTTTGCGGCGCCTCGCCGACGAGGGCAGGGGGTGTGTCGAGGCGTTGCCGGAATCCACGCCGGAGGAGGCTGCCCTTCGCCACTCGTACCCCGACTGGGTGGCCGAGACGTGGTGGCGCGACCTCGGTGCGGAAGGGGCATTGGCATTGATGCAGGCCCAGAATCAGGCGCCGCCGACCGTCGTCCGGCTCGTTCGAGGCCCGATCGAAGGCCGTCCCGACGCTGACGTTCCGGGGGCGTGGCACGTCGACCACATGGACGACCGGATGTTCGAGGAGGGCTGCGTCTGGCCGCAGAGCGTCGGCTCTCAGCTCGCCGGGCGCTGTGTCGGCTCGCAGACAGGAGATCGTGTTCTCGACCTGTGCGCCGCCCCGGGCGGCAAGGCGACGATGCTGGCCGGCGACGTGGTTGCGGTGGAGGCGAGTGCGTCTCGCGCCCGCGAGCTCGAGGAGAACGTTCGTCGCCTCGGCGCGACGAACGTCCGGGTCGTCTGTGCCGACGGCCGTGAGCTGCCGCTCGACCTGACGGGCTTCGATCGTGCTCTGGTCGACGCGCCCTGCTCGGGTCTCGGCGTGCTCGCCGCGCGACCCGATCTCCGCTGGCGCTCCCAGCCTCTTCCCGAGCTGCAGCTCGAGCTGCTGCGTGCGGCGGCCGCGCGCGTCCGCTCCGGCGGGACGATCGTCTACTCCGTGTGCACCGTCAACCGCGACGAAGCCGAGGCCGTCGTCGACGCCGCGGGCCTCGAGGTCGACGCCACGCTGGCCGAGGAGTGGCCGCAGTTTCGCCACGGCACACGGCCCGAGTTCCTCCAAACGCTCCCGCACGTTCATCGCACGAGTGGCTTCTTCATCGCCCGGCTCCGCGTCCCCTGAGGGCCGAACTTTGTGACATTCCGTCACAAGGTTCGAGCTGTCGGCCGTCGTGAACCCCCGTAGGATCGTGGCATGGGTTGGGACACCTGGATTGGCGAGAAGGGCGCGGTCGCGCCGTCGCTGTATGCCGCCGACTTCACACGCCTCGGCGAGCAGATCGACGCGCTTCTCGCCGCGGGCTGCCGGATCTTCCACTTCGACGTCGGTGACGGTCACTTCATCCCGCCCGTGACGATCGGCCCCGTCGTGCTTCGTTCGATCGCGCCGATGATCCACGCCGCAGGCGGTGTGATCGACTGCCACCTGATGGTCACCGACCCGGCCCACCACTTTCCCGAGTTCGCGTCCTCCGGAGCGGACTCGGTGACGTTCCACGTCGAGGCGACGGATGACCCCCGGGGCGTCGGCGCGGCTGCGCGCGCGGTCGGGCTGGCAGTCGGTGTCGCCTTCAACCCGGTCACCGTTGTGGTTGACGCCGTCGCATTCGCCGAGGAAGCGGGAGCGGAGCTCGCGCTCTGCATGAGCATCGTTCCTGGCTACTCCGGACAGCCGTTTCTGCCCGAGTCGTGCGTGAGGATCGCCGAGCTCGCGGCGCTCGTCGAGGTACCGATCCAGGTCGACGGAGGCGTGGGCGAGGAGAACATCGCCGCCGTCCGGGCTGCCGGGGCACGGGTGTTCGTGGCCGGCAACGCCGTGTTCGCCGATCCCGATCCCGTGGCTGCGTACCGACGCATCGCCGCCGCCGGGGTATGAGCCTCGACCGCGCGCTCGAGCTTGCGGCCGCCGTCGCGGGCATCGCCTATCCGAACCCAACCGTCGGCGCTGTCGTCGTCGCCGATGGGGCGGTCGTCGGGGAAGGCGTCACGGAGCCCTACGGGGGCCGGCACGGTGAGATCGCGGCGCTCGCAATGGCGGGCGACCGTGCCCGTGGTGCAACGCTCTACGTGACGATGGAACCGTGCGCCCATCACGGCAAGACGCCGCCGTGTGTCGACGCGATCGTGGCTGCAGGCGTCGCACGCGTCGTAGCCGGATGCCTCGATCCGAACCCTGAGGCTGCTGGAGGGCTCGAGCTGCTTCGAGGAGCCGGCGTCGCGGCGGAACTGGTCGACCGCTTCGCGGCGCGGCGACAGAACGAGGCGTGGCGTACCTGGAAAGCTTCTGCGCGACCGTTCGTCACGTACAAGGTGGCGACCACGCTCGACGGGAGGGTGACCGTGCCGGGGTCTCGTTGGGTGACGGGCGAGGAGTCACGACGGCTCGTCCATGAGCTCCGCGCCGCCTCGGACGCGGTGGCGGTCGGGATGGGAACCGTACGAGACGATGCGCCGCGTCTCGACGCGCGAGATGTCCCGGTCGTGCGACAGCCACGGCGCCTCGCATTCGGTCGTGGGCCGCTTCCACCCGGATCCGACCTCGAGCTCCGGTCGGGCCCGCTTGCCGCGGAGCTCGACGCTCTCGCCGCTGACGGCGTCCAGTCGATGCTCCTCGAGGGGGGCCCGACGCTTGCCACCGCGTTCCTGAAAGCGGATCTCATCGACAAGCTCCTCGTCTTCGTTGCTCCGACGCTCGCGGGGGAGGGGCGAAGGTTTCTCGACGAGCTCTCCGAGTCGAGATCGGTCTCCCACCTCAAGGCCCGACCGATCGGCGGGGACGTGCTTCTCGAGGCCTACGTTCACGCCCCGTGAAGTAGCCTTCTGGCATGTTCACGGGAATCGTCCGGGAGGTCGGCACGATCGCCGCCGTTACCGGTGGTGACGCGGGCATTCGACTCGAGATCGAAGCGCCCGCGACGGCTCCGCTCGTCGAGGTCGGCGGCTCCGTCGCGATCAACGGCGTGTGTCTCACCGCCGAGCGTGTCGAGCCGGATCGATTGACCTTCCACGCAGTGCCGGAGACGCTCTCGCGATCGACTCTCGGCTCGTTCGGTCGAGGTACGGCAGTCAACCTCGAGCCTGCCTTGCGCGCCGGTGACGCGATGGGTGGCCACATCGTTCAGGGCCACGTCGATGGGCTCGGGAGAGTGCAGTCGATCGAGATCGAGGGCGAAGGGCTCCGCGTCATCGTCGAGGCCCCCGCTGACACGCTCCGCTACCTTGTCGAGAAGGGCTCCATCACCGTCGAGGGCGTCTCGTTGACGGTTGCGGAACTGCACGACGATGCGTTCGGTCTGGCACTCGTCCCGCACACGATCGCGGCGACGACGCTCGCCCGGCTCGTACCCGGGCAGATCGTGAACCTCGAGGTCGACGTGCTTGCCAAGTACGTCGAGCGCTTGCTGTCGCATCGCGGATGACGGCTGCGGGACGAACTCTCCGGCGGGGTACGATGCGTCCGTGAGCACCGAGGCACCCAACTCCGTCTTCGCATCCGTCGAGGTGGCGATCGAGGAGGTTCGTGCCGGCCGTTTCGTCGTCGTCGTCGACGACGAGGATCGCGAGAACGAGGGAGATCTCACGATCGCTGCGCAGTTCGTCACGCCCGAGGCCGTCAACTTCATGGCGACCCACGGTCGCGGACTTATCTGCCTCTGCCTCACGCCCGAACGATGCGAGGAGCTCGGGCTCCGTCAGATGACCGACCAGAACGAGACGCCCTTCGGAACCGCCTTCACCGTCTCGATCGAGGCACGGGAGGGGGTATCGACCGGGATCTCGGCGCACGATCGCGCGCACACGATCCAGGTCGCGATCGACCCGACCTCGACGGCCTACGACCTCGTCCAGCCTGGCCACGTTTTCCCGCTGCGAGCCCGCACCGGCGGTGTGTTGCAGCGCTCCGGGCAGACCGAGGCAGCTGTCGACCTCGCGCGTCTCGCAGGCCTGTTCTCGGCCGGAGTGGTCTGCGAGATCATGAACGAGGACGGAACGATGGCGCGCGTTTCCGACCTGATCGGCTACTGCGAGCAGCACGGGCTCAAGATGGTCACGGTCGCCGACCTGATCGAGTATCGGCGGAAGCACGAGAAGCTCGTCGAGCGCGTCGTCTCGGTGAAGCTCCCGACCGAGCACGGCGCCTTCCAGGCGGTTGCGTACGAGGAGGTGTTGACGGGGAAGCATCACGTCGCACTCGTCAAGGGTGACGTCGACGGAGCCGAGGACGTGCTCGTGCGCGTGCACTCCGAATGCCTTACCGGCGACGTGTTCCACTCGCAGCGCTGCGACTGTGGAGAGCAGCTCGATCGTGCACTTCGGATCATCGAGGAAGAGGGGAAAGGCGTGCTGCTCTACCTCGCCCAGGAGGGACGCGGGATCGGCCTCGTCAACAAGCTCAAGGCGTACGAGCTCCAGGAGCAGGGGCTCGATACTGTCGAGGCAAACCTTCGCCTCGGGTTCGCGGCCGACGCGCGCGAGTACGGCATCGGCTCCCAGATCCTCGCCGACCTCGGGCTGACGACGATCCGGGTTCTCACGAACAACCCGAAGAAGATCAGCGGAATCTCCGGCTTCGGCCTCTCTGTCGTCTCGCAGGAGCCGATCGAGATCGAGCCGAATCCCGAGAATCGCGACTACCTCGAGTCGAAGCGCGACAAGATGGGCCACACGATCGGCGGGCCCGAGCAATGCCAGCAGATCCGGTTTGACACCTAGTGCGCATCTCGCAACACTGAACAGGAGGAAGGATTGTCGTGAGATGCCGCACTACCGCGATCGACATGGAGTGGGGCGTCCCGCAACGATCATTTCGGGCCTACCGTTGCGGGACACCTCGCGAGACCTCCTGAGCGATCGTTAGTCTGGTGCCGCATGAGTGACCGATACGAATCGCCGCGCTGGGACGACGAGCCCAGTGACCTTCCTGCGAGCGACGAGTCCGTCCGGGAGGCGCTCGACGAGGCCGAGAGCGGAGCGGATCTCGAGGCGTCGAGCGAGAACGTCCTCGGCGGCTGGCCTGCGGTCGATCCGCTCGATGTCGACGACGGTGCTGCATCCGACGACGAGCAGGCGGTCGATGATGAGGAGCCGGCAACGGTCACCGAGGCTGCCCCTGAACCCGTCGTCCTCTCCGATCATGTTTCTGCGTCCTCGCAGCACGCTCCCGGTGACCTCACGGTGCCGCCGGGCTACGCAGTGCTCGAAGGTGAGGCGAAGGGTGAGAGCAGGCGTGTGGGCATCGTCGTCGCGCGCTTCAACGGCGACGCCACGACGGCGCTGCTCGAATCGGCACTCTCGGAGCTCGACGCCCGAGGCGTCACGCCGGATTCCGTCACCGTGATGCCCGTCCCGGGTGCCTTCGAGCTACCGCTCGCTGCAATGGCGCTCGCGAAGACGCGGCGCTTCAGCTGCATCGTCGCCCTCGGGTGCGTGATTCGCGGCGACACACCGCACTTCGACTACGTCTCGAGCGAGGCCGCGAGCGGGTTGCAGCTGGCGGCGATCGAGACGGGTGTCCCGGTCGCGTTCGGCCTGCTCACGCTCGACCGGGCCGACCAGGCCGAGAGTCGCTACGACAAGGGGGCCGAGGCGGTTCGTACCGGCCTCGAGATGGCGGATCTCTTCGCCAACCTCCGCGCCGCCGCATCCCGGTAGGGGCGACGCACACGCTCGCGCGAGCGAAGCGGATGCGGGCGATGGTGGACGCGGGCGATGGTGGACGCGGGCGACGCTGGACGCGGGCGACGCTGGACGCGGGCGACGCTGGATGCGGGCGACGGTGGACGCGGGCGACGGTGGACGCGGG
>NZ_JBDSNT010000117.1:0-16586 GCF_039915195.1 Gaiella sp.
GGTCGTAGCCGGCGGCGGCCTCGAGCGCGTGAGCAAACGTGTGGCCCAGGTTCAGCTGGTTGCGCGGCCCACGGTCGTGCGGATCGGCGAGACAGACGGCGCCCTTGAAGGAGGCGCACCGGCGAACCATCTCGGCGAGCGGCTGCTCCCACACGGGGCTCCCCATGAGGAGACCGGTCTTGACGACCTCGCCCATCCCGTTCCTCATCTCCGCTTCGGGCAGCGACTCGAGCGTGCCAGGGTCGATCACGACCTTCGCCGGCCAGTGGAAGCATCCCACGAGGTTCTTCCCACCCGGAAGATCGACGGCGGTCTTGCCACCGATCGCAGCGTCGACCTGCCCCACGAGCGTGGTCGGCACCGCCACCCAGGGGACACCGCGCATCCAGGTCGCCGCAGCAAATCCTGCAAGATCGGTCGTGCATCCGCCGCCGAGCGCGACGATCGTCCCGTCGCGCCCGATCCGAAGCGAACGCCAGAGCTGGTCGAGCGCTCCGATAGCCTTCGCCGGCTCGCCCGAGGGCACCTCGTGCGTCGCGATATCGCGCGCTCCGAGCGCGAGCTGCGCGCTGACACCGTGGATCCCCGCCACGGTCGCGTCGGCCACGATCTCGATCTGTCCGCAGCCCGGCACGAGCTCACCGAGGAGATCTATCGTCCCGATACCGACCTCGATACCCGCGGCTGCAAGGACAACCGAGTCGATGTCGCGAGCGCGTGCGTCTGCGGCCTCCTCGTAGATGGGAAGGCGCTCCTGGAAGAGGGCACGGAACGACTCCTCGTTCGACGCGAGTGGTCGAGCGCTCCGCGAGGCGCGCTGCCACAAGGTGTCGGGGTCGACGTCGAGCAGAACGGTGAAAGCGCGGCTGCGGAGCCGTGCGCGCGTCTCGGTCGACAGCACGGCCCCGCCGCCGAGCGCAATCACTGTGGGCTCTCCCGCGGCGAGAACCGATGCGGCAGCGGACTCCTCGAGCGCCCTGAAGGCCGCCTCCCCGTCCCGGGCGAAGAGCTCCGCGATCGTCATGCCTGCTCGTGCCTCGACCTCACGGTCAAGGTCGATGAAGGCGCGACCGAGGCGCCGTGCGACCTGCGCTCCCAGGGTCGACTTACCTGCGCCCATGAAACCGGCGAGCGCGAGGTGGTGGTTCAGGGCGTGCGGGGCCACCGGATGCGTTCGAGGTAGGCGCGGTGCGCGGCGACGAAATCGACAATTGCGTCGCCGCCGAACTTGTCCCGGGCGCTCACGGCGATCTCCCAGGCTACGGCTGCCTCCGCGACGACGGAAAGTGCCTCCACCGCCTGGACGTCGCTGCGCTCGACGAGCGCCTGCGCCGCCTCGCCCGTCTCGAGATCGACCGAGTCGAGCGGCTTCATCAACGTCGGCAACGGCTTCATCGCAGCCCGCACGACGATGGGCTCACCGTTCGAGATCCCGGCCTCTAGACCGCCCGCGTGGTTCGTGCGACGGATGAGGCCCGGGTCGATCTCGTCGTGGGCCTCCGAGCCGCGGAGACGAGCGAGTGCGAAGCCATCGCCGATCTCCACACCCTTGACTGCCTGGATTCCCATCAACGTGAAGGCGAGGCGCGCGTCGAGTCGATCCGACTTTTCGGCGTACGAGCCGAGTCCCGGCGGACACCCGTCAACGACGACCTCGACGACGCCGCCGAGGGTATCGCGATCCTTGCGCGCCGCATCGGTTGCCTCGCGCATGCCGTCGTCGCCGGCCGCTCCGCCGACCTCGAGAGGGCGGCCCGCGACGGTGACTCCGATCGTTGCGAGAAAGGCCTTGGCGACGGCCCCGGCTGCGACGTGGGTGGCCGTGTGGCGTGCGCTCGCCCGTTCGAGCGAGTTGCGCACGTCGTCGTGCCCGTACTTGAGGACGCCCGCGAGATCGGCATGACCGGGCCGCGGGAGCGTCACGACCTTGACACCCTTGCCCTCCGGCTTGCCCTCGGGCTCGAAGGGGCTCATCCCCCACATCCAGTTCTTGTGATCGAGATTGCGGACGACGAGCGTCAGGGGTGTGCCGAGCGTGCGACCCTGTCGGAGACCCGAGAGCACCTCGACGGTGTCCGTCTCGAGTTGCTGCCGCGGGCTGCGGCCGTACCCGAGCTGGCGCCGACGTAGATCAGCGTCGATCGAGGCCTTCTCGAGCCGAAGCCCCGCAGGCAAGCCGGTGAGCACGGCTACGAGAGCGGGGCCGTGCGATTCACCTGCGGTGACGAGGCCGAGTGGCATGGTGAAAGCCTAGACGCCGGCCCGGATCAGGCGGTCGCTTGCCGCGCGAAGGTCAGGCGAGGACGATGCGCTGTGGGCCGTGGGTCGGGCGCGTCATCTCGGGATTCTGCTCGCGGTCGACATCGAGGAGCGCTACGGCGAGGGGCTCTCCTGCAACGTCGATCTCGTAGAGCGCGCGCACCGCGTCGCCTGACCCGAAGTCACCGTTGTCATACCGTGTCCACAGGGCATCGAACTGCGCGACGTCGACCCTCATCGTGTCGCCACCGCGGCCTCGCTCGACGATCGCGTCCGTGCGGAGGATCAGCTCCCCGGCGATCTGGCGCTCGAACCGCCCCTCGCTATTGCGCTCGAACCGCTGCGTAACGAGCGAGGCGGATTCGATCGGGCCTTCGACGGTAGCGAACGCCGAGCGCGCTGCGTTCGTCGAGCCCCGATGGCGTCCGTGCGTAGGAAGCGATCTTCCCGTCGGATTCGCCTGGGCCGGTGGCCTGTTCTCGTCGAAGCTCATGGCACCACCCTACGCGACGCGTGTGCTGCAGTCGGCGAACAGATGTCGATCGCCCGGGATACACGAACAGCTCGGCGGATTCGCTTGCCTCGACGAGATCGCGTGCCGCGGGTAGATCTTCCACGGCCCATTCGTCGTCCTCGATGATGTGTACTGGAGCGGGACTCCCTGCGGCCGCGCCCTCGCGACCGGCCGCGGATCAGGCTCGGCTTATGCGTGCTCGCGGCGGCCGACGACGACGCCGACGAGCAGAATAATGGCGAAGATCACGACGCCGAGGCCGATACCGATCATCTCGTACTGACTCATCTTGCTGCCTCCTCACCCCGATTGACACAATCAGGGTACTCCGACGCGCTACCCCTTGCGAAGAGCGTCACGCATCGCAACGAGCGGTGCGGGCAGGCCCGTCCAACGCTCGAAGGACGCCGCACCCTGAAGCAGAAGCACGTCGAGCCCATCCACGACGACCTCGCAGCCTGCCGCACGTGCTGCCTCGACGAGCGCCGTTTCGCGCCCGTCGGAGAGGTACGCAAGATCGACGACCTGCATACCTACGTGAGGATTCACGATGAGTTCCTCCTTCACGGGCGTCGCGTTTACGAGCACGTCGTACCCGGCGGCAGAAGGCGGCCAGCCCGACTCGCGACGGCTCACGGTCGTCACCTCGGCGCCGGCACGGTCGAGCGCGTCGACCACTGCAAGCGCCGAACCACCCGCGCCGAGCACGAGCGCCCGACGACCCGCTGCATCGACCTGGGATATCACCGCGTCGCCGTCGGTCGACGAGCCGAGGACGCGGCCGGAGTCGAGGACGAGCGTGTTGACCGAACCGGCTGCCCGCGCCACGTCGTCGAGCTCGTCGCAGAGCTCGACCACCGCCTGCTTGTGGGGAATCGTCACGTTCGCCCCGGCGAAACCCATCGCGCTCAGCCCGCGGACGGCATCCGCGAGCAGCTCGGGCGCAGTCGGTAGTGGAACGTACGCCCAGTCGAGACCGAGGGCTGCGAACGCCGAGTTCTGCATCGGAGGCGAGAGCGAGTGCGAGGTCGGCCAGCCGAGCAGGCCGACAAGCGTCGTGGTGCCGCGGATCTCGGTCATGTGATCAACGGGGTACCGTCGAAGGCGAGGTAGGCATCGCGGATCGGCGTCGCAGCCGGCCACAGATCGAGCGCCGCAAGATCATCACGGGCGAAGAACCGATGCAGTGCTCCGAGCACCGACTCATCCTCCTCGACCCGCCCTCCGACAAAAGCCCAGGCTCCATCATCGGATCGCCGATCCACGAGGACACAGCCATCGTGCTCGATCAAAGCCACCACACCCACGAGGCGTGGCCTGTTCGGCACCGGTGCAGATCGATCGCGGTAGTAGCTCGGCACCCCTGGAGTATCGTCGGAACAGCCGACGGTCCGCAGGGTTGAACTGTCTGGTGAAGCTGCGAACCTCCGCTACTAGTTGCAGGCGTAACCGAACTCACAGACCTTGCGCAGGAACTCGCTCTCGCTCGCCGTGAAGAAGTGGCGCTTCGTGCCGGGGATGCGGACGTAGTAGACGTAATTCACCCTGGCTGGATGCGCTGCAGCCTTGATCGAGGCGAGTCCCGGGTTTGCAACCGGCGTGGGTGGCAGGCCGGGAAAGCGTCGACTGTTGTACGGATTGTCGCTTCGGATCGCGGCCTTCGTGAGCGACTCGGTGCCCGGGATGTCCAGGCCGTAGCGGATCGTCGCGTCGATGCCGAGTGGCATCTGCTTTCGAAGCCGGTTGTAGATCACCGCCGAGACGAGCTTCCGTTCGCCCGGCGCAACGGTCTCCTTCTCGATCATCGACGCAATCTTGAGAACGTCGTATGGGGTCAGATTCTTCGAGCGGGCGTACGAGAGATTGACGCGGGCGAACGCCTTGCGAAACGCCGTCAGCTGATCCGAGACCAGCTCCCTCCCGCTCGTGAACTGAGTGAACTCGTACAACGCCGGAAAGAGGAACCCCTCCATCGAGCCGCGCTTCCAGTCCTTGAGGAACGGCTTCGGAGGCCGCGCCTCGGCCACAGCGTCGAGGTAGCGCTTGCGCGTCAGCTTCGGCGTCACGCCGCGCTTTTCGATCGCGATCGTCCGTACTGCCGCGACGCGATCGCCCATCTCGCGCACGTTCAGACCCTCGGGAAAACTGATGCGGAGGCGTTCGACCGGCGGCGCGGCCTCCGTCGTGACGGGAGGCGACGAGTCACCGCCACAGCCGGCGGCGAGAAGCACGGCCGAGAGGGCGAGCGTGAGAGCGAGACCTTTCACTGTCGAGCGTCCGCGTCGAGCCAGCCTTGCAGGAGGTGTGCTGCAGCGACCGCATCTTCCGGTGCACTGCCTCCGAACCGCTGCGCGAGAGCTGTCGTGAACCGCTCGTCGGCAGTCTCGACCGGGACGGAGACCCGAGCGCGCAGCGCCGAAACGAAGAGCTCGGTCTCGGCGGCCTGCTTGCCGTGTTCGCCCCGGAGTGTGAGCGGCAGCCCAACGACGATGTGCTCGACATCGTTGTCGACGACGAGGCCCGCTACCTCGGCGAGGCCCTTCTCGGTTGCCGCCTTCTTGACGACGCACACCGGGCGCGCGAGCGTGCCGCTCGCGTCGGAGATCGCGACGCCCGTCCGCGCGGAACCGTAATCGAGCGCGAGAACCCGCACGCCGGCTCAGATGGCGGCGAGAATCATGCGCTCGGCCTCGGCGAGCGCCTCCGAGAGCTTCTCCGGCTCCTTACCACCCGCGCGCGCCATCGTGCGCCGACCACCGCCACCACCGCCAACCAGCGCCGAGGCACCCTTGACGACGTCCGACGCGCTGATGCGCTCGGCGACCGCGTCGTCGAAGTTGGCAATCAGGGTCACCTTGCCGTCGTCGACGCCGCCGAGCACGACGGCTGCCGGACTGTGGCGCTGCTTGAAGCGATCAGAGAGGTCGAGGAGCGCGTCTCCGTCGAGCCCCGGCACGGCCTGGACGACGAGGTTGACGCCGTTCACCGGGCGCACGTCCGCCTCGATGTCTCCCCCGCTCTCACCCTGCACCCGCTTGCGCTTGAGCTCCTTCCGTATCTCGTCGAGCTCGGCGCGCAAGACGTCGACCTCGCGGGCGCGACCGTGAAGCAAGGCCCACGCCTCGCCGGAGGTCACCGCCTCGATGCGTCGGGCGCCGGAGCCGACCGATCCCTCCGAGAGGATCGCAAACGCCCCGATCTCGGCCGTTGAGCGCACGTGCGTCCCTCCGCAGAGCTCCGTCGAGACACCCCTGATCTCGACGACGCGAACGATGTCGCCGTACTTCTCGCCGAAGAGCATCATCGCGCCGAGCTTGCGCGCCTCGCTGATCGGCGTTTCGAAGATATGAAGCGGGTGATTCTCGAAGATGGCGCCGTTGACTCGATGCTCGATCATTTCGCGCTGCTCAACGGTGAGCTGTTGCGTGTGCGTGAAATCGAACCGCAGCTTGTCGGGACGGACCGACGAGCCAGCCTGCTTGACGTGGTCGCCGAGGACCTCGCGCAAGGCCTCTTGCAGGAGATGTGTAGCCGTGTGGTTCGCCATCGTCGGGAACCGGACGTTCCAGGGCACCACAGCACGGACGCGACTGCCGGCCGAGAACCCGTCCCCCCGGAACACGAGCACCTGATCGTCTCCCACCCGGTGCGCCTGCACGAGGTTCGCGCGAACGGCCGAGTCGGCATCGAGCTCGAGGTAGCCCTCGTCGGAGACCTGGCCGCCGCCGGCGGCATAGAACGGAGACTCACGCAGCTTTGCGAGGAACGTGCCGTCACCGAGATCCTCGTAAGCGTGCAGTTCGGTCAGCACGTCGCCCTTGTGGTAGCCGACGAACTGGGTCGGGTCGGCCGCGCGGGCAAAGTCGGCGGCGCGCTGCGTGTCCGACTCGCCACCCGCGCGGGAGATCGAGCGGTGCTCACTCATCCGGTCGCGGTAGGCGTCGACATCGACCCGCTGGCCTCGCTCCTCGGCAAGCTCGACCGTGAGCTCGAGCGGGAAGCCGTACGTGGCAGCGAGCGTGAATGCGTCGTCGCCTGAGATCGACTCTCTGGCGGCAAGCTCCTCGAAAACCTTGAGGCCGCGCTCGAGTGTCTCGCGGAATCGATCCTCCTCCGCCTTGACCACGCGTTCGATCTCGGCCTGGTGCTCGACAACCTCGGGATACCACGGCCCAACCTGCCCGACCACGATGGCGGGAAGGCGGTAGACGCCTTCGAGGCCGATGCGACGGGCCTGCACGACAGCACGCCGAATCAGCCTCCGCAGAACGTAGCCGCGTCCCTCGTTGGCGGGCACGACGCCCTCGGCGATGAGGAAGGTCATTCCCCGGCCGTGGTCGCTGAGCACCCGATGCGCCTTGGTTGCAGCCTGCGATGACCCGTAACCGACACCCGACTCCTGCTCGATCCAATCCATGATCAGCCGGAAGCCGTCCGTGTCAAAGATCGAGTCGGCCTCCTGCAGGAGCATCGCACCACGCTCGAGGCCGAGCCCCGTGTCGATGTTCTGCTTGGGCAGCGGCGTCAGTCTTCCGACCTCGTCGAGCTCGTACTCCATGAAGACGAGGTTCCAGAACTCGAGGAACCGCTCGCAGCGCGCGCAACCGGGTGCGCAGTCGGGCTCTCCGCAGCCGAGCTCGACGCCGCGATCGTAGTTCAGCTCGGAACACGGGCCGCACGGGCCGGTCGCGCCGGCGGGGCCCCAGAAGTTCTCCGAGCGCGGCAATCCGATGATGCGCTCGCGCGGGACGCCCTTGCGGAGCCAGCCCTGTACCGCCTCGTCGTCCTCACCGAGCCCGAGCTCCGGGTCGCCGGCGAAGACGGTGGGCCAGATGCGATCGGCGTCGAGGCCCATCTTCTCGGTCGCGAATTCCCAGGCGAGGTCGATCGCACCGTCCTTGAAGTAGTCCCCGAACGAGAAGTTCCCGAGCATCTCGAACATCGACGCGTGCCGAGCGGTGAGCCCGACCTCGTCGAGGTCGGTGTCCTTCCCTCCTGCTCGCAGAACCTTCTGCACGGTCGTGAAGCGGGGTGCGGGCGGCTCCTTCTGGCCGGAGAAGTACGGCTTGAGCGGCTGCATCCCGGCGGAGATGAAGAGCGTCGAGGGATCCTCCGGCGGAGGAACCAACGACCACGACGGGAAGCGAAGGTGGCCCCGTTCCTCGAAGAACGAGAGGAAACCCTCGCGGAGCTCGGCGGTCGTCTGCATCACGCGATCGTAGCCGCGATCAGGCGACTCCCACGCGCTCGGCCCACTCGCCGATCCCGTCGTCGAGCGCGTCCCCGAGCTACGCTGCGACGGGCTTGTCCGGCGGCTCGGGCACCGAGTCCGGCTTGGGAACCGGAGCCGGCCGAGGCCACGGATCCGGTTTGGTCTCTGCCGCGGGGCGCGACTGTGGCTCGGGCCGCTCGGTCTCCATCGGCGTGCGCCCGGCAGTGCGCAGATCCTCGCGGAGGTCTGCCTCTCGTTCGCGTGCCGCTTCCTTTGCGGCGGTAGCTGCCTCACCGAAGTTCTTGGACTTGCGGAACTGCGAGAAACCGTGAGTGATTCCCGCGGCGATCCCGGTCACCTTCTCGACCGGTGTCGTGATCACGGTCGAGACCGCACGGATCGCGGTGTCGGCGCTGTCGGCCATCGAGACCGCGCTATCGGTGACCGTGTCCGCCTTGTCGAGCTGGTAGTTCACGCGGTCGACAGTGAAACCCGTCTTGACGATCACGGGCAGTAGGTCACGCTCGGTTCCCTTGATGAGAGACGAAAGCCGCTCGAAAGACTGGCCGAGGCGGAACAGCATGAATGCCGCGGCTAGGCCGATCGCAACAAGAAACGTCGCGAGTCCCCAGTAGGCGGCATCGCTGGCGGTCGAGGCGAGAAGTGTCATCGCGGTGATCCTACCCGGTTGCGCCGAGGATGATGCCAGCTCCGACGATTGCATCGTCGTCGTACAGAACGGCGACCTGACCGGGCGCGATGGCATGGGTCGGTTCATCGAGCGCGAGCGTGAATCCTTCGTCGGTGGGCACGACGTCGGCGAGGACTGCCCGCGATCGATAGCGCAACTTCGCCTCGGCCCGGGAGACGGGCAGATAGAGGCGGCCGCGCACGGCAACGTGACGAGCTTCGAGCGCTTCTCGAGGCCCCACCACGAGCGTGTTCGTCGCGGGGTCGGAGCGGAGCGCGAAAACGGGCGCCGGGGCTGCGAGACCGATCCCGCGCCGCTGTCCCGGCGTGTAGCGCCAGACGCCTTCGTGGCTTCCGAGCACCTTCCCTCCCTCATCGACGATCGGTCCGCGCTGACGCTCGAGACCCTGTCGCTCGAGGAAGGAGCGGTAGTCGTCACCGGCCAGGAAGCACGCTTCCTGGCTCTCGACGCGGTCCGCAACGGCGAGCCCCGCAGCGGCGGCCTCGCCGCGGGTGCTGCTCTTGCCCTGTTCCCCGAGCGGGAAAGCGATGCGATCGAGGAGGCGAGGATCGACGGTTGCGAGCATGTAGGACTGATCCTTTGCGGCGTCAGTCCCACGCGCGACGAGGCGGATCCCGTCGCGCTCGACGATCCGCGCGTAGTGCCCTGTCCAGAGGATGTCAGCGCCGGCCCGCTCGGTGAACTCGACGAGCGCGTCGAATCGAAACCGGCCGTTGCAGCGCATGCACGGATTCGGCGTCAGGCCTGCCGCGTAGCCGGCAACGAATGGCTGCACCACGATCGCCCTGAACGCGTCGCGAAGATCGAGCGTCACGTGAGGCAGACCGAGCCGGTGGCATGTCTCGCGTGCCGCGATCACCGCGTCGGGTGAGCAGCAGGCGCGCTCCGAGCTAGGGCCTCGCGGATCGAGCCAGAGGCGGAGCGTGACGCCGATCGCATTCGGGGCCGCGCGGAGAAGGGCCACGGCGCTATCCACTCCGCCGCTCATCGCGACCGCGACTCTGCCCGGTGCTGGAGCGGCCGTGAAGGCGGGCGCGATCGCGTTTGCGAGCGCATCCGCGGCGAGCGTCGCTCCCGGAACCGCTGCTGCCTCGAGCAGCGTCAGTCCCTCGAGGGAACGCTCGAGGCCGGGCGCATCGGCCGCAACGATGCGGTCGTCGTCGACCGTGAGTCGAACGGCTGAGTAATCGTCGTCGCGGGCAGAGTCGCCGATGAGCTCGCGATACGCCATCCCGGGAGGCTACCGGCAGGGTGCCGTACGACCGGGATTCGCGAGCGGAGCTCCGCTCCGGCAATGGGCGCCATCGTGCCGCATCTCCAACCTCCCCCAGGGGGGCACCGAGATGCCCTGGAGACAAGGTACCGCTCGAAGTCTCACGCGACCGTGCCGCGTCCGTGCCAGACGTGTCCCAGTCCAGAGGCCTACCGCACCACGGTGCGGCGACGCTCCGGGGCGTGCCTAGCTCTCCCGCACCGCGACGATCTCCAGCCGGTTGCCCCACGGGTCGCTGACGTACAACCGCCGTTGCGTCGGGATCTCGGCGTCGTCGGCCCAACGGACGTCGACACCCGCAGCCGTCAGAGATGCGGCAAGCCGATCGAGCGTCGCGACCGAGTCGACGGAGAACGCCGGGTGTGCCTTCGCAGCCGGGCTGAAGGGCTCCTCGACGCCAATGTGCAACTCCCCCGCTCCGCCGCGAAACCAGCAGCCGCCGCGAACTGCGAGCAACGCCGGCTTCTCGATCTCCTCCAAGCCGAGCAGGCCGCCGTAAAACGCGCGCGCTGCGTCCTCGCACCCCGGAGGCGCCGCAACCTGGACATGATGGAGCCCCGTAATCGAGCTCACAGGGACGGGCGGCCGTCGTACTCCGGCAATGGCTTGCCAGCGACAACGACATACGTGAGCCCGTCTGGGCCAGCAGTCACGAGCCGAGTCGATTCCGCGTCGACGCGCAGGTAGTCACCACCGCTGAGCGCGACGGACTCCCCATCGACCGTCATCGTGCCACCCCCCTCGAGGGCGATGTAGACCTCCTCGTGCCCGGTCTCCACCTCATCGTGCTCGATGCCCTCGAAATCGGCCGGAAGTCGGATCTCGTTGATGCCGAAGGCCGTCGTGCCGAGCGCCCGTCGCATCTTGAAGAAGACGTCGCGGAAAGACTCGACCGACGGATCATCGTGATTGACCAGTGTGTATCCCATAGCGGCAGCGTATCGGCACGGGCTCGGGATGGCATCGCGGCAATCGTGACGAAACCCGGCGAAGGGACAATGATTGCTCCACCCTGCCGATGAATCCCGAAGCCAATTGAGAACCTGGCGAGCCAGGTGGGTGCGCTGTCAGCCTCTGGCAAAGCCTCCGCCGAACACACGCTCCCTTGATGAGTCTTGGTTCACGTTGAAACTCCGGGCCACGCACAGGGTCGAGCACGAGGATTCTAGACGATCTGCGCATTCCGCTAGCTCGACCGGGGGCCTACTCCGCCGGATTCGCAGTGAACCGCCAGTCGATCTCCTGCGTGCCGTCGAGTCCTATCTCGCGCGCAAGACGCTCGGTCATCTCGAACTGACGCCCCGGGCTCTTCAGCTTGTTGTCGATCACCTCGGTGAGAACGGTCTCGCCACCGAACCGGATCATCAGCTTCGCACCGCACGGGAGGACCGGGTGCGAGACGCCGTATGAGTTGCCGGTCAGGATCAGCCCGCACGACGTGCGCTCGGCATCTCCGGCCTGCCCCCTCGTGGCCGCCAGTCCCGAGTACCAGCCGCCACCGGCGGCCACGGCCCCGGTGGGCGTGGGCGTCGTGCTCGCGTCATCGCTCCTCCGCTCGATCACAGCGAGCGCGATGACCCCACCGAGCAGCGCCACTGCGGCCAGTCCGAGCAGCCGCTGTGCCACCGCGGCGGACACGTCAGGCCCCGGTGGCCTTCGGCGGCTCGACGACGCGGAGTCCGAGCTCGGCCAGCTGGAGATCCGTGATCCCGGAGGGCGCGCCGCTCATCGGATCGAGTCCCGCCTGATTCTTCGGGAACGCAATCACGTCGCGCAGGTTCGCCTCGCCCGCCAGCACCATCGTCATCCGATCGATTCCGAGGGCGATGCCGCCGTGTGGAGGCGCGCCCATCGCCAGAGCGTCGAGGAGAAAGCCGAACTTGGACCGCTGGTTTTCCGGGCTCATCGCAAGCAGATCGAAGACCTTCGCCTGGACGTCCGGTTCGTGAATTCTGAACGACCCTCCGCCCAGTTCGTTGCCGTTGACGATCAGGTCATAGGCATAGGCGAGAGCATTGCCAGGATCGTCGGCGAACGACTCGAGCCAGTCGTCGGTGGGCCGCGTAAAGGGGTGATGGACTGCCGTCCAACGCGCCTCTTCGTCATCCCACTCGAACAGGGGAAAATCGGTCACCCAGAGGAACGTGAACGCGTCTGCATCGATGAGCCCGAGTTCTGCGCCGAGCTGGAGTCGAAGCGCCCCAAGCACACGCGACGTCATCGCGCGCGCGTCGGCAGCGAAGAGCAACGTCTCACCTGTAGCCGGCGCGAGCGCCTCGATCTCGGTCTCCGAGAGAAACTTTGCGATCGGTGACCGGATCTCGCCGGCCTCATCGCGGATCACGTAGGCGAGCCCCTTGGCCCCGAGCTCCTTGGCCCGCTCCTCCAACGTCGCGACCTCGGAGCGGGAGAACACGCGTGGCACGCGCAAGAACCGCACGGTCTCCGCACCCGCGAAGACGCCGAACTCCGAGCCGCGTGTCGCGTCCGTTGCGTCCTCGATCTCGAGCGCGAAACGGGTGTCGGGCTTGTCGGAGCCGTAGCGGCGATCGGCTTCCGCGTGCGTCATGTGCGGGAACGGCCTCGGGATTTCGATCCCGAGGCACTCGCGCCAGACGGCAGCGAAGGTCTCCTCCATGAGCGCGAACATCTCGTCGCGGTCGGGGAAGGCCGTCTCCATGTCGAGCTGGGTGATCTCCTGCACACGGTCGGCGCGGAGATCCTCGTCACGGAAGCAGATCGCGATCTGGTAGTAGCGGTCGAAGCCCGCGATCATCAGCAGCTGCTTCAGCAGCTGCGGGCTCTGGGGCAAAGCGAAGAACGAACCCTTGTGGAGCCTGCTCGGAACAACGAAGTCGCGCGCGCCTTCGGGCGTCGACTTGTAGAGGATCGGCGTCTGGATGTCGAGGTAGCCGGCCGCCTCCATCTGACGGCGGATGATTCCAACCATCAGTCCGCGGAGGCCGATGTTGCGTTGGAGCTTCTCGCGCCGGAGATCGAGCCAGCGGTAGCGCAGTCGGAGCGTCTCATCGACGTTCTCCTCGTCGAGCTGGAACGGAAGCGGCGTCGACCGCGAAATGATCCGCAGGGTTGTCACCTGGATCTCCACTGCGCCGGTCGGCACGTTGTGATTCACCTGGTCGACAGCACGAGCGACCACCTGGCCCTCGGCCTGGAGCACGAACTCGTTGCGAATCTCCTTCGCGAGCTCGGCGGCCTCCGAGGCGTGTTCAGGGTTGATCACGAGCTGTGTGATGCCGCTGCGATCGCGCAGGTCGACGAAGACGAGACCGCCGTGGTCGCGTCGTCGCCCGACCCAACCAGCAAGGGTCACGCGCTTTCCGACGTGCTCGTTGCGAAGCTCGCCGCACATCATGTCCCGCCAGCTCATGCGGACAGTCTGCCGACGACGTCGGCGTGGGCGATCGGTTCGTCGGCGTTACCCGGGCGCCGCAGGGTCACACCGTCGGCGCCGACGACGACGATGGCGTCCGCACCGAGGCGTGCCGCCTGCGTGAGCTGCCCCTTCAGCGATCGCCCGGCAAAGTCGGTATCGGCAGCCGTCCCGCGCCGCCGGAGCTCGGCGAGCCATTGCGCTACCACCGTCCGCGGCGCACCAACATCGAGCGCGAAGAAGACCCCGATGGACGGCGGCTCGGCGATCGCACCTGCATCCTCCATGGCGATCAGGAGCCGCTCGAGCCCGGCACCGAACCCGACCCCCGGCGTCGGTGGCCCCCCGATCTCCGCGACGAGCCCGTCATAGCGACCTCCTCCCGAGATCGTCGAGTTCTCGTTCTCCATCGGGCCGATGAACTCCCAGGTGGTGCGCGTGTAGTAGTCGAGGCCGCGAACGAGCGTCGGGACGAGCGTATAGGTGACGTCCGTGGCGTCGAGATCGGCTCGCACCGAAGCGAACTTGGCCACGCACTCTTCACACAGAGACTCGCCGATCTTCGGCGCCTCGTCGAGTGCGACGCGGACCGCCTCCGGCTTGCCCAGGTAGTTGTCGAAGACGCGTAGCGGGCTCGTCGAGACCTTCGCGCGCGTTTCACCGTCGAGCCGGTGTCCGTTCGTTGCGAGCCACGAGCGAAGCGTGTCGATATAGGCAGGACGGCAGGTGCTACAGCCGATCGAGTTCAGCTCGAGGTGGTACGACGACACGCCGAGGCGATGTAGCAGCGTGTCGTAGAGTTGAATCAGCTCTGCGTCGATCGCCGGGTCGTCGGTCCCGATCGCCTCCACGGATGCCTGCCAATGCTCCCGGTATCGACCCTTGCCGGGGGCGCCGTAGCGATACATCGGCGCGATCGTGAACAGCTTCTGCGGCTGGAATTCCCGATGCAGACCGTGCTCGACGTACGCGCGACAGATCGGCGCGGTTCCCTCTGGGCGGAGCGTGAGGGGGCGATCCGAGCGATCCGTGAAGCTGTACATCTCCTTCTGCACGACGTCCGACCCCTGGCCCGACGTACGCGCGAACAGAGCTGTGTCCTCGAACACCGGCGTCAGGATCTTCCGGTACCCGTAGAGCGCGCAGAGACGCTCGACCTCGCCGGTCACTCGCTGCCAGAGCGGCATGTCGGCGGGGACCACGTCGTGCGTGCCCTTGGGGCGCTCGATGCGGCCGCTCATCCTGTTGGCCGGCCCGCCCGGAGGCTCGTCAGGAACGGGTTCGTCCGCAGCTCGTCTCCGAGCGTGGTCTCGGGCCCATGTCCGGGATGAACGACGGTCGAGGGCGGATACGCGTCGAGAAGTGAAGCGATCGACGACTCGAGCGTGGCCCAGTCGCTCCCCGGAAAGTCGGTCCGCCCGACCGAGCCTGCAAACAGCACGTCCCCCGAAAACAGCTCACCTTCCGCGAAGTACGCGATGTGCGCCGGCGAGTGGCCGGGCACTGCACTTACCGCGAACGCGATTCCCGCGACGTTCACCGCTTCGCCACCATCGAGCCACACGTCGGCCGTTGCCGGTCTGATCGTGAGCCCGGGCGGCGTGAACGCGTCCGGTTCCTCGATCAGGATCCGCTCGCCTGCGGGGGCGTACACCGGGGCTCCTGAACGCTCTGCCAGGTCGGCAAGGCTGACGATGTGATCGAAGTGACCGTGCGTCACGAGGATTGCAGCGCACTGCGCGCCGAGCGCCTCGAGCGAGCTGAGGATCGTTTCGGCGTCGCCACTCGGATCGACGACGACGGCTTCGGGTGCCTCCGCCGAGGCCCGCACGACGTACGTGTTGGTACCGATGGGGCCGAGTTCGAGCTGCTCGATGACGAGTGACATCGCCGACGAGTGTAGAGGCTCGTTGGTGAATTGCAGCGCCCACGTGGCGCGATTCGGGTGGTTGGCGCCCGGTCTCGGTTGGGATTATGGGCCTGGCGCGATACGGTGCTCTCGTGCAGTCGTGGAACCTTCTCGAGATCGAGGCGCCGGACGGCGTCCGATCTCCCTCCGTACTTCACTCCGGCGACGCGCGGGCGATCGCCCTGCGACTCCACCCCGGGCAGACGCTCGGCGACCATCGAGTGCGCGAGCGTGCCTGGCTGACGGTCGTCGAGGGCGAGATCGATCTGATCTGCGGAGATGCGCGAACCGTTGCAACCGCGGGAATGCTCGTCATGTTCGACCCGGGCGAGGTTCACTCCGTCTCGAGCGCAGCCGGGGCACGACTGCTGCTGCTGCTCGCTCCTTGGCCCGCGGCTGGGCACTATGCGGACGGCGAGACCTCACAGCAGGCGGAGTAACACACTCCGCGGCGGCCGCCTTCTACGAGCTCTTGCTGAGCCGTTTCTGCTGTTGCCGCCACACGACCCGGTCCATGAAATAGCTGAACGGGATAAAGACGGCGAGCAAGAGCATGGTCTGGACGAACGCGCCGACGTACGTGATCTTGCCGCTACCGAGCAGGTACACCGTGGCATAGAAGATCGGAGCGAAGATCGCGCCGCGCTTGAGCACCTTGTTCCACGAGGGTGGCTGAGCCGTGCGGCCGCCGCGCGCGCTCCCTCGGCCCGCGGTCGTCGACCTCTGCGTCTTCGCGGTGCTGCCTTTGCTGCCGCGACCGACCGGCTTTCGGGGCGTTTCCTCCCGCTCGACCGGGCGCTCGACGCCGTCCTCGTCGACATAGACGAGTTCGTAGTCGTGCCGCTTCTCTTTCGCCCTCCGCTTGCGCTGTTTCTGCGTCGCCACTAGACGGAGTATGCCGTTCGGCGGAACACCACGGCGCCTCCTTCGATCACCGTGTGCACGACGTCGCCCGCGAGGTGGTAGGCGACATGGCGCCAGTCAGGGGCATCGAGGAGCACGATGTCCGCAGCGAAGCCGGCCCTCAACCGGCCGATCGAGCCGGACCGATCGAGGACGTGGGCGGCGTTCGCAGTCGCCGCGACGAGTGCCTCCTCCGGCGCGAGGTGAAGTTGCGTGCAGGCAAGGGACAGGACGAACGGGAGGCTGTCGCAAAAGGCACTGCCCGGGTTGAAGTCCGTTGCGAGCGCGATCAGCCCACCCGCATCGGCAAGCGCGCGGGCGGGCGGCATCGGTCGACCGAGGAAGAGCGCGCTCGCCGGCAGGAGCACACCGGTAACGTCGCTCGCGGCCAGGATCGCGACGCCCTCGAG
>NZ_JBDSNT010000139.1:0-6502 GCF_039915195.1 Gaiella sp.
CGTAGGTTCCCGGCTTCAGTATCTCGCGAAGCGAGCAGAAATGATCGATGACGTGAGGGTGACGCAATCCGCGATACGCTCTTCCATCGCGGATTGCGTCACCCTCACGTCATCGGTACCTGGCGCAGGATGTCGACCTGGATGCGGTCGAGGATGTCGGTCAGCGTGTCGCCGGTGGCGGTGATCCCGTGGTTGCGGAGACCGATGACGGCGTGCGCCGGGTCCGGCTCCCGAGCGATCAGATCGGCTACGGATTCGGCGAGCTCCTGCGTGCCGCACGGATAGTTGATGTCCGTCGCGGCAATGCCCTCCATCCAGGCATGAACGTGGAGGATCGCGCCGACGTCGGGATGGGCCCGATAGATCATCCAATGCTCGATTGCATCGACCGAGACGCGTCGCGGCTCGATGCCGGGCGCGACGCTCATGCGCATGCGTGCATTCGGCTCGTCGTAGTCCGTGACGAGCAGGATGTCCCGGCCGGGCTCTTCGAGTGCGGTCTTGTCCACGCCGGACGCGCTCATCCAGAACCGCGTCTCGTCCTTGCGCGCCGAGAGATTGCCATACGACAGGCCCCCGACCTGATAGAGCCTCATGACGTGGCGCAGGTCGCGCTCGTTCAGGAACTCGTGGACGGGGAAGGGCGCCGGGAGAAGATCGAGCTCGCCCATGCGCTTTCCGGCGGCATTGATGTCGGCGGTGATCTCATCGCCGTCCCACAGCTCCGGCTCGAGGTCGGGGATGAACTCGTTGTCGATGACGAGCTTCGACTTCGCGAGCGGCGCGAGTCGCTCGAACACCTCGGCCGGATCGTCAGAGATCTTGTACGTACCGCGCTCCATCGTCGTGAACCACACGCCCTGGCCGGGCACGTGGAGGACGACGACGTTTGCGAGCGTGCGAACCAGATTCGGATAGCTCGTGCGGAGCACATCGTCCGGCACCTGGTCGAGCTCGTAGAACGATGCGGAGTAGGTCCCGCGCGACGAACGGCGGAATGCCTTCGGGTCGGCGGTGTCGAACATGTTGAGGACGAAGTCGGCGTCGGCATGATCGTCGACGAGCACGAAGTCGTCTGCCGTGAACTCCGCTGCAACCGCCTCCACCCACGCGCGGTGCGAGTCGGATGTCGGAGTTCCCCAGAGAGCCAGTTTACGCATAGGCGAAGTGTACCGCCGGGCGCGGAAACGATCGAGTCGGACGCTCTGCCCGACGTTCCGCTCACTGCCTTCCCGACCCCTCGGGCCGGACGGGAAGGCAGTACGGAGTTTGCTTCAGCGGACGTAGAAGTCCGAGAACTGTCCGCTCTTGTAGTGGCCCGGCAGATTACAGAGGAGCGAGTAGTGCCCCTTCTTCAGCGTCAGCGTCAGCTTCTTCTGCTGGCCGGGCTTGACGGATCCGATCTCGCCGACGTTGCCGGCCTCGCTCGCCTCGCCACTCTTGTCGATCAGTGCGCCAGCGGGCCTCAGCGTCCTCAGTACGACGAACTCGTGCTCGGCCTTGCCCGAGTTCTTTACGGTGAACGTCACCTTTCCGGCCGGAGCGCCCTGCACCGCCGGAAGGACGTTGAACTCGTTGAGATTGACCGAAACGGCCTTGTTCGAGGTGACCGCACCCGCGCTGAGCACACCGATCGAGACGGCAAGCGCAAGCGCCGCACCGAGTCCGAGCATGAGCTTTCTCATCTGAACGTCTCCTCCGTGTCGTTTACACCCCGGAGGATCGCTGGCACGAGGGCCGACCGCATCGGACATTCCCAGGAGCGGTCGTCAGTAGTTTCCGCCTGTTCAGCGGAACAGATCACGCTCGCGGGGCATGACGATGTCCGCCGCACGACCATCGCCGCTTGCATCGACGCCCCGAACGATCGCGGCAGGCACGCCGTTCGCCTTGCCCATCACGAGCTCAGCCGCGCCGGCGATCTCGTCGGCCACGGCGATCATCGTTGAGCGGAGCTCGTACCCGCGACTGTCGGTCGTTCCACGCAGATCCCTCAGCGCAACGATCCCCGCGACCCCGAGCGCGACGTCCGTCGTGCCCTGCCGCCACGCCCTTCCGAAGGAGTCACTGACGACGACCCCGGGGCTGATTCCCGTCAGTTCGGCCAGTCGGCCGCGTAGTCGAGCGGCGGAGGCATCCGGGTCGAGCGGCAAGAGGATGACCGTCCCCGGCCCTTTCGCGTTCGACGCGTCGACGCCGGCCGACGCGCACACGAAGCCATGAGGCGTCTCCGAGATCACGAGCGGTGGGCGAGACCGAACGACTTCGGCGGTCTCGCGCAGAATCACCTCCATCTGGCGTGCATCTCCCTCGTCCCCGGCCAGCTCGATCGAACGCGCCGAAGGCTCGATCTCCTCGAGGGCGACGATTCGGCCCTCGACTTTCGAGACCGCCTTCTGGGCGACGACGACGACGTCGCCCTCTTCGAGCCCTCCCGCCCGGTCGCAGGCCGCGGCGAGATGGACACCAAGGTCGTCGCCCGCCTCCAGCTCGGGGAGCCCGACGAGCGGAATGACGCGAACCTCCCCGGGCACGGTGAGACTGCGTTGAGTCACAAGTCCACCCGGGTCGCTCAGTGGACTCCGGTGACACGAAGCCCGGCGTGGGCCTTGTAGCGCTTGTTCACGTTCACGATCACGGCCGTCATTCCCTCGAGTGCACGAGCGCTCGCAAGCGGACCGGCGTCGATCGCCCGCCCCGATGTCACCTTCCCCGCAAGCTCGAGCACGACGGCCTTGGCGTCCGCGTCGTCGCCGCAGACGAGCGTGTCCTCGTCAGGAGCCACATCGCCGCCCAGGTTCGTCGCCGCGAGAGAGTGGAGCCCGGCAATGACAGGCCCGTCGATGACGTCCTGGATCCGCTGTGCGATTGACGTAGGCTCGGAGGTCGGGAAGACCCCCTCCTTCGTGAAGGACAGCTCAGCGGCAACCGACAGCACGGGCGTTTGCCCGATCGCGTCGCGGAGCGAGCGGGCCGTTTCGACCGCACCGTCTGCCTTCGTCGTCAGGACGACGATGTCCGCTTCGCGGGCAGCGTCCTCGTTCGTCGCGCCTGCGACGCCGAGATCGGCCGCAGCGGCTCGGGCGCGCTCGGCATCGCGCGACCCGATCACGACGGCGTACCCGGCCTCGCGGAGCCGGACGGCGAGCGCCAGGCCGAAGCTGCCCGTTCCACCGATCAGTGCGATCTTCACGACGGGTTCTCCATGGTTGCCTCCAGGGTTGTCTCGGCGAGCCGGCGCGCGGCGTCGCGGTCTGTGATGAGGGTATCCGTGACGACCACGGCGCCGTCCGTCTCGGCCGTAGCGTCGACTGCATCGATGACTAGAGCATCGAGCAGCCCGTCGTAACATCGCGCCACATGCGCCGGGGTCGTCCCTCCGGCGAGCCGTTGCATCATGCGGTCGAGCGGCCCACGAACGGCCCGCCCTCCGATGAGTGGGCTGACAGCGACGCAGCGCGAGCGGCGTGCCTCGATCGCCTCACGGATTCCGGGCACGGCGAGGATTGGGTGAATCGAGACATACGGATTGCTCGGGGAGATCACGATCGCCTCGGCACCCTCGATCGCCTCGATCACCCCAGGGGCTGGACGGGACACGTCGGCGCCGTCGTAGCGCAGCGCATCCACCTCGTCCTCGTGGCGGCGGGCGACAAACCACTCCTGGAACGGGAATGTGCCCGCGGGTGTGACGAGCTGCGTCCGGAGGCGATCGTCCGTCGCGGGAAGCATCCGCGTCTCGAGCCCGGCGGCGAGGACGAGCCGCGCGGTGATACCCGAGAGGCTCTCCCCGTCACGAAGCGCCTGCGAGCGCACGAGGTGCAGTCCAATGTCTCGATCACCGAGCATGAACCAGCCCTCGCCACCCCAGGCACGGGCCGATTCGAGCGTCTCCCACGTCTCGCCCGCCCGACCCCAGCCACGCTCCGTATCGTTGATCCCGGCAAGCGCGTACAGCACCGAGTCGAGGTCGGGTGAGACGTGCAGGCCGAGTACCTCGAGGTCGTCGCCGACATTCCCTATCACCGTGAGCTCTCCGGGCTCGAGCACATCGTGAAGCCCTGCGGCCAGCTTGGCGCCCCCGACGCCGCCCGAGAGGCAGACAACCTTCACGACGCCGACGCCAACCGAAGTTTGTGTTGATTCAACACAAGCGATGTTCGTGCACCGACGGGCAGGGTGAGCCGCCCGATGTCCTCGACGGTGTCGACGTCATGCTCGAGCGCGGGAATCGAGACGCGCGTGAGTCCCGCGCCCTCGAACCGGGCGGCGCTTCCTTGCCCGTAGAGCGGTGCGAACGCGCCCGGGGCCGGCAGAGAGAGCGCATTCGTCGTCCCGTCCGCCGCTGCGACGAGCGCCGGGCAGCGGAGGGCGAGCTCGAGCAGCGCCCGCCGTGAAACACACGGGAGATCGGCGTTCACGACGAGGCAGCGACCGTCGAGGCCGGCCAACGCCGATACGACAGCGGCTCCCTGGCCGCCGCCGGGATCGCTCACGACCTCCACACCGAGCGCGTTCGCGATGTGCGTGGCTGCGCTGTCGTCGGTGACGAGCCTCACGCGACCGACCGAATCGGCTGCTTCGAGAACGTCACGAAGCATGGCGAGCGAAAGCTCGGCGCGGATGCCGGTCGGCAGCCTCGTCTTGCCGCCGGATCGGAAAGGGACAACAACGGTCGTCATCGCTCAAGCCTATGCACGCGCTCGCCTCACGCGCGATCCGCGGTGGGCTCAGGCAGCGTGGCTCGAGGCGCCCGGCCCCGACGTGGCCCACTCGTGGACCTCGTACCAGTGTGTATCGGCGAGCGCTGCAACGACCTGCGGGTCGGTGTGGGCGCCGTTGAAGACGTGATGGTCGAGATCGCAGCACATCTCGACATCGCCGAGCGACACGTGCGAGATCTTCGAGAGCACATCGAAGGGAAGCTGTGCGTCAGCCACGGACATGTGCTTGAACTGCAGCTCGGGGGCAAGCTCCATCAGCTCCGGCCATTCAGGACAGGTCTTGTAGCTCATCGGAGATCCTCCTTCGCCCCGGCGCGCCAGGTTCCTCCGAGGCGGATGAGACCTCGTTCCTCCCCGTCCGGGTAGACGAGGAAAGAGACCGCGTCGTCGTAGGAGTGCAACGTCCGGCCCTCGGCGGAGATGAGACCGAGCCGTACCCGGAAACGACCGAAGGCAAACGCCGGCCTCTCGACCTCGAGCTCGACAACGGCGCTGCCGCGGGCCGCGGGCCAGCCGATCGCGGCGGTATCGACCGAATCCTCGGCCACGAGGAGGCCGGTGGAGTCGCGGATCTCGAGGTGCAGTTCCGGCGCGGGGATGGCACCCGCCGCTTCGAGATCGACCTCGAGCCGCAGCGGCTCGCCGGCCAGAAACTGAACGCGTTCCTCCCCGTTCTCAGCGCGCAGGCGAACGCCGGTGATCTCGGCCTCGCCCGTCCCCCACTCGCGGAGACCGACCTCGCGCTCGGCGGGATCGAGGTCGTCCGCGAGCAGGCGTCGGTAGCGCGCGACTGCCTCGTGCGTCGGCCCGTCGTAGACCCTCTCGCCCCCCGACAGGAGGATCGAGCGCTCGCACAGCCGCTCGACGGCCTGCGCGTCGTGCGAGACGAAGAGGATCGTCCCTCCCTGGCTCTTGAACGCCGCGATGACGCCGAAGCACTTGCGCTGGAAGTTCTCGTCCCCGACGGCGAAGACCTCGTCGAGGAGCAGCACATCGGCCTGGAGGAAGGCGGCGATCGCGAATCCGAGCCGCATCGCCATCCCGCTCGAGTAGGTTCGGACCGGCCGGTCGATCGCGTGCTCGACCTCGGCGAAGGCAACGATCTCGTCGAATCGCTCGCGGATCTCCGCTCGCCGAAGGCCCTGGATCGAGCCGTTGAGATAGACGTTGTCACGGCCGCTGAAATCGGGGTGGAACCCGGCTCCGAGCTCGAGCAGTGAGCCGATGCGGCCGTTCACCTGCACCGAGCCGGTCGTCGGCTTGATGATGCCGGCGAGAACACGGAGCAGCGTCGACTTGCCCGAGCCGTTGCGGCCGATCAGGCCGACGGCTTCACCCGGTGCGATCTCTGCGGAGACATCACGCAGGGCCCACACGTCCTGGGCGCCCGTACGGCCTCGTGCAACGACGAGATCCTTCAGCGTGCGCGTCTCGCGGGCGTGGATCCGGAAGCGGCGGGAGACCGCGTCGGCGGAGATCGATCCGAGCGTCACGATCCGTGCCCCCGGGTCGGTGCGCTCCGCTCGCGCACGAGAGCGGCGAGCCGAGTGAGCGTGTCGGGATCGACCAACGGGAAGACGCCATGACCGAGGTTGAAGATGTGGCCGGGGCGCCCGTCGGCCCGCGCGAGGATGTCGAGCGCCTCCGCCTCGACCACCTCCCACGGGGCGAGAAGGACGGCCGGGTCGAGATTGCCCTGCACGGCTCGATCGGGAACGGTTGCCCAGCCAACGTCGAGTGGGATCCGCCAGTCCAGACCGATCACGTCACCGCCCGCC
>NZ_JBDSNT010000143.1:0-8902 GCF_039915195.1 Gaiella sp.
GTGTTGTCGGCCGTCGGATCGTCCGCGATCAGCGGCGCTTCCCGATGGCTCGACGCAGTAGCGCTCGACGGCGAGTTGCCGACGAGCGCAGCTGCAACGGCGGCGGTCGCGACAGCAACCACGAGCCCGAGCAGTGCGATGATTCTCTTCTTCATTGTCGTGCTCCCTTCCCAGCTTCCGTTTGCCCCCTATTCGCGGCGCGAACGAGGTCGGTTCGGTCGGAGTGGGGCACGGTGCCCCACCCCGACCAGGTGGTGCTAGGGCTTCTGGAGCCCCTTGGTGTTCGCAAACCCGCTCTCCGGGTCAGCGATGTAGGGGAACGAGCCCATCAGCTTCGCGTCGTCACCGTTGACGCCGTCGCCGAGAGGGAGCTTCGTCCCCTTCAGGAACCCGCCGACGGCCTGCTCTGCGATGTCGATCACGTCATCGCCGAGTCGTCGGCCATTCGGCCAGCCCTGCGTGTCGCCGCCCAGAACACCGAGGCGGTTAGGACTGGCGGTCACCGGAATCCCGAGGTTGAGACGGAGGACATCCGCCAGCTTCGGGCCCGTGTAGTTGAGCTTCGGGACACCCGTGAGCAGGACTGCGACGAGGTCGTCACGGCCTGTCTCGGGCGCGCCGAGCTTGTAGAGCTTGTTGATCACCGCGGCGAGAATCGGCGTCTCGTGGTACTTCTTGTACGCCGAGTCGTTCCACGGCTGCTGCGCGTTCCAGATGTCCTTCAGCCCGGTCGGGATGATGACCTCGTTGACGAGCGGGTTACCGAGCCGGTTGACCTGCACCCAGCCACCGCTGTTGCGGGTCTTCTGACCACGCGTCGTGACCTTCTTGCGCTCGACCGACGCCCAGATGCCGACGGTGCCGTTCTTCGCCTTGAGATCGGCGATCGGAACCTGCACGCCGATCGTGTGCACGCCGTAGCCGGCGAAGAAGTCCTTCCCGCCACCTGCGTTACCCGTACCCTTGCGAATCGCGACCAGGTCGAAGATCGCGCCGATATCACCGAAGAACGGGTCGTCACGCTGACCGGCGAAGGCCTTCGAGGCGCCACCGTCGAACGAGACGATCGACTTCGACACGAGCGAGGGGTAGTTCGGGGTCGAACGCGGCCCGATGTTGTTCGGAGGCGTCGTCCCCCTCGCGATCACCGTCGTCTTGCCACCCGCAACCCTCGTCACCGTAAACGGCTGAGCGGTGTCACCGAGGAAGAACGGGCCGGTCTTCCGGGTGAACTGGAAGCGGTAGATCACGTTCGGCCTGACATCGCCGTCCGTGTCGATCTTGATGCTGTACCGAGCGCCGGGCGAGAACGTGTACCAGTTCGGGCCCGCTCCGGGGTCCTCGCCGGGAATCACGTTCGCGAGCAGCGTGACGGTGTTCTGCTTGTCGGGGCTCCGGAAGGCATAGACGTCCGTCAGGTCGGCTGACGGGTCCTCCGCGATGAGCGGCGCCTCCCGATGGCTCGAGGCCGTGCCGGAGCCCGGTCCGATTGTGAACGCAGCAGCAACTACCGCTGCTACCAGCGCGAGGGCAAAGCCCACGATCGCTGTTGCTTTCCTCATTGCACTCTCCTTGGGTTGTTTTCGAATCGGCACTTGTTCGCACACCGCGGGCAGGTGGTTCGATCGGCCCACGTGCTGTGGAGCCGAGATCGCGGGATCGGTTTACTGCCGCGCGCGGCGTTTACTGCCGCGCGCGGCAAGGTCGCAGCTCGCCGTTGCGCCGCCGAACCGATCGAGGGGCTGCGACGAATGAGCAGCTGATGACTTCTCGTTCCTCAACGGTGGTAGCGTTGGTTGACACCCCGGTCACCTGGTCTATGCGCAAGCACCTCGCCCACCTCTCAGACGAGGCTCTCGTCGCGCTCGTCGCCCGCGGCGACGATTCGGCGCTGGCCGAGCTCTACGACCGCGTCGGCCGCGCCGCTTATGGCCTTGCCTTCCGCGTCCTCAGGGACGACCGCCTCGCCGAGGACGCCGTTCAGGACGCTTTTCTGGCCGTCTGGCGCACAGCAGCTGCCTTTCGGGCCGAACGAGCAAAAGCCAGCACCTGGATTCTCACCCTCGTCCATCGGCGAGCCGTCGACGTCGTGCGCCGCGAGGAACGACGCCGCGTCGAGCCACTCGACGACGCGACCCGCGACGCCGCGACAAGCGAGTCCGCGGAGGACGCAGCGTGGCTCGGGTTCGAGCGAGAGCGCGTCCAGGACGCACTCCGGAAACTGCCGGACGGACAGCGTGAGGCAATCGAGCTCGCCTACTACGGTGGGTACTCGCAATCCGAGCTTGCGGAGAGACTCGGGCAACCGCTCGGTACGATCAAGAGCAGAATGTTCGCCGGACTCGCGCGTCTGCGTGAGCTTCTCGACGACGGAGCTGAGGAGGGATCATGGACTCCGAACTACACGAGCTGAGCGCGGGATACGCCCTCGACGCTCTCGAGTCCGAGGAGCGAGACGCGTTCGAACGCCACCTGAGCGGCTGCGCACAGTGCCAGGAGGATGTCGCGTCGTTCTGGGAGGTCGCGGGCGCTCTCGCTGTCGTTGCAGACGGTTCGAGCCCGAGCCCTGAGCTCCGCAACCGGATTCTCGCCGACGCTCGGGCGGAGACGCAGACGGTCGTCTCGCTCGACTCGCGGCGACGGGTCTTCCCCGTGCTCGCCGCTGTCTCGGCCGCTGCGGCGGCGGTCGTGATCGGCCTCGGGATCTACGCCACGTCGCTCAATCGCGATCTCGATTCGACGCGCTCGGCACTCACCGCGCAAGAGAACGCCGCTGCCGTGCTCGCCGACCCGACAGCAACATCCGTCGCGCTCCAGTCCGGCAACGGTCGACTCGTTGTCGCAGGTGGCGGCTCGGCGGTGCTCGTCCTCGACAACCTCCCGGCAGCGCCCACCGGCAAGACGTACCAAGCCTGGATTGTCGACGACCAGACGCCCATCTCCGCCGGAACCTTCGAGGCGACCGACGATCGTGCGATCGTGCCGATCCCCCAGGCAGTGCCTGCCGGCGCCGTAGTTGCGGTCACGGTCGAAGAGGCAGGCGGGTCGATCTCGCCGACGCTGCCTCCGCTTGCTGCGTCCGAGCCCGTCTAGCTCACCTGGCACGAAGTCGTTCCGCTTCACCCCGTACACTTGTTCGCATGACCGACCTGCGGCCACGCCTGCAAGAGCTGTTCGGCTTCGCCGACTTCCGGCCCGGGCAAGAGGAGGTCGTGCGCGCAGCCGTTGATGGTCGCGACACGCTGGCGCTGATGCCGACGGGTTCCGGCAAGTCGCTCACGTATCAGCTCGCCGCGATGCTTCGTCCGCAGCCCACGCTCGTTCTCTCTCCTCTGATCGCGTTGATGAAGGACCAGGTCGACCAGCTGCCCGCCGAGATTGCGACAACCGCCACGTTCGTCAACTCCTCCCTCGAGGCCGACGAGACAGCTCGGCGCCTGGGAGACGTCGCTGCCGGACGAACGCGGCTGCTGTACGCGGCTCCCGAACGTCTTCGGAATGCGGCGTTCGTCGAGACGCTGCGCTCGATCGGCGTCGGTCTCGTCGTGATCGACGAGGTCCACTGCGTGAGCATGTGGTGTCACGACTTCCGGCCCGACTATCTCTTCATTCGCCGCGCGCTCGAGACGCTCGGCGAGCCGGCCGTGCTCGGAATGACCGCGACCGCGACGCCGGCAACCGCAACGGGGATCGCCACGGCTCTCGGTCGCTCGATGTCCGTTGTGCGAACGAGCGTCGTGCGCGCAAACCTCCGCTATGACGTCGAGGTGGTCGGCGGGAACGAGGACAGGCTCCGGATCCTCGTCGAGAGGCTTCGTGCCGTAGGCGAAGGAAGCGCCATCGTCTATGCGCGCTCGCGAGACTCCTGCGAACGGGTGGCTCGGACGTTGCGCGGCCACGGCCTAGCGATGGAGCATTACCACGCGGGCCTCGAGGGCGCCGAGCGATCCCGTGTCCAGGACGACTTCATCACCGGGCGGATCCGGGGGGTCGTTGCGACAACAGCGTTCGGGATGGGCATCGACAAGCCAGATGTCCGGTTCGTCTGCCTGTTCAACTACCCGGACTCGCTCGAAAGTTACGTCCAGATGGTTGGCCGTGGAGGTCGCGACGGCGAGCCGAGCACGACGGTGCTTCTCGCGAGCCCTTCCGACGCAACGGCCGTGCGTCGCTTCGCGGTCGGCGATATCCCTGCGCCTGATGACCTCCGCAACATCTATCGGGCCCTCAGGGCCCAGGGGGGCAAGATCGATCCGGCTCGACTCCCCTCCGGTGATCACGACCCTCGCGTACTCATCGGCATGCTCGAGCAGGCCGGAATCGTGCGCCGCGGGTATGACGCAGGTCGGACGATGCAGATCGATCTACCGGCGGTCGGCCCCGATGCCGGTGCCATCGTCGATGATCTGCTCGAGCGGTACACAAGCGAAGCGAACGCGCGGGTCGAGCGCATCGTCTCTTTCGCCGAGAGCAGCCGCTGTAGGCATGCCCAGGTGGCCGAGCATTTCGGTGAGTCGTTCGCGCCCCCCTGCGGGGCGTGTGACGTGTGCGATCCGCCACGTACCCGCTCTTCCCGTCGCCCCACGACGCCTCTTCCCGCCGACGTCGCGGGTGCGATCGTCGCGGCGGTGGCCCGGCTCACGTGGCCGCTCGGTCGCCGCTCGCTCGTAGCGATGCTGCGCGGCTCGGTGTCGGCGCCAAAGTCGGCTCGGGCGTCGGGATCGTTCGGTCTGCTCGAAGCGGCATCCGACGCGGAGGTGAAGCGCTGGATCACAGCCCTCGTCGCAAGCGGCGCGCTCGTCGAGGTCGAAACGGAGGAAGGCTATCGCGTGCTGCATGCCGAGCCGAGCGCCACTCTTCCCTCTCTCGGCCCGAAGGCGTCGGGTCCCGTCGATGATGAGGCTGCGGGGAGGCTACGCATGTGGAGACGGGACCGCTCGCAGGCCGACGGCGTACCCGCGTACGTCATCTTTCCCGATACGACGTTGCGCGAGCTCGCTGCGACGCGGCCCGAGACGCCTCACGAGCTCGCGGCGGTCAAGGGCTTTGGACCGGCCCGCATCGAGCGCTACGGCGACGACATCCTCGCCCTCCTCGCGCCGGTTGACTCCACAACGGGAATGGCCTGAAGCAATCGGCGGTTCCAGAACGGCTGGCTCGCGGCCCCTTTAGGATCTCGTGGAGCGAGCGGCAGTATTGGGGGGAGGAAAGCTGCAATACGCTAGTCCATCGCGGCTTCCCTCCCCGCTAGACTACGCGTCTTGCGGCTGCGTCGAACCACGAAGGCCCCGCGCAAGCGCGGTCGGATTCGGAAGCTGCGTCTCCTCGCAGTGCTCACCGTCCTCGTGGTGCTCTCGGGGATGGCGTTCTCGTTCGGTCTGGTTCGCGCTGTCGCGAGCGAGATCCCCGAACTCGACCCCGCAGCGCAGCGGACGGAGGTCGACGGGGTCGTCTACGCCTCGAATGGGGTCTCCGTCCTCACCGTTCTCCGCGGTGACGAGAGCCGGGTGCTACTGAAGAACATCCGCTTCATCTCGCCGATCATGCGCCAGGCGATCGTCTCGGTCGAGGATCGGCGGTTCTACGAGCACAACGGCGTGGATACCCGCGGCATCGCTCGAGCGCTCTGGCAGGACATCCAGGCACAGGGGGTCGTCGAGG
Source organism: Gaiella sp. (assembly GCF_039915195.1). Lineage (GTDB taxonomy): Bacteria > Actinomycetota > Thermoleophilia > Gaiellales > Gaiellaceae > Gaiella. Next base: position 5,662 of record NZ_JBDSNT010000143.1, read on the forward strand.
GGGGATCGACGATTACGCAGCAGTTCGTCAAGAACGCCTACGTCCGGAACGAAAGAACGTTGGCCCGAAAGGTGAGAGAAGCAGCGCTCGCCTGGCAGCTCGAGCAACGCTGGCCGAAAGACCGGATCCTGCTTGCCTACCTGAACACCATCTATTTCGGCAACGGCGCCTACGGGGTGCAGCAGGCGGCCCGGACGTACTTCGGCAAAGGAGCGAGAAAGCTCACGCTGCCCGAGGCGGCGCTGCTCGCCGGGCTCCCCGCCGACCCGTCGATCTACGATCCCACCCAGCATCCACGTGCCGCGAAGCAGAGACGCCATTTCGTCCTCCGCACGATGTTCGACCAGGGCAAGATCACCGCTCGCCAGCTGCAGAGCGCCACGAATGCCCCGCTCCCGAAGGCCGGGGACGTCCGGCTACCCGGTACGCAGGGTCCTGCGCAGTACTTCGTCAACTATGTCAAGGACCAGCTGATCGCGAAGTACGGTGCGGGTCGCGTCTTCGGCGGCGGCCTCAAGGTGACATCGACGATCGACCTCGAGCTTCAGGAAACGGCGCGGAAGGCGATCGACAGCGTTCTCGAGAAGCCGGACGGCCCGTCTGCGGCACTGGTAGCCATCGATCCGCGCACGGGCGCTGTGAAAGCGATGGTGGGCGGGTCGAACTTCCGCGAGAGCCAGTTCAACCTGGCCACGCAGGCGGAGCGCCAGCCAGGCTCGTCGTTCAAGCCGATCGTGCTCGCCTCGGCACTCCGCCAGGGCATCTCACCGGTGACGACGTTCGAGTCGAAGCCCGTCGAGATCGACGCCGGCGACAGGATCTGGCGTGTCACAAACTACGAGGGCGAGTACCTCGGCCGCGCCGACCTCGCCCGAGCGATGGTCTCTTCCGACAACGCCGTCTACGCTCAGCTGACGAAGCTCGTCGGGCCGAACGCGATCGTGAAGACGGCACACGCTCTCGGGATCAGCAGCGAGCTCGACCCGTATTTCTCGATCGGCCTCGGCGCCGTGGCGGTCAACCCACTCGACATGACCCGCGCCTACGCGACGTTCGCAAACCGTGGCGTTCGGATAGACGGAGCGCTCACGAAGAACAGCCCTCGGGTGATCGAGCGCGTCGAATTCGCGCGCACCGGCAGGGTCTCCGAGAACGACCCCGTGGGGAAACCAACGATGACGACTGCTCAGGCCGACCTTCTGACGTCGATCCTCGGCCGTGTCGTCACGTCGGGGACGGGGAAGCGGGCCGCGCTCGCCGATAGGCCGGCGGCCGGTAAGACGGGAACGACCGACAACTACGGTGACGCATGGTTTGTCGGCTACACCCCACAGCTCGCGGTTGCCGTGTGGGTGGGCTATCCCGACGAGCTGAAGCCCATGCTGACGGAGTTCGGCGGCAAACCCGTCGCCGGGGGGACGCTCCCCGCGCTGATCTGGAAGTCGTTCATGACGCGGGCGGACAGGCGACTCAAGCTGGCTCCGGCACCGTTGCCCGCAACGCCGTACATTCCGGCCGAGGAGAAACGCATCGTGTGGCGGAACGGCTCCTACAAGCTCGACAACGGCTACTGCCCGGGCACGCGCGTGGTCGCCTTCTTCGCCGGACGAGGGCCTTCGGAGCAGGCCGAGTGCTACCCGAACGAGGTCACCGTCCCGTTCGTCATCGGCAAGTCGGTCTCCGCCGCGAATGCGGCGCTCGCCGAGAAGCCGCTCGGAAGCGAGCTCATCGGCGTCCCTGCGAAGCCGGGCACGCGTCCGGGGTTCGTCCTCGAGCAGGAGCCTCGGAACGGGTTCCTGTCGGCGAAGGATGCCGTGCGTCTCTACGTCAGTCGCCCCGATCCACGGTACGGACTCCTTCCGAACCTCGTCGGCTCGACTGCGACGGCCGCCCGCGCCCGACTAAGGGCGCTGAAGGCGAAGACGAGAATCCGGTACGCGAAGGGAGCAGCTGGAACCGTGCTCGAGCAGACGCCGGAGGCGGGGGTCGCAGCCGGAAAGGCACTCAGGGTGACGCTCGTCGTGGGCCGCGCGACGCCCACTCCGTCTCCCGAATGAGATAGCGCCACGGTCTGTCCTCCGCCTTCGTGATGCCGACGCGGGGCGTTGTTACGACCTCGACTGCAGCATCCGCGGGCTCGAGAGCAAAGGGCGGGGAGCCCATCGCCCGCCCGTCGTCGGCCCCCGTGATCCCGAGTGCCTGCGTCAGCTTGCCAGGGCCTGAGCACAGGTCACGGTCGTTCGGGACTCGACGCCGCTCCCGCATCTCGGCGAGACCAACGGTCGGCTCGAGCGCGCGCAGGAGCACGGCGGCGCCCGTTCCCTCCGGCTCGCAGGCCACGTTCACACACCAGTGAATCCCGTACGAGCGATAGACGTAGAGGGTGCCCGGAGTTCCGAACATGGAGCCGTTCCGGGGCGTCCTTCCCCGGAAAGCGTGGCTCGCGGGATCGTCCGGAGCGTACGCTTCCGCTTCGACGATTCGACCGCCGATACCGTCCCGCAGGATCGTCCAACCAAGCAGTCCGCGGGCGACGTCGTGCACGGTTCCCGCGAGGAGCTCGTCGAGCGTCAACTCCCGTGTGGGAAGAGCGTTGGGTGAGCCGGCGCTCGCCGACGCGAACGGTCGCCCGGCGTCTGCGAGGGCTCGGCTCCCATCTCCTCGAGAATCGTCTCTTGCGTCCGCGAGGCGACCATGGCGTTCGGCATCCCTTCGACCCAGACGAGTGTCCTGCGTCCGTTGCCGCGCTCCTCACCCACGATCGGCTCGAGGGCGTAGATCCGATCGGCCCGGGCGTACTTGCCAAACCCGAGAAAGACCATGCGCGGTGGGCTTGCCATCGTTCGGCACAGTATGACAATGGAATCGGTCTGGGACTACCCGAGGCCACCGCGCCTCGAGCCGGTGTCGAAGCGGCTGCAGGTGACGCTCGGGGGCGTTGTGATAGCCGACACTGCCCGCGGCCACCGCGTGCTCGAAACGAGCCACCCTCCCGTCTACTACTTCCCGCTCGAGGACATCACACCTGAAGCGCTCGTACCGTCCACGAAGAGGGGATCGATGTGTGAGTGGAAGGGTGCTGCATCGTACTACGACGTCGTCGGTGGGACGGGCCGTCGTGTCGAGGGCGGTGCCTGGACATACCGGTCGCCGACTCCGGCGTTCGACGCCATTCGGGACGCTGTCGCCTTCTATCCCGCTCCCATGGACAGCTGCACCGTCGCAGGCGAGCGGGTGACCC
>NZ_JBDSNT010000002.1:0-13294 GCF_039915195.1 Gaiella sp.
CGAGTCCGGCGAGCGCGACCGGGCCCGGCCGCTCGCCGCGCGCGAGGCCATAGATGACAGGAATCACGGCTCCGGTGACTGCGGCAACAGGTGCTACGACGCTGATCAGGCCTCGGCCCATGCCGACGTAGAAGCAGCCGATCCCTGCTGCCACGACGATGCCGGAGGTGACCGACCAGATCACGTCGTCGCGGCTGACGTGCTCCGCTCCGTAGGCCAGCGAGGCGACGAACGCGAGCGGAAGCCCCATGATCGCAACGAAGGTCGCGACCCGAACGCCGTTCGCAGTCCGCGAGGCGAGTCCGCCGACGAAGTCCGCGCTGCCGATGAGGACAGAGGAAAGGAGCGCAAGGAATGCCGTCACTGCGAGGCGTCGCTTCCGGCGATGGGGAGGATCTCGGCCAGCCGCCCGTCGCGGAAGCCGTAGAAGCGGTCGTGGAGGAACACGGTCAGGTCGGCATAGCCCGGCACGACCTCGAGACGGTCGCCGATGGAGAGCCTGGCCGCATTGGGCGCAACCTTCAGCTGACCGTGCTCGGCCGACATCCGTTCGAACTCCACTCCAGGTCTTTCGCAGACGTGGGGCATGGCGATCTCGACGTTGAGTGTTTTTCGTCCGGCATCGACGATCGCTCGCCCGGGTCCTGGCCGGGCGACGACAGTCGTCAGCAGTGTGAGCGCGTTACCAAGGCCCGTTACACCACATTCCTCGCGATAGAACACATCCATCATGATCGCACCGCCTGCCTCCACCTCGGTGATGCCGGGGTGGGCGAGTGAGATCTGGAACGAGCCCGTACCGGCGCACGAGACGATCGGGCACTCGATGCCTTCGACCTCGAGTCGCAGCTTCGTGTCGAGCAGTCCGCGGAGTGCATCGTGGATCGATCGTTCCTTCTCGTCCCGGTCGGCGATCCTGATGAGGTGGCCCTCCCAGGCCATGAGCCCGACGAAGTCGATGCCCTCGAGCGAGATCGCCTCGCGAGCGAGGGGCAGCGCCGCGTCACCCGGTTCGACGCCGCCGCGGGCGAGGCCGATATCGACCTCGATCACGACACGTACCGAGCGCCCGGCGGCTGCGAACGCGGCTGCGAGCGGGCGCAGCTGGTCGGTGTGGTCGACGGCGACGATCGGATCGGCGTGACGGCTGAGCTCGACAAGGCGAGCCAGCTTGCGATCACCAACGATCGCGTTGGCAATCAGCAGATCGCGTACCCCTGAGGACGCCATGAGCTCGGCCTCACCCAGTTTTGCGCACGTGAGCCCGAGTGCACCGGCCTCGACCTCCCTCACGCCGATCGCACCACACCTGTGGCCTTTGATGTGGGGTCGCCAGGCGACCCCGGCCGCCCTGCACGCCTCCACGATGAGGCGGATGTTCTGATCCATTACGTCGAGGTCGATGCACAGCGCCGGAGTATCCAGCTCGTCCTTCGTGCAGCCGATCTCCGGCTGGCGGTTGGTGCTCGAATGCATTGGCTCGGGCACGGTGGTCAAGCTCGCAGCCTGGGGGCGCTACGGTCAATCATGCGCGCCTCAGTCGACGACGTCGGGCTCGAGCGCCGCGGGAGACCATGACGCGAAGCCCGGGCTTCCCGGCACGCGTCCGTCGCAGAACGCGCGGAGACCCTCTTGCCCCTCGTCGCTCGTTCGCCGCTCCGCGATCCGACGGGCGGTATCCGGGCCGTCCGGGCGGTCGAGCACGAGCCGCTTTGCGTGGCGTGCCGCCCGAGGCCCCGCAGTGCGAAGCTCGCCGACGATCGCGCCGAGTGCGCCCGCTAGATCGGCCGTCACCTCGTGAATGAGGCCGATTCGAAGCGCGGTTGCGGCGTCGAAGCGCTCACCCGTGACGAAGTAGCGTCGCGCGGCGCTCTCGCCAATCTTGCGGAGCGCGTACGGCGAGATCACGGCAGGAATGATCCCGAGCTTGACCTCCGAGAACGCGAAGGACGCGCGTTCGTGCGCGATCGCGATATCGGCGGTCGCGACGAGCCCTGCCCCGCCGCCGAGTGCGTGCCCCTGGACGAGCGCGATGACGGGCGCGGGGCAGCTGTCAATCGCCTCGAACATCCGTCGAAGCGCGTTCGCGTCGGCGACGTTCTCGTCGTGCGTGAGCTGTGCCGAGCTGCGCATCCACTCGATGTCGGCTCCGGCGCAGAAGCTCTTGCCCTCGCCCGCGAGCACGACGGCACGGGCTTTGCCGACGTCGACGAATGCCTCCGCGAGCTCCTCGATCAGGGTCGCGTCGAACGCATTCCGCGACTCGGGACGCGCGAGCGTGATCCGGAGGAGATCGCCTTCGCGTTCGATTCGCAGCGCGTCCATGTCATGGCAGTCTAGAGTCACGGTATGTCGCCCGATGCCCTGCTGAAGGGAACGCTCGCTGCCGCTGTGACGCCACTCCTTCCGGGCGGGAGCGACTTCGACGACGAGGCGTTCGGGCCGATGCTCGACCGGTACGTTGCTGCGAGGCTCGACGGCGTGCTCGCGTTCGGGACGAACGGGGAGGGTGTGCTGTTCTCCGTCGAGGAGCGACAACGCGGACTTCGTCTGTTCGTCGAGGCGGCTGCCGGTCGCCTCGATACGGCGGCGCATTGTGGAGCGCAGACGACGGCGGATACGGTCGCGCTCGCAGCGGACGCCGGGGAGGCGGGCGCGAACGCGGTCGCCGTTATCGGGCCGCCGTACTTCGTGCTCGACGAGGCTGCCCAGCTCGCGCACTTCGCCGCTTCCGCGAACGCCTGCGCGCCGCTTCCGTTCTACGTCTACGAGTTCGCGAAAACGAGCGGGTACTCGGTGACACTCGATGTCCTACGTCGACTGAGGGAGCAGGCTCCGAACTTCGTCGGGATGAAGGTCAGCGACGCTGCCTGGGAGGCGTTCGAGCCGTATCTCGGACTCGAGGGGCTCGATGTGTTCGTCGGTCCCGAGGCGCTCATCTATCGAGGCATCAGCGGTGGCGCGATCGGTGCGGTGTCCGCTCTGGCTTCCGCCTTCCCGGAGGCTGTTGCTGCGGTGGTTCGCGAGCCGACGGCCGAGGGCGCTGACGCGCTCGCGACGCTACGAGCGGCCGTCGAGCGATTCCCGCGGCAGGCGGCGATGAAGCGGATCATCGCGGCGCAGGGCGTGCCCGTTCGGCCCGACGTCCGCGCTCCACTGCGGGATCTCACTTATGCGGAGTCGAGCGACCTCGACGAGTGGCTTCGCGACACGCTCTAGGTCGTTGTGTCAGCTCCACCATGACAGCATCCGGCGTCGAACTCGTCACCGCCGGGAAGTCGCGCGAGCAGCCCCAGCAGGTCATCGAGCTCGGCGGGGGAGAGGTGGGAGCCGATCAGCTCCTCGCAGACAGCAGCGTGCGTACATGAGGCCTTCTGCAGCATCTCGCGCCCGCTGCTCGTGAGCACCGAGTAGGTCACCCGTGCGTCCGCCGGGCAGTTGCGTCGCCCGGTCAGCCCGGCTTCCTCGAGTCCGTCGAGGAGCCGCGTGACGCCGGACGGGGTGAGGCGCAGGCGCGCGGCGAGATCGATACGGCGCATCTCACCCTGCGCGTCGCGGGAGAGGTGAAGCAGCGTCTCGAAGTCGTTCGCGCTCAATCCGTGCTCGGCCCGAAGACGCGCTTCGACGGCGCGCATCAGAGTCCCGTGCGCGTGCAACAGGCGCCCGAACACCGACTGTGCAGAAGCTTGATCAGTCAATACTTGACGAGACAATGAATTCTCCGCTAGGGTAGTTGAGTCATCAAATAGTAGCGAGAAAGGACAACTCCAGTGAGCACACTTTCAGAGACCCGCACTGCATTCCCGACGGGCACGTGGCAGGTCGACCCGGTCCACTCGACGGTCGAGTTCTCGGTCAAGCACATGGTGGTCGCCAACTTCCGCGGTGGCTTCGACGCCTTCGAGGTCACCGTCGACGAGGGCGGGATCCGAGGGACGGTGGATGTCTCGTCTGTCCGTGTTTCGGAGCCGAACCTCACCGGGCACCTGCTGGCGCCTGACTTCTTCGACGCCGAGCGGCATCCGCGGCTGTCGTTCGCCTCGAATGCGATTTCGATCGCCGGGGACGAGGTCGTGGTCGACGGCGAGTTGACGTTGAAGGGCGTCACGAGGCCGGTTGCGATCAAGGGATCGGTCGGTGGGCCGGTGACGTCGTTCGACGGCAGCTCCCGCATCGGCCTCGAGCTCGAGACGGTGATCGACCGCACGGCATACGGCCTGGCCTGGAACGCGCCGCTCCCGACCGGCGGCTTCGCGGTGGGCAACGACGTGAAGCTGCACGCAGAGCTCGAACTCGTGCTGGCCGAGGTGGCATAGCGATGCAGATTCTGGGCATCGCCGGCAGCCTGCGCGCGCACTCGTTGAACGCGCAGCTCCTGCAACTTGCCGCGGCGAACCTCCCGGACGGCGTGACGTACGCCGCCTGGGAGGGCCTGCGCGACATTCCACCATTCGATCAGGACACCGAGGAGACTCCGTCAGTGGCCGTGGCGACGTTCCGGTCAGTCGTCTCCTCGGCCGATGCGGTTCTGATCGCCACCCCGGAGTACAACGGCTCGATCCCGGGCACACTCAAGAACGCGCTCGACTGGGGCTCGCGGCCCGGCGCGACGAACGTGTTTCGCGGCAAGCCTGTTGCGGTAGTCGGGGCGAGTCCCGGCGCGTTCGGCGGCATCTGGGCGCACGAGGAGACACGCAAGGTGCTCGGCATCATGGGTGCGCGCGTCGTAGGCGGGGGATTCTCGCTCGGCAAGGCGCCCGAGCGCGTTGCAGCTCCGGATCAGGAGCTCCTCGGGCAGCTACGGGACGTCGTCGAGACGCTGGTCTTCGAGGCCACGGCGCGCGTCGCGGCGGCCTAGCGATCCGTTACTCCTCGGGCGGCACCCACGGTTCATAGACTCCACCGGGAACGCCGCCGGCGCAGATGAACGACATCCCGTCCTCGCCGGCCTCGGGATGTCGCTTCGCGTCGGGTGAGACGAGGATGTAACGGCCCGGTCGCAGTTCGACCGGGTCGCCGTCGATCGTCAGCGTGCCCGAGCCGGAGATGCAGTAGTAGATCTCCTCCTGGCCCGATTGCATCTCGTCGTGCTCGGGGCCGACCTTGTAGGGCGGGAAATCGATCTGGTTGAGCCCGAAGGCGGTACCGCCGAGCTCGTGCCGCACCATCCGGAACGTGCCCCAGGTAACGTTCATCTCGTCGGCATCGAGGGCTTTGTAGGACATGATCCTCCTCGTCCGTGGACTGTTGCCACCCTGCAGAGTGACGGATCAGAACCCCAATGTCTACATGCGGAAGATGCCGAACGTCGTCTTGGGCACAGGGGCGTTCGCTGCGGCTGCGAGTCCGAGCGCCAGAACGCGTCGCGTGTCGAGCGGGTCGATGATGCCGTCGTCCCATAGGCGGGCCGTCGAGAAGTAGGGTGAGCCCTCTCGCTCGTAGGTCTCCCGGATCTCGTCCGGGTCGGAGTCGCCGACCATTGAGAGCACCGTGGCTGCCTGTTCACCGCCCATCACGGAGATCCGGGCGTTTGGCCACATCCACAGCTGGCGCGGGCTGTAGGCCCGGCCGCACATCGCGTAGTTCCCGGCCCCGAACGACCCGCCGGTAACGACCGTGAACTTCGGCACGTCGGCGCAGGCGACGGCGGTGACGAGCTTGGCACCGTCTCGCGCGATTCCGCCTTCCTCCGCGGCCTTGCCGACCATGAAGCCAGTGATGTTTTGCAGGAAGACGAGCGGGATCCGTCGCTTGCACGCGAGCTCCACGAAGTGTGCACCCTTCTGGGCCGATTCGGCGAACAGAACGCCGCGGTTTGCGAGGATTCCGACGGGGTGCCCCTCGATGTGTGCGAAACCGCAGACGAGTGTGTCGCCATAGAGCGCCTTGAACTCGTGAAAGCGGCTGCCGTCGACGATCCGCGCGATCACCTCGAGGGGGTCGAGCTCGTGGCGGTAGTGCTCGGGGACGATCCCGTACAGATCGGCGGGGTCAACGGCAGGCGGCTCGGGCGTCGCGATGTCCCACGGTGCCTTCCCGGGGTCGCCGAGATGGCGGACGATCTGCCGTGCGAGCGCGAGTGCGTGCTCGTCGGAGAGCGCGTAGTGGTCGGCGACACCGGATCGTCGCGTGTGGAGCGTCGCGCCGCCGAGTTCCTCGGCCGTCACGTCCTCGCCGGTGGCCGCCTTCACAAGTGGTGGGCCGCCGATGAAGATCGTTCCCGTGCCCTCGACGATAACCGTCTCGTCACTCATGGCCGGAACGTACGCGCCGCCGGCTGTACACGAGCCCATGACGACGGCGATCTGGGGGATGTTCTGCGCCGACATCCGCGCCTGGTTGAAGAAGATCCTCCCGAAATGCTCGCGGTCAGGGAAGACGTCGGCCTGGAGCGGGAGGAACGCACCACCCGAGTCGACGAGGTAGACGCACGGAAGGTGATTCTGCTCCGCGACCTCCTGGGCGCGGAGGTGCTTCTTCACCGTGAGCGGGAAGTACGAGCCTCCCTTGACAGTCGCGTCATTTGCGACGACGACGCAGCAGCGGCCCTCGATCACGCCGATTCCAGTGACCACCCCGGCGGCAGGCGCCTGGCCGTCGTAGAGCTCCCAGGCGGCAAGTGCGTTCAGCTCGAGGAAGGCAGTACCGGGGTCGACGAGCCTGTCGATGCGTTCACGGGCCGTGAGCTTGCCGCGCGAGCGATGACGCTCGGTCGCCTTCTCGCCGCCCCCGGCTGCGACGAGCGCCGTTCGGTCGCGCAGTTCGGCGACGAGTGCGGACATGTGAGCCTCACGAGTGGCGAAGCCGTCGGCCGAACGTTCGACTCTGCTGGTCAGGATCGTCATGTCTCTTCTTCCTTCGCCGGGGTGCAGGCACGAGACTACGCACGGGCGCAGACGTTCGCCATTGTCGGCGCACGTGTTCCCACTGGCGGGTGCGTGCGCACGGCAGATTCGACGCGGTAGATTCACGCTCGTGACTGCCATTCGGATCGACGGCGAACATCTCGCTGCCGAGCTGCGCGCCGAGGTCGAGGCGGACACCCGCGCGCTCGAGGCTGCGGGCGTCGTGCCCGGTCTCGCGACGCTACTCGTCGGAGACGACTATGCGTCGGTCGCCTACGAGCGTCGGGTGCGCCGACTCTCGGAGGAACTCGGGTGCCGCTACGTCTGTGAGCACCTGCCCGGCGGCGTCGAGGAGGCGGAGGTGCTTGCGATCGTGGGCAAGCTCAACGCCGACCCTCGTGTCTCAGGCATCCTCGTGCTCCGTCCGTTGCCGTCACACGTCGACGAGGGACATGTTTACCGGCGGCTCGATCCGCTGAAGGATATCGAGGCGGTGCACCCGGAGAACGCGGGGCTCCTGGCCTTGGGTCAGCCGCGCTTCGTCCCGTCGACGCCTGCCTCGGTGTTCTGGATGCTCGATCGTTATGTGGCGGATACGGGGCGCGATCCGAAGACGTTCTACAACGGCCTCGACCTCGTGCTCGTGGGGCGCTCGAACAACGTCGGGAAGCCGGCTCTCTGGCTCGGCTTGGCCCGAAACGCGACCGTGATCAGCGCGCACAAGTTCACAGCGCAGGCCGGTCGGCTGAAGGCGCACACGCGTGCAGCCGACATCCTCGTCGTCGCAGCGGGCCTGCCGCGGTTCGTCACGGGCGACATGGTGAAGCCGGGGGCGATCGTGATCGACGTCGGCATCAACCCCGAGAAGGACGCCGAGACCGGGAGGGTACGGATGGTCGGCGACGTGGACATCGACTCGGTCGAGGAGGTTGCCGAGGCGGTATCGCCCGTCCCCGGAGGCGTTGGGCCGATTACCGATGTCTTTCTGCTGCGAAACGCGGTTCACGCTGCCCGTCTGCAGGCGCGGCTGCACGAGGACTGACGCGGCGGTAACGAACGACCTCCTCGGCTATCCCGGGGCGGGCGTGGCCCCGTCAGGAGCACGCGTTGTCGGGGCGTAGACGTCGCAGCGGCGAACTGGCTGGCGTGGGTACTTCTCTGGGAGCAGATCGTTCTGGCAGAGGAGATAGACCTGGTCGAAGCGTCCGGCGACAACGCGGATGAACGAGCACGTATGGCACAGCGAGGGGCGCGCAGCGGAAGGCTCGTAGACGGGCTCGGTGGGCTGCATGTTTCGCAACCGTACTCGTCGTGCTGCCGGGGGAGCGCTTGTTGCTCGCAGTGTTCGTGCGGGCATGCTCGCAGTGTTCGTGCGGGCCTGGCTGGTTGGCAGTCGGCAGCAGCGGGAACGGTCAAGGAGGGATTCCGTAGCCGCTGCTGCCAGCTGGCCGGGCGGCAGTCCGCAAGGAAGCCACCGAACACCGAGTCCTCGTCAGCGTGTGCACGAAGCCTCCCCGCTTCCGGCGTCGCCTAAACCACCGGGTTGTCTCCTACGCCCGGGACCGATCCCAGAACCGAGCCTGTAGCCTGCCCGCACTGGTGTCGTACTCCTCGGCCGCACCTCCTGTCCGGCGCGGTCCGTCGTCCTCCGTCGAACGTTCAGCGGTGCAGACTCGCGACCTGGTTCGCTACTGCGACGATCTCGCCGTCGAGCCCTCCTGGCCGATGCTGAGCTGGCCCCTTTCCCATTCTGTGCCGACGCGTCTCATGGTCGGGTGGATCACGTCGCGCAAGACTGCTTCGATGCCGAAGGCCTCAAGGCTCTCGTCCATCACGCGGTGGCCTCGACGCCTCACGGGGAGCTTCGGACGCCACTGTGTGGGCGGTCGAAAATCCCCTGCGTAACTTCACCACGGCGTGATCTCGAAACGGAAAAAGACCTGCCGCACACGCAGGTCTTTTTGTTGTCTACCCAGCAGGGGCGGCAGGACTCGAACCTGCAACCCCCGGTTTTGGAGACCGGTGCTCTACCAATTGAGCCACGCCCCTGGGTTGCACGCACCAGTGTAGCCTCGGGATCGTGCAGCGTCGCTTGCTCTCGCTCCTGTTCGTCGCAATCGCGGCCGTTCTCGGTGCTCTCGCGGTGTACTCGATCGCGTCGGGCGGTCGGGCGATGATCATCGGAATCGCGGCCGCGGGGCTCGCGCTGTGGATGGCGGACCTGGCACGGAAGGCCTGGCCGAGGTCGTGAACCGGTACAAAGAAGGTTTCTGGCCTCCGCGGCGTATTCTGTGGCAGTGTCCGTAAAGCCTGGAAGTGAGACGCAGGCGCTGTGGCAGGATTACCGGAAGACGCGCGACCAGGCGTTGCGCGACCGGTTGATCCTGACGTATGCGCCGCTCGTCAAATTCGTAGCCGGTCGCCTCGGGGCGACGTTGCCTGCCCACGTCGATGAGCAGGATCTCGTCTCGTACGGCTTGCTCGGCCTGATCGGTGCGATCGAGCGGTTCGACCCGGATCGCGCGATCAAGTTCGAGACGTACGCGATCAGTCGGATCCGTGGCGCGATCATCGACGAGCTTCGCTCGCTCGACTGGGTGCCGCGCTCCGTTCGTACGAGAGCACGGGAGATCGAGCGGGCGATTGCCGAGCTCGAGCGTCGGCTCCATCGGGCGCCGACTGACGAGGAGATTGCGGACAAGGTCGGGATCACGACCGATGAGCTCGAGAACAGCCTGTCGGAGATCTCACGGTCGTCGATGGCCGCGCTCGACGAGCTGTGGTCGCCGTCTGGCGGGGGCGATCAGATAGCGTTGATCGACACGATCGAGGACGAGGATGCGCCCGATCCGGAGTTTTCACTCGAGCAAAGCGAGATGCGCGAGGCGCTCGGCGACTCGATCGCCCGGCTGCCCGAGCGCGAGAAGCTCGTCGTCACCCTCTATTACTACGAGGAGCTCACCCTCCGTGAGATCGGTGAGGTGCTCGGCGTGACGGAGTCGCGCGTGTCGCAGTTACATACGAAGGCCGTGCTTCGGCTCAAGGCCCGCCTCTCCGGCGGGATGCGCGAAGCCGCCGAGACGTAGCGTTTCGGAACCCGGGCGGCCGTCTGAAGGCGGCCACCGCCGCCCCGCCTCACGCCGCACGACTCCTGCGCAGCCATTTAGACTCGCGGTACCCCAGCCATCGCGAGGAGGAACGGACGCCCATGGCCGCAATCGAGCCCGGAAAGATCCGCAACGTCGCAGTCGTCGGTCATCGTGGAACCGGCAAGACCTCTCTCGTCGAAGCGCTGCTCTACCAGACCGGGGAGATCAACCGTCTCGGCGCCGTCGAAGCGGGAACGACCGTGAGCGACTGGGACGAGGACGAGCAGAAGCGGCGGATGTCGATCTCGCTCACGCTTGCTCACGCCAACTGGCAAGAGCGAAAGCTGAACTTCATCGACGTTCCCGGCGACCCGAGCTTTCAGGGTGAGGCCCGTTGCGCGCTCCGCGTCGTTGAGGGAGCGCTCGTCGTCGTCAACGCCGTGATGGGCCTCGAGGTCGGCACCGCACGGGTCAAGCACCTCGCCGACGACCTCGGCCTCGCTCGCGTCCTCTTCGTGAACATGCTCGATCGCGAGCGCGCCGACTTCTATCGCACGCTCGCGCAGATTCAGGATCAGTTCTCGTCCCGGTGTGTCGCCGTGCATCTGCCTATCGGTGCCGAGCACGAACTCACCGGGATCGTCGACGTCCTCCACATGTGCGCCTACACGAGCCCTGATGGCGGGAAGGAAGGTGAGCCGACAGCAATCCCGGACGAGATGATGGAGATCGCGCAGGCGTATCGCGAGAAGCTCCTCGACGAGGTCGTCCAGACCGACGAGGCGCTGATGGAGCAGTACCTGGGTGGGGAGGAACTGGACGCCCATGCAGTCGCGTCGGCGCTCAAGCTCGCGATCACGAAGGGTGAGGTGTTCCCTGTCGCGTGCGGGGTTGCGACGAAGAACCTCGGTACGCACGCGCTCCTCGACCTCATCGTCGAGGGCGTTCCGTCGCCGGCGAAGAAGGGCGCGCCGATCGAGATCGAGGGAGCGGATACGGCCGCGTTCGTGTTCAAGACGCTCGCCGATCCGTTCGCCGGGCGGATCAACCTCTTCCGTGTGCTCCGTGGCAGCGTCACGGCGGATTCGACGCTCGTCGACGCGCGTGGCCACGCCAAGGAGCGGATGGGGACACTGCTGCAACTTCAGGGCAAGGAGCACACGGGCGTCAAGGAGTTCGGCGAGGGTGACATCGGCGCGGTCGCGAAGCTCAAGGACGTCCGCACGGGCGACCTCCTGACCGATAGGGAGATCGCGGCCGAGCTCCCAGAGATCGCCTTCCCGGAGCCCGTGATGAGCTTCGCGATCACGCCGAAGACGAAAGGTGAGGAGGAGAAGGTCGCCGCTGCGATCCGGCGTCTCGCAGAGGAGGATCCGACGTTGCAGCTGCGGCGGAACCAGCAGACCGGTGAGGAGATCCTCTCCGGGATGAGCCAGATGCACGTCGAGGTAGCGCTCGAGCGTGCAAAGCGCCGCTACTCCGTCGACATCGAGTTGCACCCGCCGCGCGTGCCGTACCTGGAGACGATCCGTTCCGAGGCGAGAGCGCACGGCCGCTACCGGAAGCAGACCGGAGGTCGCGGCCAGTTCGGCGACTGCCACATCGTGATTGCGCCGCTTGTGGGTGGGGTGGGCTACGAGTTCGTCGACAAGATCGTCGGCGGGGTCATCCCGCAGAGCTTCCGACCCGCCGTCGACAAGGGAGTCCAGGAGGCGATGGCGCATGGGGAGCTGGCGGGTGCACCCGTCCAGGGCGTTCGCGTCTCGCTCGTCGACGGCTCGTACCACAACGTCGACTCGTCGGAGATGGCGTTCAAGATCGCCGGCTCGATGGCGTGGAAGGAGGCCTACGCGAAGGCGTCCCCCGTGCTGCTCGAGCCGATCATGGAGCTCGACGTGACCGTGCCCGACGAGGCTGTCGGCTCGGTCAACGGCGACCTCAACTCCCGACGAGGGAGACTCCACGGGATGGAGCCCGCCGCCGGCATGACAACGATCAAGGCGGAGGTTCCGATGGCCGAGTTGCTCACGTACGCGCAGTCGTTGACGTCGATGACGGGGGGGCGCGGCGAGTATTCGATGCATTTCCTTCGGTACGACGAGGTTCCCGCGCACGTCGCACAAAAGGTGATCGACGAGACGCAGAAGGCACGCGATCTAGTCCACTCCTGACAGAGGAATTGGAAAGCCCCTGCATAGGGGCTATAGTGGTCGGCCGTGCGAGTGATCAAGACAACAGCCACGCGAACGTGCGTCGTTTGTGAACGCACTCTGCTGCAGGGCGAGCGTGCGCTTCGCTATTCGCGGGACGGGAGCACGTTCGTCGACGTCTGCCCGCTCTGTTCGGATACCGCGCTCGATTACGGGTGGACGCGAGAGGGCGTCCCGCTCTCGCCCCTGTTCCCGCAGCCGGTTCGCCGCCGTCGCCAGAAGTCAATGTGGCAGTCGCTCCTCGGCGCGCGCGACGAGGAGATCGAGCCCGTCGTCAGCGAGCCGATCCTGCGCAGGCTCGGTGACGGAGAGATGGCGCTCGTGGAGGCCGCAGAGCTGTTCAACGCGACCCAGTTCCGGCGCACGATCGCGGGGGTCGCGAAGGCGCTCGGTGAGCCCCAGGCGTCGATCATGCCGCTCTCCGGCGTCAACGCCGAGATGGTGCTCACGTTCGCCTGGGACATCACGTGGTACCAGTACCGCGTCTCGCCCGAGTCGGCCCAGCCCGTCAGAGTGGCGGAGCGTGGCCAGGACATCGCTGATCTCGACCCGACCTTCCAGCAGTGGAACGCAACCGTCACCGATGACGGTCGCTTGATTCCCGAGATCGAGCGCATCTAAGTGATCGCGCGGTGAGCGCGGCGGATCAGGCAGGAGCGCTGCTCGCGCAGCTCGGGGTCGACCTGTCGCGCGTCGCAGCCGGCGACCTCGTCGTTCGCACGCCGATCTCCGGCGAGGAGATTGCGCGCGTCACACGGACGGACGCGGCCGCCACAGACGCGGCGATAGCGCGCGCCACGGTCGCCTTCGCCGCCTGGCGTGACCTCCCCGGACCGCACCGCGGCGAGCTGGTCCGTCTCTTCGGTGAAGAGCTGAGGCGCGAGAAGGGTGCGCTCGGTGGTCTCGTGACGCTCGAGGTCGGCAAGATCGCCCAGGAGGGTCTCGGCGAGGTACAGGAGATGATCGACATCTGCGACTTCGCTGTCGGGCTCTCACGTCAGCTCTACGGCCGCTCGATCGCCTCGGAGCGTCCCGGTCACCGACTCACCGAGACGTGGCATCCGCTCGGCCCCGTCGCCGTGATCAGCGCGTTCAACTTCCCCGTCGCTGTGTGGAGCTGGAATGCCGCACTCGCGCTCGTCTGCGGCGA
>NZ_JBDSNT010000015.1:0-3233 GCF_039915195.1 Gaiella sp.
CCGGCACCTACGCGAGCCAGTTCGCCGTCACCGGGCTCAGCGCGGTCAAGGGTGCCGCTGACATGCTCGCGGGTCAGATGGTGAAGCTCGCTTCGATGGTCTTCCAGTGCCCGGAGGAGGCGATCGAACTCGCGGACGGCTTCGCCCGGATCAAGGACAACCACGAGGCGGCTCTGCCGTTCATGGCGCTCGGTGCGATTCCGAATGCCAACAACGCTGGGTTCCCGGACGATCCGCCGACGATGAACTGCCGGTACGTCTACCGGCCGCCGTTTGATGTGCCCGACAAGGAGCGGAAGTTCGGCAACCTGACGCTGACGTACGCGACGCAGATCCACGCGTGCGTCGTCGAGATCGACCCCGAGACGGGTGTGACGGAGGTCGTCGACTATGCCGCCGTTGACGACTGTGGAGTCAGAATCAACCCGCAGATCGTCGAGGGTCAGGTGATGGGCGCTACTGCGCACGCGATCGGCGCGGCCCTCTGGGAGTCGTTCGTCTACGACGAGGACGGCAACTTACTCACCCCGAACTTCTACGACTACCACGTCCCGCACGCGCTCGATGTGCCGGCGCTGAAGACGGGCGCGATCGAGTCCCCGTCGCCGTTCAGCCCGCTCGGCTCGAAGGGCATGGGCGAAGGTGGCGGCGGTGGGATCCACTGCATCTGCTCGGGAATCCAGGATGCGCTCCGGGCAGCCGGCGGCGCGATCGTGACCGACAGCCACAACCCCTACCACCGCGTCTGGGAGATGCTCAGCCATCCCGAGCGGTCGAGAGAGACAATCGAGGTGACGTCCAGGTGAATGTGAATGGAACAAAGGAGCTAGAGGCATCGCGAGAGGTGGTCTGGAGCGTGATCAACGACCCGGCTCAGATGGCCGGGCTGATGCCAGGCGTGGAAGGCTTCGAGATCAAGGACGACCGCCACTGGCAGGCGAAGGTGAAGGTGCCGCTCGGCCTCGGAGGCCTGAAGATGACGATCGACTTCGAGAAGCTCGAGGAGCGCCCGCCAGAGTTCGCGTCGATGAACGCGAAGGGCAAGGGTGTCGGAGCGATGATGAACATGACGACGTCGTTCACGCTCTCGGGTGAAGGCGATCACACCTCTATGGCGTGGTCGGCGGATGTGAAGATCGCCGGCCCTGTCGGCTCGATGGGCCAGCGGGTGCTCCAGCCGATCATCAACCAGCAGGTCGGGAACGTGCTGACCGCGCTCGAGGCGAAGGTCGCCGAGGCGAAGGCGGCTGCCGCCGCATCGGGCGAAGCCGGCTAGGAACCGGTTACCCCAGTGCGGCGAAGGCGAAGGCGATCGCATCGTCGCCCGCCAGCGACCGCCCCAGCTCGTACGCCTCGACACAAGCGGCATCTCCTAGCTGCTCGCGCACGAGTGCTCGTGTCTTGTCGTTCAGCTCGACGACCCACGGTGCGATCGCGCCGATTTCCTCGGTCAGCGCTTCCGAGTAGGAGAGGAGCTGCGCTGCACCTGCGATTCGTCCTGCGCGGGCGAGCACGTACGCAACCCGGGAGAAGGCCGACGAGAGGTCGAGTCGGCTATGGCCGCGAGCGATCGAGAGGTGCTCCGCTGCCAACGAGAGGGCTTCCTTGCACTTACCCTGGTCGGCGGAGATCAGAGCCAGTGCGCCCAGTGACTGCGCCTCTCGGAGTGTGTTTCCGAGCTCTCTGGCCTGGGTGAGGTTCTCGACGTACAGTGGCCAGGCTCGGTCATAGTCCTCGCTTTTCATGTACAGGGATGCGAGTAACCGGGTGACGCCCATGACAGAGTCCCGATCGCCGATCTCGCGGAAGTGTGCACGCGCCTCCTCGAGGAACGGTTGCGCGTCCACGTGATCGCGCAATGTTCCGCTGATCCGCCACAGAGCGTCCGCAGTCCCGGATCGGTCTTCGAGCATCCGATAGAGATCGAGCGCCTCGTCGGCGTACCGGCGCGAGCCGGCTAGATCGTCGTTCATCGTCAGCGTGTCCGCGGCGCCGATCAGAGCCTTGGCGCGAGCTGCGGTCGGACGCTCGTCGGAGGTGAGCGCCGCCGGAAGCCGCGTACGGAGTTCCGCCCAGTTCTCGTTCTTGAACCAGAACTCGACCAGCGCGCCCGCCAGTCGTAGAACCTGCTGCGTCTCTCCGGCCCCCTCGAGCCAGTCGAGCGCGGCGCGGAGGTTGTCGTGCTCCGACTCGAGCCGGTCCAGCAATTCGCGGAAGCCGTCGGGCCCTCGAAGTGCGATAGCGCGCAGGTGCGGGGCGGCCTCCTCGGCGAGTGCGAGGTAGTGATCGGCGTGACGGCGGTGGAGTCGTTCGGCTTCGTCTGATGCTTCGAGTTGTTCGGTTGCGTATTGGCGTATCGTTTCGAGCATCCAGTAGCGTGGCGTGCCTGTCGGGCCGTCGCGTTTGCGCAGGAGGCTCTTCTCGAGCAGTGACTGGAGGGTGTCGGGATCTGCGTCAGTGACCTGCTCGGCGGTCTCGTACGTGCAGCCACCGCTGAAGACTGCGAGCCGATGAAACAGTTGTTGCTCCTCGTCCGAGAGGAGGTCGTGTGACCATTCGATCGTGGCGCGGAGGGTTTGTTGGCGAGGGTCGGTGTCGCGGTCGCCTTTGAGTAGGTCGAGGCGTTGGCCGAGCCGGTCGAGCAGTTGTTGGGCGGAGAAGACGGCGGTGCGGGCGGCTGCGAGCTCGATCGAGAGGGGGAGTTCGTCGAGGCGGGCGCAGAGCTCGTCGACTGCCGGTGTGGGGGTGAAGCACGGGTCGATGGCTTGGGCGCGGGCGTTGAACAAGGCGCTGCCGTCTTTGGCTGCGAGTGGGGGGACGGGCCAGGTCTGCTCTCCCTTTATCCGAAGGCGTTCGCGGCTTGTGACGAGGACGGAGGCGTTGGTGTCTCGGAGGACGGCGATGTGGGTGGCTGCGTGGGGGAGGAGGTGTTCGAGGTTGTCGAGCACGAGCAGCAGCCGTTTGCCTGTGAGGTGATCCGTGAGCGTGTCTTCGAGCGGTCGGCCGGGCTCGTCCTTCAGTGCGAGTGCTTTCGCGAGTGATGGCAGCAGCAGCTCGGGGTCACGCAACGGGGCGAGCGGCAGCCAGGTGATCCCGTCGGGAAACAAGTCCGACGCTTCCGCTGCCGCCTGCAAGGCGAGTCGTGTTTTTCCGGTGCCACCCGGGCCGGTCAGGGTGAGCAGGTGGAGGTCGTCTCGGGCGAGCAGTTCGGCAACCTCGGCCAGTTCCTGCTT